>DATLSB010000151.1:0-64614 GCA_035534415.1 Candidatus Dormiibacterota bacterium | reverse complement strand
CACGCCGCTTTCGTGGCTGGAGCGCGTGCCGACGTACAAAGAACAGATTGAAAATTTGAAGGACCGCGACCTGGGTACCTACGGCTTCTTGGGCTATCCGCTGCTGCAATCGGCCGATATCGTGATTTACGACGCCGATTTTGTCCCGGTGGGCGAGGATCAGGTGCCGCATGTGGAGTTCACGAGGGAGGTCGCACGCAGATTCAATTTTCTCAACAGCTGGCGGGTGTCGCGCGAATGGCTCTCGGAAGACGCCAATTTCAGTGCGGCGCTCACTCTGCGTAACTTCCTGTTTGCGTATGATCCTGGGCCATCTCCTTACGTCGATATACGTCCAATGCCTCGGCAGGAGGTGGAGTGGATCGTCCGCACCGTGCCCAAGGTCGCAGCGCAGATCGGCGCGGAAAATCTCCTAAACTCAGACCCGGTGTGGAAACCAGCGCTTCAGTTTGTGCCCGTCCTTCATGAGCCAGATGCGCGGTTAACCGAGACGCCGAGGCTGCCGGGGACGGACGGGCGGCGAATGGCGAAGAGCTACGGGAACGCCATCTGGTTGAGCGATTCGCCGGATGAGATTCGCACGAAAGCGCGCAACATGTTGACCGATCCGCAGCGGGCGCGGCGGACCGATCCGGGGCGGCCGGAAGTTTGTCCCGTGTTTGCGTATCACAAGCTTTTTTCGCCGCCGGATGTAATTGCATGGTCTGACCAGGGTTGCCGCACGGCGGGAATTGGCTGCGTAGATTGCAAGAAGGCCATGGCCGAAAACCTGGTGAAGTGGATCGAGCCGATTCAGGCACGCCGCAAGGAATTTGAGGCACGGCCGCAAGAAGTGTGGGATATTCTCGACGCCGGATCGAAGAAGGCGCAGGCGGTGGCGCGGAGCACGATGAAGCGGGTGCGGAACGCAATTTTCGGGTGGGACGAGGCGCGGGCAGTCTGAGATTATTGGCGCGCGTCGTTCGACCGAGCCAGCGCTTGTATTGTGGAATCGGCGCCAATAGTCGTGGGGAGGGTCAAATGATGAGGACTCCCGTGCTTGGTTTTGCGTTGCTGGCGATAGCGTTGCCGGCCGGAAGCCAACAATCGCTGCCCACTAAGCAGCAGTGCCGGGTGGACGAGAAGTACTTTAGTGCTGAGGCGCAACGTTCGATTGTTCAGATGATGAACTCGCCGAAGCACCTGAGTGATATAAGCCTTCTGCCTGTCGAGGAATTGCGACAGAGGTCGACTGAAATGTTACTGTGCAGCGCGGTGGATCGCAGCGACGTGAATGGCTACGGTGACGCCAGTGGCTATTTCGCGGCTGTTGCTGAGCAGCGAGAATATGATTTTATCAAACGCCATCACTTGCTTTCTGAGTTCCACGCGGAAGACGAGGCCCTCGTAAAGGCCGCGGGAGGGAAGTGAAGTGGCAAGTCCGTATCGCGTGAACCTGCCGGTTTACGAAGGGCCGCTCGATCTTCTGCTGGATTTGATCCGCAAGCAGGAGATGGACATCCACAACATTCCCATCGCCAAGATTACCGAGCAGTATCTCGATTACCTGCACCAGCTGGAAACGCTCGATATCGACGTGTCCGCGGATTTCATTTACATGGCCGCGACGCTGATTCACATCAAATCGAAGATGCTGCTGCCGGCCGATCCGCTGGCTGGTCCGGACGAACAGCAGGACCCCCGCGATGAACTGGTTCACCGGCTGCTGGAGCACGAGAAATTCAAGAACGCGGCGCAGCTTTTGTACCAGAAGCAGCAGATCGAGGATAACGTCTGGTCCAAGCCGGATCGCGAGCTTTATACCGGCGACGCGGTGGAAGGCGAACTGATTGTTTCGCTGCTTGACCTGGTGAAGACGTTTCAGCAGGTGCTGGAACGCCGCAAGGAAGTTCCAAAATTTCAGCTGCACCATGAGACGGTAACCATCGCGCAAATGATGGACCGGCTGCGCCAGCGGTTGATCGGCAGCGACCAGCCCGTTTCGCTGACGGAGTTTTTCGACACGTGCGCCACGCGCAACGCCATGATCGTGGCGCTGCTGGCGGTGCTGGAAATGGTGCGCATGCAGGCGGTGATTCTGGTTCAGCTCGATCTTTTTTCGGATATCGGGCTGCGCAAGCACAAAATGTTTGACGCGGTTTTTTCCGGGCCGGACGCGATGGCTAAAATCGAGGAGCAATATTTGTGAGCATCGAACCACAACAGATTCAGGCGGCGCTCGAAGCAATTATTTACGCGGCGGATGAGCCCGCCACGCTCGATCAGATCGCCAATGCGCTGGGAGTGGAAAAGACGATCGCGCGGGCGGCGCTCGATCTGCTGACCGCCGCGTATCAGATCGAAGAGCGGGGAATCGAAGTGCGCAAAGTGGCGGGCGGGTGGAAGTTTTACACCAAGCCGCAGCACCACGACGCGGTGCGGAAATTCATCAAGAGCTTGCAGCCGCCGCTGCGGCTGACGATGCCGGCGCTCGAAACGCTGGCGGTGATTGCGTACAAGCAGCCGGTGACGGCGCCGGAGATCAACGAAATTCGCGGAGTGAACGTCGGTGGCGTGATCAAGACGCTGCTCGAAAAGCGCCTGATTACCACGGCGGGTCGCAAGGAAGTGATCGGACGGCCGATCCTGTACCGCACCTCGAAGCAATTTATGATGCGCTTCGGGCTTTCCGATCTCGACGAGCTGCCCAGCCTGAAAGAGTTCGAGCAACTGGCGCAGGCGGCGCTGGGGTCGGATGCGGGGATCGCTCCGAGCGAGCCGGAAATACAGGCGCAACCAACAAGCACAGTGGAGAGCGATTCAGCGGAAGCGGCCGAACCCGCGACTGCGGAAGCCGCCGCAATCCTCGAATCTGGCGACACCAACGATCTGGCGGAGCTGGGCGACGATAATTCGACGTCAGCGGAACAATCGCGCGCCGCGACAGCAGGGCCATCGGAAAACTCCTGAGCCAGGTCAATAGCCGCCTTCGAGCAGGGTAATTTAGCCACAGCCGCCAGTACGTTCTAGTATCTTTATAGTTCGTTATGCATATAATTCCGCCACCCGGTACAGGACTGCTCGTTTAGTCAGACCAGACAGAGAGGTATGCCATGCGCTCGTCAATTCTGTTGCCGCTGGTCGCGTCATTTGCGTTGCTTGCGCCGTCTGCATCATGGGCGCAGGCTCCTTCCCGCCAAAACGCGCTGAAGGCCAATACGCGGCTGATTACCGTCGATGTGGTAGCCACGGATTCGCACGGCGATGTGGTCCGAGGACTGAGCGAGAAAGACTTTAAGGTGTACGAAGACCGCGGCGTGCCGCAGGAAATCTCGCGATTCGAGTTTGTAGATTCATCGATCCGCGCGGCGGCAAACAACCCGCGAGCGCCGCAGATTCCGGGCTTGTTCTCCAATCGAAATATGAGAGCGCCGACGTTCGCGCCAACCGTGATTTTGCTGGACGCGCTGAACACCGGGACCGTGCACCGGATGCAGATTCGACATTACATGATCCTGTTTCTCCACAAAATTCCGCCAGATACACCCGTGGCAGTGTTTTTGCTGGGGGATGGCCTGCAAGTGGTGCAGAATTTTACGACCGACCCAACCATCCTGCGGACAGCCGTCGAGCGCATTAGCGCCAGCGGGATGGATACGGAGAAATATCCCGAGGACGATGCCAACAGTGCGTCCAACCAGCTGCAGGAAGCTGATCCGCAAGCGCCCGCGTCGGTGGTCCAGTCGCTCCAAAATTTCGAGAAAACCCAATATTTGGAGATGACGCAACAGCGCGTCTCGGAAACGGCCGACGCGATGCGGGAAATCGCTAAATATTTGAGCGGATATCCGGGACGGAAAAATGTGATCTGGTTTTCAGAGGCGTTTCCGATCTGGATCGAACCGGATTCCGATTTTGGCAGCGATCCGTTCATGGGCAGCGGTTCTTTCGAAGACAAAGTGCAAGCAGCTGCTGCGTCGCTGATGGATGCGGGCGTCGCCGTCTATCCCGTCGATGCGCGCGGCCTCGAAACGGATCAAGCATATTCCGCTGAGAACGGGATCACGGCGGCGACGAGCAGCCCCGCCGGATTTGCCGGTGGGCTGAGCCGCGAAAACCAGCTGCGTCTGAATTCCCAGGCCACGATGGACGAAGTGGCCGATGAGACCGGCGGGCGAACGTGCAAGAACACCAACGATTTGTCGGGATGCGTTTTCCAGGCGCTCAAAGAGGATTCTTCCTACTACGAGCTTTCGTATTATCCGACCGGCATTAAGTGGGACAATCAGTTTCACAAGATATCCGTCAAAACGACCGTTCACGGAGTGAGTCTGAATTACCGCCGAGGATTCATCGCCACGGATTCGGCCGTCTTGATGAAGCATGAAGATCCAGTCAAGTTGCTGAAGGACGTGTGCCGCGATCCGCTGCCGTCCAGCGCGATCGGCATGAGTGTGGCCGCGCTGCCTCCGGACGCGAAGGGGCCTTCGGCAAACATCCGCTATCTGCTGACTGTTTCGCCGAACGCGTTGACGCTCGAGCCCGACGGGCAGTCGATGCGAATCGATGCGCACGTGGCCATTTGCGAATTTGACCCGGCCGGCGACAATTTCGCGTTTTACCCGAAGAACTTGTCGGGGCCGGTGACCGACGCCAGCTTGCAATCGTGGAAAAAGTATGGAGTGCGCAATATTTTCGATTACCAAGCGAAGCCGGAGGATCGGCGCCTGCGATTTGCGGTGGTGGATCTGCCGAGCGGTGAAACGGGCTCGGTGGACGTGCCGGCGCATCCGACCAAGTTCATCCAATTTGCGACGACTCGACTCAGCCCGAAGCCTGCGAGCGCTCCGCCTGTACCGCCGCAGCCTGCGCCCGCGGCTGCGCCTGCTAATCCACCTGCTCCGACTCACGTGAACTTTCGGCTGCCCTCGGGGAAGGGCGGTAGTTTGGATTGGAGCGGCGACAAGCTGGTTTATCAGGGGGACTTGGGAATCGAGATGTCCGTGCCCGCATTCTTTCAGAGCGTTTACGGCGCGAAGTTCCATTGCGAAGCAGGGCAGTTGAAGCCGAACGATTCGAGCAGCGGAACTCCAAATTTCGTCTTCAATTTTCATAATTCGGCGGGACTGGTGGCGGTGGTGGATCTCGGTGGCGCAGCTCCGTCTTATTCCGGCACTCTGCCCGTGGATCCAACTGCGAAGGCGTTTTTCGACCGGCTGTGGAAGTCGTGCCACTGCACAGCGCCGTAGCATTTCGCGATTCGCGCGAATTCCGTTAAGCTGTGGATGACGCTGCTCACCTCCGCGGCACAAACTCATGGAAGAACGACTACAGAAAATTATTGCGCGCGCCGGAGTAGCCTCGCGGCGGCACGCCGAAGAAATGATCGCCTCAGGGATGGTGACGGTCAACGGACGCGTGGTGACCGAGCTGGGCACGAAGGCCGACGCTTCGCGCGATCACATCAAAGTTGCTGGGAAGCTGCTGCAGGATCAGCAGGAGCGAGTATATCTCGCGTTTCACAAGCCCACGGAAGTGGTGTCGACGCTGAGCGATCCGGAGGGGCGCGCGTCATTGCGGGAATTTTTGTACGGCGTTCCGGAGCGCGTGTTCCCGGTGGGCCGGCTCGAGTTTCACACTTCGGGCTTGCTACTGCTTACCACTGACGGCGACCTGGCGAATAAATTTTTGCGGGCGCACGATATCCCGCAGATGTATCAGATCAAGCTGAAGTCGCTGCTCACCTTCGCGGAAATCGAAACTTTGTCGCGAGCGACCGGCGCCAAGATCGAGCGCCTGCGCGCGAAAGAAGCGCCGTGGTACGAGGTGGAAATCTCGGAGGCGCGGCGCGACGCGTTGCGCAACCGTCTTTTCCAGACCGGCCATCCAGTGGAGAAAATGAAACGCGTGCGGATCGGGGGCTTAGAGCTGGGCTCGCTCGCGCCCGGGCAGCGCAAGGAGATTTCCGCGCACGAAGCGGGCACAATCGTGCGCGCCAGCAGCGGAAAAGAAACCAGCCGCAAGCGAGTTGCGCGACCGAAAAGCAGCGGCGGCGCGAAGGAGCGTCGCCCGAGTCGGCCGTCTCGTAAGCCGCGATAGTACGCGCAGCACTTCAAAGATTTTACGGCTACTTCTGTGCATTTCCTGCTTCCCTTTGCGGCGGATTCCATTACAATGCGTGTTCAAGGGGCATCCGCGGGCAGGGCTTGCAGCGCTTTTCAGCCTGCTTTCAGCCAAGATCGAAAATTCAGCGTCTGATTGTGTGCCCAGGGCTATCTGCGCGTGGACACGCCTGTGTTTTCGGCAAGATCAGATCACCAATTCGAGGGAGCGCATCGGAATGAATAATTCGGCCGAAAGCAATGACATCAACCGCATTCGCGAGCAGATGCCCGTGGGCGACCCGATTAGCGAAATCCTGAAGACCAGCCGAACGATTGCGGTAGTGGGAATTTCAAGCAGGAAGTTTCGTCCGAGCTACGGAGTGGCGGAATATTTGCAGACCGCGGGCTATCGCGTGATCCCCGTGAATCCCGCTGAATCGGAAGTTTTAGGCGAAAAGTGTTATGCGCGGCTGGAGGACATTCCGGAGCGCATCGACATTGTGGATATTTTCCGGCGTTCGGAATTCGTGCCGGAAATCGTGGACGCGGCGATCCGCATCGGGGCGCGCGCCGTATGGATGCAGGAAGGCGTGATGCACGCGGAAGCGGCCGAAAAAGCTCGTCGAGCGGGCCTGCTGGTGGTAATGAGTACCTGCATCTTGAAAGAGCACATCAAGCGGTTTCGGCTGCAGTAAGAAACACGAGAGGTGGCCGGCGGCGCCGCGGGATGCGTGGTAGTTCTCACCGGCGCAATACCAACCGTAATTATTCCAGAGAAAAAATCTTCAGTACGCGCTTGCCTGGTTCAGTGACGGCCACCGAATTGCCGTCCGGCGCGATTTGGAAGGCGTGATATTCCAGGTCGTGCAGCGCGGGCGTGAAGCTATCGTCATGCAATCCCACCCAGACCAGATCGTTTGATTGTCCCTGCGGTCCCCGTTTTAGCAAGACTCGCCGCTCATTCGGTCCGAACTGAAAAAATCCCAGGCCGGCGTTGGCGAAAAGTGGTTTGGAAGGATTCGCAACGTCGATCACTTCGATGGTGTCGCCATTTTCGAAAAAACCTACCTTCGATCCCGACGGCGAAACAACCAGCGAACTGCGGTAGCTGGTTAGCTGCGCGAGAGGCGCGACGGTTTGGTGAAGCAGGCCGAGTTCGACGAGCGCAAGGCCGCCTTGCACGGTAATGTCTTCGCCGATTGCGAAGGCGCGATTATGAGGCGCGTCCCAGGCGATGGCTTGGAATTCGTGGCCTTCAAAAAGTTTAGTGGTGGCGCCGTCCGCCGGGCGCACGCGCATGATCTGCGCTCCGGACATGTACACGACGCTCTGATCGTCCGCGAGCCAAGTAGCGTTCGTAGCGTTTTCGATGAAACCGGACTTCGATCCGGTCACCTGAATCGGATTGCCCTCAGCGTCGAACAGAGCAACCATTCTGCCGCCAAGCTGAGATTTGGGCGGCGGCTGATAATCGCTGTCATCGTCATCATCGGACTGGTCGTCTCGCTTCTTTTTGTCTTTGTGCTTTTTGGCTTCGAGCCGCTCTTGGAGCCGCGCCGGGATTGGCTCAATGGTTATGTTGACGGCGATGCGCTTGCCGTCCGGCGACCACGAGAGGGAATTGACGACATAGCCCTCGATCGGCGGGGCGGGGAGGAATTTGTCGGCGTCCACGATGCGGTTGATTTTGCCGTTGCTGGGGTTGGCGATGAAGATGTCGTCGCGGTCGAGGATGTACTTCTGGATGAATTTGCGGTGCGGAACGGCGTAGGCAATATCGTTGTGCGTCGAGATATCGAACGCGCTGATGTCCTGGTTGATGACGGTCTTAGGCGAAACAAACTGTGCGCGCAAGGCCGGCGCGAAACACGCCACGGCCATTCCCGACGCAAGCGCAGCGGGCCGCAAAAGCCGCGCGAGAAATTGTGTTGAACGCGTGCGATTAGCCGAGGTCACAGTTGGGCGCGTGCGCCGGCGCGAAGTGTCAGCGCTCATCGGTCTGTCGCGACTTCTTCTGGATTCGGCGGATTTCTTCGAGCCGCTGCCGTATGCGCGCCTCGAACCCCTGATCGCTCGGCTTGTAGTAGGTGCGTCCGGCGAGGCTTTCGGGCAGGCACGTCATATCGGTCACTTTTTCCGCCGCGTCGTGCGCGTATTGATAGCCTTTGCCGTATCCGATATGGCCCATGAGTCCGGTCACCGCATTTCTAACATGCGGAGGAACCGGTTCCGCGATGGTTCGCTGCAAATCTTCCTGTATGGTTCCGTATCCAGTGTAAAGGGAATTCGACTTGGGCGCGAGCGAGAGATAGACGGCGGCCTGGGCGAGAGCCAGATTGCCTTCCGGCGGGCCGATGAACTCGAAGGCTTCTTTCGCGGCGATGGTCACAGCCAGTGCGCCGGGCTCGGCGAGGCCGATATCTTCGCTGGCCATGCGCACCATGCGGCGCGCGAGATAGAGCGGATCCTCGCCGGATTCAAGCATGCGGGCGAGCCAATAGAGAGCGGCGTCGGGATCGGAATTGCGGACGGACTTGTGCAGCGCGGAGATCAGGTTGAAATGCTCCTCGCCAGCCTTGTCGTAGGGCAGCAGCTTTTTCTGCAGCACGTCTTCCAGGCGTGCCTCAGAGAGAATGCGGCGGCCGGTGGCGTCCGCCTCGGTGCCGAGCACGAGAGCTTCGAGCGTGTTGTACGCGGAACGCGCGTCGCCATTGGCGAGCACAGCGATGCGTTCGAGGATGGCGGCGCTCGCTTCGACGCGCTCTTTGCCCAGGCCGCGAATCGGATCGGCGAGCGCCTTTTGCAGCAGCGCGATCACTTGTTCTGTCGAGAGCGGGCGCAGCACGTAGACTTTCATGCGCGAGAGCAGCGGCGCGTTTACTTCGAACGAGGGATTTTCGGTGGTGGCACCGATCAGAAGAATATTTCCAGCCTCGACGTGTGGGAGAAATGCGTCCTGCTGCGCGCGGTTGAATCGGTGGACTTCGTCGACGAATACGATGGTGCGGTGGCCGTAGCGGTGCGCGGCTTCGGCTTTGGCCATCGTGTCCTTGATTTCCTTAATGCCGGAGAGTACCGCACTGAAAGGGACAAAATTCGATTTGGTTCGCTTGGCAATGATGCGCGCGAGCGTGGTCTTGCCGCAGCCGGGAGGACCCCATAAGAGCATCGAGCCGAGCTCGTCGCGCTCGATCTGCACCCGTAGCGGCTTGCCGGGGCCGAGCAGTTCTTCTTGGCCCGCAAATTCGTCGAGTGTTTGCGGACGCATGCGATCGGCGAGCGGACGCCCGGCTAGCGGTTCTTCTTCAGGCTCGATCGCTTGAAATAGTCCCATTGATTTGTGGCTCGCGGCTACTTGGTCCAAACGCGCACTTCCGATTGCCTCTGCTTGGCGGCCTCGTAAAGCACGATCGAGGCAGCCACTCCTGCATTCAGCGATTCTACATTCGCGCGGATTGGGATGCTGATCACCGCATCCGCGGCACGAATTATTTCCTGGGATAGGCCTGCGCCTTCGTTGCCGATGAAGATTGCGGCAGGCTCCCGCAGGTCGGCTTGCGCCGCGAAAGCGCCTCGATCGCTCGCGTCAGCGTGGGATGCCGCGCTGGTGGCGTAGATTTTCACGCGGGCCATGCGCAATTGTGCCAGCAACACCGGTATGGCCATGCCGCGCAGCACTGGAAGTCGCAGAGCGGCGCCTGCAGATGCACGCAGGCCTTTGGGCGACCAAGGATCGGCGGCGCCACGCGTGGAGACAACTCCAGTTGCGCCGAACGCCTCGGCCGATCGCAGAATCGTACCTACGTTGCCGGGGTCCTGGATTTCAGCCAGCACGACGGCCAGGGGCGCAGCTTCGCGCATCTCGCCTGCACCGCGGAGAGCGTCTTCGAGAGTCCAGTCGCGTGGCTGAAACAGCGCAGCCACACCTTGCGGGGCGTCAGTTCCGGAAACGCTTCGAAACAGCTTATCGGTGGTGCGCAGTATTCGGGAACGCGAGATACCGGCATCCGT
Source organism: Candidatus Dormiibacterota bacterium (assembly GCA_035534415.1). Lineage (GTDB taxonomy): Bacteria > Acidobacteriota > Terriglobia > Acidiferrales > UBA7541 > Palsa-295. The sequence continues at coordinate 54,520 of DATLSB010000151.1, read as the reverse complement.
CTCGCCAGCGGCGCGCAAGATCGATTCGGCGTGACGTTCGGCGGATTCGCTTACCAGCAGCGCCTCAACTTCCAAACCGGAGCGCAGTGCGTCCTCAACCAACTTGGGGCCTTCGACGCCGATGGGTTCACCGGTTTCCGGACCCGAACCCCGCAGAGCGGCGCGGAAAAGCTTCAGCCATTTATTTTCGCGACTCGTGATAATGCTCATCGGAAGGCGGGAAGCCATTCGTAAGTGCCAGCAAGCCCCATCGGAAGGCTATCAAAAGCCCGCTGCTGCGTAAACCAGCGCCCGCTGGAGAAATGCAGTTGGGAACAAAATCGCGCACTGGTCAAGGTTAGCTTCGGTTGCGCGTATGCGTTGCCGCTTTAAGTCGAATTTGGTAAAGTGAGTGTACATGCCATCCGTCATTGGAGAAGTCGCGGAAACTTTTAGCGCCCTAATCAAGGGCTTCAGCGTCACGTTTCGGAATATGCTCCGCAAAACGACCACGGAGAATTTTCCGGAGACGGCGCCGAGCGTTCAACCCCGCTATCGCGGCATCCATGTGCTGCAGCGCGACGAGAACGGCCTCGAAAAGTGCGTGGCGTGCTTTCTCTGCTCTGCCGCCTGTCCGGCCAATTGCATCTTCATCGAAGCCGCTGAAAATACCGCAGAGCAGCGCATTTCCGCCGGCGAGCGTTATGCAAAAACGTACAACATCGACTATTCTCGCTGCATTTTTTGCGGCTACTGCGTCGAAGCATGCCCCACTGACGCGATCACGCACGGTCACAGCATCGAGCTCGCTCCGTATGACATCAACGCCATGATTTACCGCAAAGAGCAGCTGCTGGAAACCTGGCCGCCGCGCACTCCTCGCACGTAATTTCCATACTGTATTGTGGTTGGTGCTCGGCCGTCTCGCCATGCAGCTTGTTGATCGCTAGTTGTAACCGTGCCGATTCGCAAGCTTGTGCTTCGATGATTCGGGCTGGTGTTTGTCGCGCGCGGTTTGTGAGTTTGCGCCTGCGCTTCGCGTAATCCATATAGTCCCTAGGATTCGGTTCAGGTTCGAGAGTTGTTTTTCTAGGGTTTCGTCATTTTCGTGAAGCGCGCAAACCACCTGTTCTGACGCCGGAGGCTTGTCCCGAGCATTCAGGCGAACGCTTCCAGGCTTGTTCGGACGGCAGGCGCGGACGTCTTGCGATGTGCTCCCGCGGATCGCACGCATTCGTGAATTGCCGTTTCGAGCTTTGCGCTTGCGAAAGTTAAATCCTCCGGCGCGCCAACGAAAGCCTCGATCAGTACCTCAGCGCCGAATCTCAGCACTGACCCTCAGAACCGAACGTCAGCATCGAATCTCGTTTTCCCGTGCGATGCTGGACCATCTGGTCCAGCTGATCGAAGCCGAGAGAAAAACGCGTGGGTCGTAGTATCAGATTAGCCGATTCGGGCGCGTAGTTCTCAGACCTGTCACTAATTCTGCCGGTCGCCGCGAAGTCGCGCCCCGGAAGTCGGACCCGAATGTTACGTTTGTCTGGATTCGCGGATTCTTCGCTTTCTTCGCCTGCATGACGTGAGTGGTTTGGCAAATTCGGCCGCGCCATGCGTAAACTTTGGCCTGCGCTGCGATTCTAACTGAAATTTCGGCTACCGTCGGGTCTGTACGCGTTGTATTGGTCTGACATACCTCCGTGTATATGTTCGCTCCGCGCGGCCCGTCGAGCTGTCAAGGCGCTCAACTATTGATGGTTGTGTCCGTACCATTGTTTTATTCGGCACGACTGAACGAGTGGCCGACTTCGCTTCCGCGAGGCGCACGCCATCGCTTAACTCGTCTCGCGCACCGGGTTTCAGGGCCGCCTCTCGTCGCAAGAGTGCTTCGAGTTCGATGACTGCCTCGCACTGTGCGACGGCACGGACACGACTACCCTAGCCTTCTGCCCCGCCTTCCGCGAGCGCCCTAAACTTCCATCCGAGCGCTTTGGCGTCCATTCGTGCGGAGCGTTGCATCAGTGTCTTGCTTTTCACCGCCGCCCAGCAGCGCATGAGCGATTTGCTCTCCGCCGACTAACGTTGCACAAGTGTCTTGCCGTCCGACCGCTTGGGGTTGCATGAATGCCTGCCATCCACCGTCGCCCAACGTCACATGAGTGCCTGCGTTCCACCTCGCCGAGCGTTCCACGACTATTTGGCGTGCCGGCGAGTACCCCACGCGGCCTCACTACTTAACATTCCCGCTCGTTGTTTCGAATGAATACTTACGTTCGGCGGCGAACGGAGGCGAGGGCGTGAAGTTGAGCGATGAGTGGCGGAGAGAAAAGCTTGGCTGCGGGAACAATACGCGATTGGAGCGGCGGGTCGTGTTTGCGGCTGGGGTGTCGCCGCTTAGCAGAGTTCGCGCAAATCCAAGGGTGAACGTACTGCCGAGGGACGCCGGCCCCCGGCGGAAAGCCGAAGCCGCACGGGCGAAATGCGGGGTCGCGTTGACTACGCTGCGCCTAGTCGGAGCCATCCGGCGGGGGGCGCGCGTGATGCACGCCGATGAAGCGCGCGTGGCTAACGGTGCGGGTGCGCGAACCTCCGCGCGAACGGCCATAGCCGCAGCGGGTGCGCGAGTGATCGATCGCGGTTCGCGCGAGCGCCGAGCAATTTCGCCGCGCGGAGGCTTGGCAGGTTCGCTTCGGACATCTCGACTTGGACGTGCAGTCGATGTTGCGCCGGGGGCGCGATGGCTGCGTTGTCGGGCCGCGGACGCCCGGTCCCACTTACAGCCAGTTCATCCGATGACGGCGAACTCGATGGCGGGTTCGCGGCTTACGAGCACGGTTGAAGATCGTCTAGCGAACGGCGCAGGCGAGCTGGGCATTACTGCAAATCCGGCGGGAAGCTCGCGCTTTAAGCGGGGCGCCGAAGCGCGTCTGCCGGACGCAGCAGGTGAGCGGACGATCAACCGCGTCGCGCGCGAGCCGGAAGCACTTTCGCGAGGCGCCGAATCTGCGGCAACGCTCCGGCGTGGTGATGTGCGCGTGCAGCGGGCGTCACTCCGAGCGCCAGAATGGCGTCATCCGCGGGAAGCAGATCGCCCGTTTCGCGGAAAGTGTGAGCACTTCGTGACGGCGGATCGTCCAGCGTGCTGCTGGTATGCACGGTTGTGGCAGCCGCGTCTCCTGGAATTGCGGGCGGCCTCTCTGGACGAGGCGTTTTTGTCGGGCGGCTTACGCGCGAAGCGACGGCTGCAGCGGTGCCAGAATCGCGGATGGAGCGTACCAACGCAGTTTGCGCTGGGGGCGCTAGCGGCGCGGGTGCTGCGCGCGGATGAGGCGCGGGAGGCAGTAGGGCTCGGGTGGAACTGCCGAGCCCGGCTTGCCCGAGCGCGAGTCTTGCAGTTCCTCCGGCGCGAAATTGCTGCGAGCGACGCTTTTCGAGCATCCAGCGCGCGAGCTTGGCGTCCACTTCGGCTTCCATCCAGCGGCTCAGAACTTCTTTCATTTCGCCGCGAAGGTTCGCGGCCTTGTTCAGACGCGCAAGCTCCAAAGATTCAAGCGCTTCGATCGAGCACACGTCGAGATAGCCATCCGGCAACGTTTTGGTTTCCATGGCCCCTAGCCTCCGTGCTCACGGGCTTCATTGCGTATTCGGCGCGAGCGCCGATGAAAATTGTGAAAGGCGATGCAGCGAGTGCGCGGATGCTAGACCGGCGTCCACGCCAGGAAAAGAAAAATAATTTTTGCGCGCTTTACCGAGCAGGAATTATCCAGTCGCATTACGTAACTGGTTATATAGCAGAGGCAGTACAACTTAGCGCGCCGTATGTCGGCGCGCGCGGGGCGGCAGTTGGGGCGTAAGTAGTCGCACTTTGAGATTTTTGCGCGGAGACGCAGCGCAACGGAGCAAACCATCATGCGTGGCAAGGACTTTAATACCGGGCTGCGGGGCGTGCTTTTCGAAGCGCGGCACTACGAACGGATGGGCTCGGCCGTTTGGCTCTATGCGTGGTTAGTGCTGCGACAGACGCACCAAACCGGCGCGACCGGATGGGTGCTGGGAGGCGCGCCGGTCAGCTATCGGGAAATTGAGGAGGAGACCGGGTTCAACGTTCGCACGCTGGAGCGGTGGATGAGTGCGCTGCGCCGCTGCGGCTATATACAGACGAAAGCAGTCATGGGAGGGCTGATTGTACGCATCACTAAGGCGAAGAAACACGGGCAGGCGCGGAATTCTGCCGAAGCCGGAAACGTCGAGAGGCTGCGCCGAGCGTCGGAGCGGCTACGCAAACTTGCGGGCGGGGTACGCAATTGTGCGGAGGGGGATACGCAAGATTGCGTGGCAGGAGGCAGCGAACTTTCGGAAAACACGCAGCTTCCGTTGCGGATAAGTAGTTCATCGGTAGAAGAATCGATAAAAAGAAATACAAACCGCGACGAAAACCGAAATCCACAAGATTTTGAACGGCAACAGCAAAACCTGACCCCTTCCCGTTCAGGTGAAATGCAAAAACGAAATCTAAACGAGTTGCGCCACGAGACGCGAAATCTATTTGCGGAACCTGGACGCGTACCGCGAGTGCGAGTGCAAGAGCCGCGGACTTCGTGGCTGGCCATCGCCGAGGCGCGTTTGCAGCAGGAGCGCATGCGCGCGGAACGCGATAACGAGGTGCGGCGCGAATTGTTCGTGGGCGCCGGACCCGAAATTCGCACGGAAGTTCGCACCAAGGCACAGAAAACCGCGGCGGAGGCGGAAGAAGGGAAACGCTGATGAAAACGCGATTGCAATTGCGCAAGGAAGTGGGACATGGGGGCATCGTTCCGGAAGGATGGCGCATGGCGTGGTACGAACCGCCGCGGCGTGTGGGCATTTATTATCCGGCGCCGCTGCATTGGGTATTGCGCGGGCTGCGCGAATTTTCGTACCGCATGCGCGTGGCGCTGCGCGCGCCACGAATCGAACGCGCGCAGGCGTTTGAGATGAACCGCGCGCACCGCGATCGACAACGGCTTGCGGACGAGTACGCGCGCGGATACATGGCCGGGTGGCGCGAATGTTACGACGCGTGCCTGGACGCGGTGGAAGAGGAGATTACGCGCGCGAGTGACGTCTGGGGAGTTAGCGACGTGTTGACGAACACCGCGAAGCCGCCGCGGAAAAATTGAACTGCGATTGGCCGGCGAGGTTTTGCGCGCCGCGAAGAGGGATTCTTCGAAAAAAAGCGCGCCTCTCAGAATGACGGCGCGTTCTGAATCGCAGCGGTTGATTTGGCTCTATACGAGGCAGTGCGCATCGATGCGGACTACACATGGTGCGCGGACGCGGCGCTGAAAGTTTCGATGACGTGAAAAGTTCCAAGGGCCACTTTTGAAGACTTGGGCTCGGGCGCACGCGGCGTGTGCGTGCGGCGCGGGCGAGGATGGTGAAACGATGAAAGCCACAGAGGTTTTTGACGTTTGCCATGGTCGTTACCGAGGATTGCGAGAGTGGCTCGCGGACTCGCGCGGCGCGGTTCGGTCGGTTCATCTCGATACGCCCTCTGAAGGCTATCAGTGGCGACCGACCCGCGCTCGCGCGTGCGAGTACGTGGCCGACTTTGAGCGCATTGGCCGGCGCGCGCTGCGGCGTCCGGAATGGAAGGGACGGCTGAAACTTTTCGAGGCGTACTTCCTGCGCGGCGCCGACTACCGAGGCGCCGTCGGAATCGTCGGCGTGGCGGAGGGAACATTTGACTATTGGTATCAGGAAGTGAAGCGCGCGCTGGGAGCGGAATTTTCGCGCACGGGCTTGTATCCGCCGACGCGCTACTTTCGGCATTCGTAGGGCGGGAGCGCTGCGCAATTTCCCCCGATCCGGAAGAGGGATTCTTCGGGGCGAAGACGCCCCTTAGAATGACAACGCCTTGTGGATCTGGCGCCTGTGGAGGATTGCTAGTTTGCATTTGTCAACTAGGAGCGCGCGCAGCCGCGTGCAAATATTTCCCGACACAGAGCTAGGGAACGTCCCTAACGATGTGGCCTCATGCCGAAGATATCCGATCTTCATCTAATGCCTCGTGCACGAACGTGATAAACGATGAGGGGGATCGACATGAGCTTGCAGAAGGGAACCCCGAACGGAAAAAGCAGCAGGGCGTCTGTGACGTTGATCGGATATGTGGACAAACTTCTTCCGCCGGTGCATCCGTCGCTACCGGAAAGAGCGCAGATTGTAATCCAGGAAGCGGATCACATGTACCGCGAGATTCGCGTGGAAAACAGGCTGGACGGAGTGAAAGGAAAGCCTTGCCGGTTGAAAGTGCGAGCGGAAGTGGATGTGCGAATCGAGGCGGATTTGAAGTGGGCCATCGCAAAGGATGAGCTGAACTAAACCCTCCAAGTTATTTCATCCGCGCGGGGCAAGAGGCTCAACCTCAGCGCCGTTTTTGTTTGCCCGATTGCGAACGGGAGCGCTACGCGGAGCGGCGGCAGCGGAACGCCGCCTACGGCCGTCTAGACGTCTTAGCAAGTTCCGAGTATTGGTGCGAACGCGAAAGCCGTTCGGCTCGAGTGGCCAGCGGTCGAAAAGAAGCAGCCCGAAAAGCTTAGCGACCAACATCCACAGCAATCCGGCGAGGCTGGTGAAGGGAAGCAGCGCGATTTGCCAGACGGTTAGGGCGCGAGCGGTGGCTTTGTCACGCTTGCTGCGCACATCTTCGGCCATGGATGTTTCATAGGCCGCCTCCGACGCGAGCACCATGTTCGCCCCGCACTTTTTGCAGACGATTCCCACGCGTTGCTCGTGCCAGCAATTCGGGCAGCGGTGAATCAGGAGGGCGTGACAGTTGTTGCAAAAATATGCCAGCTTGGAATTGGGATGGCCGCATTTCGGGCATTCGAGCAGGTCCGACATGGCGGGGCGTGGTTGCTAGCGCGTGCTTTTGCGGGCGTTACCGCGTAAGGATCGGACGAACGACCAGCCCATGTCGAAGGGAAGAAGCAGCACGTTTCTGATCAGGCTGGAGCGCTGCTCGACTCGGTCGTGAATGGCGTCGGATTCTGCTTTTTTTACCGCGACCATGGCGGAAAGATACTTCAGGAAATCGACGCAGCACTTTTCGCACTTGCCGCCCTGGCGCTGCTCGTGATGGCACGATGGGCACTCGAAGCGCAGCGTGGTGTGGCAACGCGGGCAGAACCGCGCGACGTCGCGAGCCTCGGAGCCGCATTTGGGGCATTGCATGAGCTGATTCTACCGCGCGCCGGCGTGGATATGTGGCGCTGACGGGAGCCTATGCTACGTCGGAGTCACCTGTACCAACGTACAGCATCGCGGGCGAGCAGCTCTTGTGGTTGGTGCGCGGTGAAATCGAAGAGGCATTCTTCGGGGCGAAAAACGCCCCTCAGAATGACAACGCGTTTTAGATATGAGGTGTGGGGCGCACAGGAGCGCCTCAGCACGAAACTATTCTAGCTCGCTGTACTTGGCCGCGATCGGCGGCTACTGCGGAGTGAGGCGGAGCCGGGCGTGGGGCGGCGCGGCGGTCGCGTTTACCGGGGCTGGGCGGACCGGTTTAGCGACGCGCCGCGTCCGTTGGAGCGAGCAGCCTGACCACGTGCTGAATGCGCTCCATACGAAACGGTTTTGCGATGCAGACGACCGCGCCTAGCGAATGCGCGTTGGAATAATCGCTCGGATACGCGGACTGCGTGGTCAGCACCACAGGAACGTCGCGCAAACGCTCCGTGGATTTGATGCGCGCGCAGAGATCGTAACCGGGCAAGTCGTGGCCTTCGATTTCGGCGATCACCAGCGCGGGAAGCATTTGATCGAGCAGCGCGTGAGCTTGTCGCGCGCTGTGCAAAGCCATCACTTCGTAGCCTTGCTCGGTGAGGAAAGTTCGAAGCAGATCGCGCACGCCCGGATCGGAATCGACGACGATCACCAGCGGACGCTCCGCTTCTTTTTCTTTTTTTGCGGCTTTGGGCGCGGCGGCCGGAATGTCGGACGAGGATGCCAGGTTGAAAGCGCGTTCCAGGCCGGCGGCGACAGACGCGTCCACGCTCAACCCCGAAGGCTCGAACGCGACGGCTACGGCAAAACAGCCCGCAGCCTCTTCACGGACTCGCACCACGCGGCCGGGACGTTCGGCCTGAGCGGCAACGGGCGATTTGCTGTAGGGAAAGGTGACCGCGACCGTCATTCCCGGCGAAAAATCGGCGCGCGCACTGGCGAAGAGAAAGCCGGTGCGCGAGACGTCGAGCGTGGTGGAGATTTCCTCGATGACGTTGGCGGCTTCGGCGCTGCGCACGCGCACCGGCGCGGAGATCACCGCTCGGCGGCGCTTGCGGCGTTCCGGCGTTTGCCCGCTGGAGTGCACCGACGCAGCATCGCGATCCGTAGCGCGGCGTTGGCCCATCGCGCGCTCCAGAGATTTGCGGTCCCAGCGCCAAAACGGTAAATTCGCACTGTCACCCATTGCAGAGTTCCCTCGGTTCTTCGCTAAGTGCACGACTCCTCAGTGAATGGCTAATGTACCAGAAGCGAACTGCGCCATGCTGTAGCCGTCTAGGCACATTTGCGTAGTACGGAAGTCCCAGGTGAAGAAGCGCCAGGCGATGGCGCGTAGCCGCGAGTGCGCGGCGCCTGCGCAAACCAGCGGCGGCAAGCCGCCGCACTCCGCATGGCGCGGAGGTGAGATTCTAAGCGGAGGTGCTGCTATCCTAAAGGGACGCCGTTTGCACCGCTGCGCACGGTTCTGAGGCAGGCGTGCGACTTTGCAACGGGTACGAGGAGCCTTTGTCCCAAAAGACGTCGTATCGATTGTCTGTGCTGGATCTTTCGCCGGTGGCGTCCGGATCAACCAGTTCGGAGGCGCTGCGGAACACGCTGGACTTAGCGCGGCTGGCCGACGAGTTGGGTTATACGCGCTACTGGCTGGCCGAGCACCACAATACGCAGCTGATAGCCAGCTCCACGCCGGAGGTGATGATTGGACACGTCGCGTCGGTGACCAAGCGCATTCGTGTGGGCTCGGGCGGCGTGATGCTGCCGAACCATGCGCCGCTGCACGTGGCCGAAGCTTTTCGCGTGCTAGAAGCGCTGCATCCTGGGCGCATTGATTTGGGATTGGGACGCGCGCCCGGTACTGATTCGCTGACGGCGCTGGCCTTGAGGCGGTCGCGGGAGGCGCTTAGCGCTGAGGATTTCCCGCAGCGCCTGGATGAGCTGCTGGCATTTCTGGGACTATCGAGCGCGGTGCGGCACGATGGGGCTGGGGACGGCGGCTTCCCGGAAAACCATCCATTTGAGCAAGTTCGGGCCATGCCGGACGACGTGCCGCCGCCGGACGTTTGGCTGCTGGGATCGAGCGACTTTAGTTCGGCGCTCGCGGCGCATTGGAGATTGGGCTTTGCCTTCGCGCACCACATCAACCCTGTGCTCGCCGTAAGAGCGCTGCGCGACTATCAGGAGAACTTCCGTCCATCGGCTGGAATGGCGAAGCCGCAGGCGCTCCTGGGCGTGTCCGCCGTTTGCGCCGAAACGGATGAAAAGGCGGAGGTTTTGGCGCGTCCACTGGAGCTGACGCTGCTGCGATTTCGGCAGGGCAGGAGCGCGCGATTTCCGAGCGTCGAGGAAGCTACCAATTATCCTTACACGACGGAGGATCGCGAGATCATTCGCTACAACCGGCAGCGGACGTTCATCGGCTCGCCGTCGTCGGTTCGCGCGAGAGTGAGCGAACTAGCCGCGCAGGCGGGCGTCGAAGAGATCATGATCACCACCATGATGCACGACCATGCCGACCGCCGACGGTCGTACGAGTTGCTGGCAGAGGCGTTTGGTATCGCTTAGCCACGAGTTGCCCCGTCGGCGAGGAGCTGGGGTTACGCGAGAGCGCTTAGGGAGATCACCCCAAAAAGTACTCAGGTAGGGATTGTATTTTGAGGGGATTCGTGGTACCGTGCTGGTGCGTTTGTTGCTCTTGTGTTCCTTTTGACGAGTCTCGAAGAGGCTGCCGGGCAACTGCCCGACGGCCTTTTTTTGTGGCGCGGCAGGGAAACTGGGTGTGACAAGTAGCTTTCCGGGACGGGAAGTCCGCCGTTCTATGATCGATTAGGAGCAGAAGAAGTGGCCAGAGAGCAAGGTACAGTCAAGTGGTTTAATGCCGCCAAGGGTTATGGATTCATCCAGCGCCAGTCCGGTGAGGATGTGTTCGTTCACTTCTCGGCGATTCAGTCAGAAGGTTACAAGAGCCTGAATGAGGGCCAAGCGGTGGAGTTCGAAGTTAAGCAGGGCCCGAAGGGTCTTCAAGCCGAGCGCGTAGTTAGCCTCTAATTTTTTAGGGACGCTACAAGCGCGGTAGAATTGAATCTGAACCCTGGGGGCGGATTCGGCAACGAGCCGCCCCCGCGGGACCGTAGTTGTTGCTACGGCAGATGCTGGCGACCTTTGGCTCCTTCGAAGCGATCGCGTCTTAGGAAGTCTCGCCGTGGTCCGTTTAAACTCCGCAGGGTGCCAGCCTCGAAAAAGCTGGCCAAGCCACGTCTGTGTTTCGTCCTTTTTACACCTTTCGACACATTCGATACAGGGAGGCGGTATGAACGTACTCGTGGAAGGCCAGACCATCAAGCACGACCAGTATGGTCTCGGGACCGTTACAGAATCGAACAACGACCGCACAACCATCGATTTCGATAGCCACGGTGTGAAGAAATTCGTCACTTCCATCTGGAACGCTGAACTGGTGGGTGAACCGCCCGCCGACCGTCCCGTTCGCAAGCGCGGACGCCGCAAAGCTGTGAAGAAATAACCAGCCGAGAATTTGGCCGGCACGGCGCGGTCGCGCGGAGATCGCGTCGGGCAAGGCTCCCGCCCATTGCCCTCAGCTTTCCACCAGCTTTTCGCGAACGGCAAAGCGAACCAACTCACTGAAACTTTTGAATTCCAGCCGCTTCATGATGCGGTTGCGATGACTTTCGATGGTCCGCGGAGACACGCCCAGATCCGCGGCGGCTTCCTTGTTGCTTCTGCCCGCGGCGAGCAGCTGAATTACTTCGATTTCGCGATCGGTAAGCCGCAGCCCGTCATTGACGGTGTCGGCGCCAACGCCGTCCACAAAATTGCGCGCCATGGAGATCGCCAGAGTAGTGGTGAAAAACGGCTGGTGGTGGCGAATGTGGTCCACCGCGACCAGCAGTTCCGAGTCGGCGTCCGATTTGAGGACGTAGGCGAGGGCACCGCAGCGCAGCGCTTCGCGCGCAAGCTCGTCGGAGAAGTGCATGGAGAGGATCAGAAACTCAGTCGAGGGCGAGTCCTGCTTTCCAGTGGTGAGCACTTCCAGGCCGGTTACTTCGGGAATCGTCAAATCCAAAACCACGAGATCTGGTTTGCCGGTTTTAATCATGCTGATGGCTTCGCGGCCTCCCGCAGCTTCCCAGGCGACTTCAATATCGGGCTGCGATTCGAGCAGGGTGCGGATGCCGCGCCGGACCAAAGGATGATCATCGACGACGAGCACGCGGTAGGGACGGTCAAATCGCTTGGCCGCTTCCGCAGCCAGCTCCTTCAGCGCCGGATGGTCGAAATCTTCGTGAGTTTCGTTGACCTTCTGCAGTTTCCTGGGCATCGACGTCTCCAGAACAACGCGGCCTAGCTGTCGCCCCACGGGCGAGAGTCATCACACTCTTATGGCGTGCGTTCGCTTCTCAAAAATGTTGCCAGCGGTTTCGCGGGCAGCAGAACGCGAACGGTAGTTCCCGCGCCCGGCGAGCTTTCCAGCTCAAACATTCCGTTGAGCTGGCGAACGCGCTCGCGCATGCCGGAAATTCCCACGCCCAGCGCCGGGCGTCGCCGCCGATCGGCGGGTGAACTCGGGAAGCCGCAGCCATGATCGCGGACTTCTACCTGAAGCCGGGAACTTTCAGGCACGACAACAATCTCGGCGGTGCTGCTGCCTGAGTACCTATGCACGTTGGTAAGCGCTTCCTGCACGATGCGAAAGACTGTGGTCTCAATCTCCTGACTGTAGCGCTCAAATGGATCCGCGATCTGAACGGTTGCACGAATTCCGCTGCGTTCCGAAAAACCCTTGGCGTACCAGCGCAGCGCGGGACCGAGGCCTGAGTCATCAAGCATCGGCGGGTGCAGCAGGTAGGAAACGGTTCGCACTTCGCGCACGGCGCCATCCGCCAGCAACATCGCTGAGTTCACCAGAGACGCGGCAAGGCCTGCGTCCTTGGGAAGGTGCTGAACCAGACGTCCCAACGTCATCTTAAGCGCCGCGAGGCTTTGGCCGGCTGATTCGTGCAGCTCGCGAGCGAGATGGCGGCGCTGGGTGTCTTGCTCGCTCATCAGTTGCTGAGAAAGGCGCCGCAGCTGCTGACGCGAACGCCTGTGATCCGTTACGTCCTGGATCAGCCCGATGGCGCGATCGATCTGGCCGTATTTGTTTGAGAGTGGAAGCGTATGCGCCATATGTACGCGGAGGTGGCCACTGGGGCCGCGATAGCGAGCTGTAAATTCAATTGGTTTGCCGTTCGCCACGGACTGATCCACCAACCGCCGCACGCGCACACGATCGGCGGGGTGCATGCGCTCCCAGTAGAGGTCTGCGGACCAATCTTTTAGCGAACTGACCTCCAACATTTTCATCAGCTGCGGAGAAAGCGTTATTTGCCTGGTTTTTAAGTCTATTTCCCAGCTGCCGAAATTCGCCAGCTCTTCGGCGCGCACGAGCAAAGCCTCGCGCTCGGCAACAGCCTCCGCGGCCGCTTGGGAACCGGTAACGTCGCGAGCCTGAACGCAAGCGGCGAAGCCTTCCTCTCCGAGGCGTTCCAGTGGAATCGCGGACACAGAGAACCATCGAGGGACTCCAAACTGTTCCACGCGAATTTCCTGCCCATCACGCCGACCGAGTACGGCGGTGCGGCGGGCAAGGGCCTCGATTTCCTTTAAAAGCCGCGGATGAATAACCGCATCCAAGCGGCGACCCAGCAAATTATGCGCGTATACGCGCTCCGCTGAACCTTGCGAGTTCCAAACGGCAGCAATTGTCACAGCAGTGTCGGTGACCAGCGTGAACTCGCCGAATGTGTCGATCAGTGACTCAAAAGTTTTGAACCGTTGCGCTCTGGCAGGTTCAACCGCAACTTCCGGTTGAGACGTTCGTTCCATTTTGGGAATCGGATCGGGGCGGATAGCTCGCAGTCGTTCAGCTTGGGGTCTCGAGCGCCTTCTGTGAGCATCCGCTAGCGTACAGGTAACCTCATAGATGCCAAGTTTCATTGAGCCGCTGAGCGTCAAGCAGCGGCAAAAGACCAGAACGCAGAGTGAACCGGTTCAAGATGCCCGGAAAATACGCTCGATTAATTGTAGTGTCAAGTACTTTGTGATTCAGCGCGGTACAGTAGGCAGAGCGATTGCCGCAGTTTTCCGCGGTAAAATGCGTATTGTTCCGAATTGATCGTATGTATCTGCAAGTCTATGATTCTTTAACCATTGGAAGGGGAAGGTAGAATTGTTTAATGTGACGCCACGCGCTGCCCGATAAGTACTGCGGGAGCGCGTGGCGATCATTTTCGGACCTCCCGGGCGTTGGGATAGCATGCCTCGACCGCAAGACCAACGACCCGTGAGCAAACTTCAGAGTAGCGCCTCAGGTTTCGCCGCTTGCTCTCCGCACAAGGGGGTTTTATGGCGGCAACGTCTCTTCAAATCTTGATGGTCGGCAATCCCTGCGAGCAAACAGCGGCGATGCTGTTTCGGCTTGCAACGCGCGGGTGGGGCGCGCGGCACGTTGACACGCTGGCGGAAGCGCGACAAGTGATGGAAACGTTTCGGTTCGCGGTGGCGCTGGCGCCGGAGAATTTACCCGATGGGCGAGGGTACGACCTTGCGGCAAAGGTCGCACGGCAGTTGGGAAGCCTCTACGTCGGGATCCCGCTTTCGGAGACGCTTTGGCTGCCGGTGGTCGAGCGCGGCGCGCTGGTGCTGGGACAGCGCGCACTGAACGCCAACGTATTTGAAAACGAGGTGGAGTTTGCGCTGAGTTTGCTGCGCGACGAAGCGCGCGATGCTGAAAACCGGGGATCGGAAGCGTTAAAGGGGACGCCGCAGCCGGTAAGCTCAGTGAGGCGCGGCGGCGCCAAAGCTGCGTAGTCGCGGCGTTCGAACATCGAGCGGCGGAGAAGCGCGGAGCGGAAGCGGCCGAGGCGCATATGCCATCGTCAGAGCAAGGCGTCGCTGCGCCCATCGCGCCCGTCGGAACAATCGGCGCGGCAGAGACGCGCCGTTGCCCGTGCTGTTAGGGGAGTTTGGGGACGGCGAGCGGAGCGGGCTTTGTTTTGGCGAGCCAGAACCATAGGGCGATGCCGACGATCAGCGACGCCAGGCCGGCCGTTTGCGCGTTGCTCATGATGCCGAAGAACGAGCGCGGGTTGATGCGAATGAATTCCACCAGGAAGCGTTCGAGCCCAGTGAGGAACAGGTAGGCGGCGAACACGGCGCCCGGCAGCGGAGAAGTGAACAGGGCGCGCCATCTGCGCGGACCGGACTCGGCCGCCGAAGCGAGATCAGTGACGGTTTCGCGCAGTGCTACCGTGGCGGTTTGATCACGAACCGCAGCTTGCGGCTTGCGATTTGCTTTCGAGGATTTTTTCGGAGAGCCCGAGTTTTCGGTGGCGCGAGCGTTTGCAATTCGAGCGGTAATTTGCCGTCCGCCCAATCGCCACAGCAGCCAAGCGATCGCGCACGCGGCGACAAACTCGTAAAGAGGCGTTGGCTGCACTTTGCAGCTGGCCGGCCAGCCCCATGCAACGCATGTCTGAGTGGTGGGCACGAGGCCGTGCGGGAACCGCATTCCCCAAGGCAGATTGGTCGGCTGGCCGTAATCGCCGTCGCCTGATAGGAAGCAGCCGATGCGTCCAATGCCGTAGCCGAGTGCGGCCGCGGGAGAGCCCACGTCGAGCATGGTGAGCAGCGGAATTTTGCGGCGGCGCGCCAGCCAGATGAACGCGGCGAATCCGGCGATGAGTCCTCCGAACCACGCGAGACCATAGCGGCTGAAGATTTCGCCGATCGGATCGGCGAGCAGCTGGCGGGGCGTTTCAAGCACGTGATAGAGCTTCGCGCCAATGATGCCGGCGAGGCAGGGAATGGCGATAAGAGCTTCAGCGACACCGGAATCTTTCGCGGCGATGGCGCGTCGCGCAAGATCGGCGCGGAGGACGAAATACGCCATCACCATCGCCGTGGCCACCATCAGTCCAAACGTGGGAATCTGGAGCGGCCCTAAATGCAGGAATGGAATCATCGGTTGAGGACCATTTAAGTTTCGTCCGGATTGCGCGCGGTGTCAAACCGCTTGGTTGGGGGTTGCAATGTAGCGCTGTGTGAGGATAGGCAGGCTGTGCTACAAGAACGGTCGCGGCGTTAGCGACATCGTGGAGACGGCTGACGCGAGCGTCGGCGTCCGACAGCGCCAGTCGCCGCACTCCAGATGCGCCGTGCTTTTCGCGTCTGCGGAGCCATCAGCGCGATGCGCATTGAGCTCCGCATGGGCTGTGCCGCGTGTTAGTGAACCGCGGTTGCTGTCGGCATGCCGCGCGTCCTAGTACGGCTAGCCGCTTAGCACGGGCTGGCGCGAGATTGTTGGGTGAATCGAGATATGGAGAATTCGAATCGGAGTAGAATCGCAGCTGAGAGAGCCTGACCGTCCCCGCGGCAGGTGCGAAGATGAAGCGTTGCGTTCGAAACCGGCGGTCCGCGTCGAAAGAATTCCTTTCGCAAGTTTTCAGCAGAATTGCAATTGCAGTTGCGTGTGCTGCGCTGATTTTGTGTGCGCAGCCGGCGCTGGCACAGCGAGGCGGTGGCGGCGGGCATGCGAGCGGTGGGCGGTCGTTCGCGGGAGGGCGCGCGGGAGGTGGGCATTCATTCGCCGGCGGAGGTGCGCGTTCTTATGGCGGGATGCGCGGATCGGCTAGTGCGGAGCCGCGCGGCGGGATTCAAGTATTTTCGGGCGCTGCTGCGCGAAGCGGATACGCGCGCGGCGGCAGCGAGTCTTTTTCTGCGGGTTTCGGCGGCGAGTCGCGAGGCGATGCGGTGCGTGACGGCATTGTTTCGTATTCCGGCGCGCGACACACGACGATAGGATTTCCGCGTACGGGCGGGGCGTGGCAGGCACCGGAGTCAGCCTATCATTCGGGACCGGCTAGGACGGGAGCGGCTGGAGCAGGAGCGCCGCTGAGCTTTGCGGGGCAGGGACGCGCGATTTGGCAGGCGTCTCCACGTCGCGGGGCCACGGGAACAAAGTCGGCCGCGGTGCGGATGGGCGGCGAGTGGAATCCGCCGGGACATCGCGGGGAGCGCGGTGATCGTGAGCGTTTCGGCAGGGGCTACGCAGACCACGATCGCGACCGGCGGCGGTTCCGTGGCGCATACTATCCATACGGCGGGTACCCCTATGGCGCGTACGGAATTTATCCATGGATCGATTTCGGCGAGAGCGGGTTCGGTAATTGGCTGAACTGCGACCAGTGGACGCCGGATTGGGATTGGCAAGACGAAGGCTGCGAAAACAACCAGCAGCAAATCGTGGCGTACGGTGCGGACGGCGTTTACCCCGCGCCGCAGACCGTCACGGACGAGCGCCTGGAGGAGTACATACGACAACATCCGTGGATCGGTGACGGGACCATCGCGAGCGCGCCAAGCGAGCGGCGGCCGTCAAACTCTGACTCTGCGAGCGATCAGATCCTGCAGAGCAGCAGCGCGCGTTCTGATCCCGCTCCCGAGACGCTGCTATATCTATCGGATGGCACGAATTTCGAAGTGACCAGCTATTGGCTGGCTGGCGGCGAGATGCACTACGTCACAAGTTATGGTGGCGAGAATGCTGTTCCCATCGGGAAGATCGATTTGCAGCGGACCGTCAACGCCAACGCAACGAGAGGCGTTGCGTTCACCCTGCGTCCCGCGCCGCAGGGCGGCTCAGAGGCTGCGCGCTGATAAGCGGTGCGGGTCCGCGAAGAAAAAGTCTTCGCCCGGCGGCACGACTCTAACTGCTCCACGATCCAGCTTTAAAAAAGAGCAAAAAGTGCGGTGCTGGGTCGCGATCTGGCTTGGAGAGTTTTCAACTACAGAAAAAGGCACTTGACAAATAATCTAACTAGATGTACAATCCGTTTCGTTATCCTCGAATTGTGTTCACGCGGGCCGTCCTGAAATCCTTCGGTTTTCCCTCAAAGCACGTTTTTCAAGCAAACCGGCAAGTCGTTCGCGTCATGCTGTTTTGCGCTCGAAACAGCGGCGGCGAACCGCCGCACCTCACATGTGCTTTCGCTTTCGGGCGAGCTGCTTTCAGCAATTGATGTGAAGTTTGAGGGCGGGTCGCGCGTGACATTACACACGCGCTGTGCGCATGCCACACGGCTCCGTTCTTGTCCGCATTCGGCAATTTAGCAACGAATTTAAAGCAGGTTAACGCCGCGTCCGCGCCGCAATTGCTGCCGGAGCGCGAATTTTCGGGAGAGAGATCCATGCCGAACTACAACGCGCAAGTACCTCCGTATTCGATTTTTCCGGGAGATGTGGCCCTAGCCTTCAATAGCGAAGCGCCATCCGCGGGGCAGGCCAGCCAGCAATTCGCGCTGCCGAGCTACGCGGGATTTCCGGAGAACGGACGAACCATTCGGTGGCAAACGATCTATGGCACCGCGCCTTCGGCGGTAAACGTGTCGCTGCAAACCGCGATGGTCGATGCTGATGCGCAGTACGCGTCGATTGATGCGTCGACGGCGACGACCGGCGAAGCGCGGACGGTGACCGGAGTGCGCGCGAATTTCGTGCGCGCGAAGGTGACATCGATCACGGGCGGCTCGGGCGTGATCGTGCAGGTGATGGGATAAGCATTGCGGCGGCGAGCGGCGGAGCTACCAAACCGACGCAATGATCGAGCCGATCTGGCAGAACGGACTCGATTAGCTACAAAAAGCAAACGCCGGAACCGCTTCGGATCCGGCGCTCGGTAGTGTGGTAGTAAGTCGAATCGATCGATTTAGACAGACGGCATCCCGGTGCTCGCTAAAGATTTGCGCCGGAAAGTAGTGAGTGCGAGCCCCAGCAAGCCAACTCCGAGCAAAAGCAAAGAAGAAGGCTCAGGCGTAGCAACGGTCGCAACGTCGAGAAGTGTTTGCTCTCCTGCAGTTCGGGTCAAGCCCGCGAGGTCGAAACTAATCGAGTCCCCTGTGAAAGCGATGGAAGCGGGGTCGAGTTGGCTCCCCGGATCATTGGTCACGCCGGTTATTGGGTTCATGAGCCCGGTAAACGTCAGCACGAAACCGTTAAATCCGCCGGACGGAACCGAGGCGTAGGTACCCGAGGTGTTGTCCGAATACGTAACCATGTCTCCGGTGAAGGTAAAGGTGTAGCCATCAAAGATTATCGCTGAACTGGTGGATCCAGACACGGGGCCAGCGTACAGCGTACCCAATGTAGGATAGTCGGTTTGTATCGAGACGGTAGTGCCAGGACTGACCAAATCCGCTCGCGCGGACGCTGGCATCACCATCGCGACCAAGCCCAACAGAGCTATGGACAGTAACGAGGGCGATTTCCAATTCATGGGCCGGTACCTCACGACGGTCAAATTTGCGCGCCGAGTTGCGCCCGCACTGCGCAAGTACGGGTTGACGGGGTTAGAGCAGATGAGTGACCACTCCTGCGAGCCGAGAGACCAAACCTCGTCCAAGTAACTGCCATGGAGACAGTGAGTTGTGATCGAAGATTTGGACGGCAAACTCAGGCGCGAGTTCTAGTACCACAATAACGTGCACACAAAGGGAAGTATACTGCCGTATAACCCGGTGACATTCAGGCCGCCGGATGTGTTCCTGCCTAGGTTTCGGACGCAGCGAGGCTTGTCTACGAGCAGGGATACGACGATAGGCTGCACTCCACCCAGGCGGTACCCACGTCGACAATCAACCGGTGATCGCGAATTGCGCCTGCCGCTTTAGCGGCTTCCGACGAGCTGCAGTTCGCCGCCATTGAATTCACTCTACCCAATCGACACTTTGCCGGGCCGAATAAATGGCCGGCCCAGACAATGCCCACAGGAAAGAACGAGAAAAAACGAAAGCCGCGCCGGCGGAAACGATGGCCTCTGGACGAGGCGCTGCGCCGCGAGGGACTCGACGAGGTGGAATACGCGCAGACCCTTGGCGGATTCTTTACGCAACTCGAGGGAAATACCGGGATAGCAAAGTTGAAGCTAAAGCTCGACGGTTTAAAGGAATTGGGCCGGCACCTGGAGCAGAGGCGCTCCGTAGCCGTTGCGCCAGATGAAGCGCCAGCGATCGTGCAGTTGGTGCATAACGTTGCGCGGCCTCCGCGAACGGACGCGGCGGAAACGCCCGAAACGGATGAGACGCAGGACGACAGCGCGGACGGCATGCAGCCGGAATAAAGTAGGTGATTCTTCGTGGGGAAATTGCTGCCGCGATTTACGATGGAGGGTGCCCCGGCGCGTAGCGGTGGAGACGCCGAAGCTAGCTTCGGCGTCAAACAGCGACGGCGCGCCACCGCACTCCACAGGGCGCGGGGCGCGGATGGAAATCGAGCGACGATCGCGGGCTGCGCATTCGGATAAATTCTTGGTCGCATAGCCGCGCTGACGCGCGGCTACAGATTAAGCCATGGTGACGATCACATCCGGTTTCGAGCGCTGGGCTGGCGAGCATGCGGCCGGAGCGCCGAAAAACAAGACGAGACCAGGGCGCAATGGGCGCGCGATGGCATTGCCGTACACGCCGTTTGCGAAGCAGCAAAAATTTCACGCGTCGACGGCGAAATACCGGCTATTCGGCGGCGCCGCGGGCCCGGGAAAATCGAAAGCGCTGCTGATGGAAGCGATTCTGCAGGCTAACGATACTCCGGGATCGAACACTCTGCTGCTGCGGCGCACGTTTCCCGAACTCGAGCAATCGCTGCTTCTCTATTTTCGGCGCGATGTGCCGCGCGAATTGTACAAAAACTTCAACGAATCGAAGCACGTGGTGACCTGGCTCAATGGCTCCACGACGCGCTTTGGATACTGCCAGCGCGAGCATGACGTCTATCAATATCAAGGCGCGGAATTTTTGTTTGTTGGCATCGACGAGCTGACGCTTTTCACGCTGCGCCAGTGGCAATTTCTGACTAGCCGGAACCGGTGTCCAGTGGCCGGCGCGTTTCCGTGCATGGCCGGCGCGACCAATCCGGGCAACATCGGTCACGCATGGGTGAAATCGCTGTGGATCGACAGGCAGGCTGCCTCTGGGATGGAGAACGCGGCCGAGTACGATCCCGCGGACTACGAATTTATTCCCGCGCGTGTGTCGGACAATCCGATTTACGCGGGCGACGAAAATTACTTGAAGACGCTGCGAGCGCTGCCTTCGCATTTGAAGCGCGCGTTTCTCGACGGCGACTGGGAAGTTTTCGCCGGACAGTATTTCGACCGGTTCGATTTTGCGCGGCACGTGGCGCGTGCGGAAGAGATTGATTGGAAGCCGTGGTGGCCGCGCTGGATTTCGGTTGATTGGGGATTCGAGCATCCAGCCGCGGCGTATTGGCACGCGGCGACACCGGCTGATGGCTTCGGCGCTTCCTTGAACATGGAGGCGCGCGCAGCCGAAGAATCTCGCATTGGCGCAGCGCAGGCGACGCGCAAGAGGGATTCTTCGGCGATCCTCGACGGATCGCCTCAGAATGACAACTCGCGGAGGGTGGTGACGTATCGCGAGTTTGTTACGCGGAGGACTTCGCCTCGGGATTTGGCGCGGGAGATTATTGCGCGGTCGCAGTTGAGTCGCGGTGGTGGCGGCAGGGTGCAACAGCAGAACCCTCGTCGGCCGGAAATCGGCCTCTGCCGGAATGACAACCGGTGGGGGCAAGGCGGCGCCGCTCGGGATAACAGGCAGCTTCAAGAGGGCGACGGCTCGCGCGAGAAAATCGATGCGATTTATCTTTCGCCGGATGCGTTTGCGCGGCGGACCGATGAGGCGTCGATTGCAGAGCAGATGGGTGATGTGTTCGCGGCGGCGGGCTTTCCGCGGCCGATTGCCGCGGACGACGATCGCGTGGGCGGCTGGATGCTGATGTACCAAATGCTGGACGCGGGCGAGTGGCTGCTCACGGAAAATTGCATCGAGCTGATTCGCACGCTGCCGAGCCTGGTGCGCGATACGGCGCGCGTCGAAGACGTGGAAAAGATGGACGGCGACGATCCCGCGGACGCGGCGCGCTACGGGTTGAAGTCCCGTTACGCGAACCGGCGCGCCGGACAGCATAGATTGCCTTTGGACGAGCGGCTCGCGGCGCGCGTGCTTTCGCCTGATCCGACGATTCGCGCGATTCAGGCGCGCAAGGCGGCGATTGACGAAGCGCGCGGGGCGCAGCCGGTTTCGTTTGTGCGGCGCTGGCGGGGTGGGGGGATTCCGCGGAATCGGTAGCGGCGACTTTGCTGGTGGCGAGTTGCGCGCACTCTGCTTTTTGGTAAGCGAATTGGTGACGCAGCATCGCTCTTCGATTCGGCGTTCGAAGCAATCGAGAGGGATTCTTCGTCGCCGCGCTTCTCAGAATGACATCACACGCTACGCTTCCGCCAAATAGGACGGCTTGCGCTGCTGGCAGCTTAAAAACAGCGGCGCGCGTTGCTCACCGTGAGTTTTGCTTCGACGAAAAACATCTGGAGTGATTAGGGACGTCCGGGGAGACGCCGAAGCGAGCTTCGGCGTCAAACAGCGGCGGCGAGCCGCCGCATTCCACATCCGTGTCGGCGGTCGCATCGGCGGCGCTGGAGATTGGTGAATTGGCGCGCTAGCTCATGTTGGCTAAAGGCACTGCTGAATTGAATGCGCTCAGCCCCGCCCCACATTCCACAAAGAACATTATGACGATACTTCAAACAATTTGGCGGCGGAGCACGTTCGGACGCTCGGGCGCGTTGCTGCGGCTGGTAAAGGCGACGGCTTCGGTGATAGCGGCGGGCGCGCGGCGAACTGCGTCCGCGCTGAGCTGGAAGACGCGCTATACACGCGGGATCGATGCGGCGGTGGCGCGGGAGCGCGAAAAAAGCGCGTGGCAGAACGCTGAGATTGCGCGATTGCGCGAGGAAATTGTTCGAGTGCGCGCGGAGAATCGCGCGCTGCTGAACTCGATTTTAGGAATCGCGGGGATCCCGCCGATTCCCGTGGCGTTCCAAGACGCGCGCGTGTTGGAAACGCCGAATACGAACTCCGCAGCGCCACCCCGATGTCACCCTGCAGCGCAGTCCGGCCCCGAGGCGCCAGCCTGGAGCACCTCAGCGGACAAACCCCACCTGCTGGGGACCCCGGTTGCTTCGAGCACCCGAGCGGAGAATGAGCATCCGCTGGGGAACGCGTCGGCTTCGGGGCCGGTCTCACCTTTCAGTGACAGCAGCGATACAGAGGTGGGCGATCGCGTTGAGCACATTGCCGCGCACAAGACGCAGGTGGATGCAGCAATCGCGGGCGGGAAAGGACTTCAAAAAGTGACGGCACCGATGCGGCGGCGTTCCTGGCAGCAGATCAACCGCACGCTTGAAATCGAAGCCGCGCGCAAAAAAGCTGGACGCGACGCGGACGCACTTGACGCGTAGACGGACGCAGCTGACAGAGCCTGTGTGACAACTTGAAATCGGGAGCTTCAGAGGCCGAAACCGCTTTGATTTTCCGAGCTTAATGTCATCGTTGAAGCGATGACCCACAAAAATTCTCCAGTTTTCACACAGTCTCTGACAACTCATCGCGAATTATTCAGGAGGCAGTATGCCGTTCATTAACGGGCGTTATTACGTGAATCCGGTCATGGGCCAGGCGCTGGAAGCGGCGCGCGAGGCGGAAGCCGCGCTGGCGGCGGTGGAAGCGCGCGCGGGGCAAAATTCTGGCGGGGGCGCAACTGCCGGCGATTCTGGCAATGGCTTTGGCGATGAGCCGGGCGCTGGTGGTAACGCTGGGGCCGACGGGCCGATTCATCGCGTCGAAATTGAGGCGGCGGAGCTGGCGCCGTCGCATTCCGGGCGTGCGGCGCATGGGTACGTGGCGCGCGTGCATCGGAGTTCCGTTGAAGGCGCGCCGTCGAAGAGCGCAGCGCCGGCGCTGGGCCAGGCGAGAGGCTCTTCTAACGGCAGCGCGGCTGGGCATGGCCACGCGAAGACGCATGTATTCGCAGACCATCGCGATTTGCTGAGTTTTTTGCGCGACGAGTTGGCGAAGGATCACTCGCGTTCGCAGCGATCCTCGTAGGTTGCGGCGGTTCGGCGCCACATACGAGGAACAGCAGATCCCTCACCACGCTCGCGAAAAGCACGCGATCGAGTCCGGGATGACAGCTCGCGGTGTTAGGGCGCCGCTTGATGATGCGGATTGTTTGCTCATGGTGAGGATTTTCGCGCGGTTGTTATTTTGAGGTGCGGCGCGACGAGGAATCTTTCTTGCATGTTTCGAGGCGCGGAAGAGAAGAGGGATTCTTCGGGCGTAATACGTCCTCAGAATGACAGCGCTTACTCTAAATGGCGGCTCATGTGCAGGATGACAGCGCTAATTTTAAATCGAGGCTGACGTGCATTTCGGGGCGCGGAACCATGTGCGGAATGACACCTCCTTTTGGTTGGCGACGCGAGCCGACAGCAAACCGGAAATCGTTGGTGTGCGTTTCTTGGCGGCGGGTGCTGGTCTAGAATAGCGCGCAGAGGTTTCCACACTTGGGAAGCAGGGCAGGCCGGAGGGGCAGCTGGTCGAGTCGTCGACGCCGAAGCCACCGGCAGGAACGCGGGGTCGCGTCGTGGGTGAAGTCGGCGGCACCGCGCTACGCGGTGGTGTTGATCGCGCTGGCGATGCTTGTGATCGGCGCGCTGATGTCCTGGGTAACGCTGCGGTACTTCATGGCCCTGTATTCGCATCACGGGAAGCCAACGGAGCAATCGAGTTCGGCGGTGCAGCCTGCCACGACGGCCGAGATCGCAAATGCCCGGCTTCAGCGGAGTGTGCTGAGCGATTTTGCGCAGGCCGCGCAGCAGGCGAAATCCGGCGACGTTACCAACGCAGAAGAGCAGGTGGACCAAGCCGCGTCTGAAATGGAAAACGCGCGCGTGGAATCGCAAGCTGCGTTAGTGCCTGCGAGCGAGCCTACAGCTGAGTTTTATAGCCGCGCGGCGGCGGCGCTCGATGCGGTGGTAAAAGCGCAGCCGGGTGGATCGCAAGACGTGGCGCAGAGCATGGCTGCCGGGCACCTTTCCGATCACGTTACGGAGGCGCGCATCGAGCTTGCGGCGATGCGATCGGCGGAGCAGCCAATGCCGCCGGGCAGCACGCTGGCCGCGGATGCACAGGCGCACGCGGCGAGTGTTGCCGCTGAAGCGGATGCCGAACATGCAGCAGCGGCGCAGTCGGGTGATTCGTCGGATGCGGCAGGAACGGCTGTATCGCGGCCCGTTGCGGCGGCGCAGATGGCGAAGCTTGCGGCTGGGCATGTGGTGGTCGCTGCGCCTCGCGAGCTTGCCGCGAACGATTTGCTCGATCCGGCGGCGCTGGGCGGGAATTTTCTGGACGCGTCGATGATGCCCGACGAAGTGGAAATTTTGCTGCCTCCTGAGACGCGGCAGTTTTCGGATAACGTGCGCGTGGAAAATTTGACGATTGCTGGCGCGTCGCAGACGCTCGACGGAATTCATTGGCGCGACGTGACGTTCATTCGCACGCGGCTGCGGTATGAAGATGGGCAGCTCGATTTGCAGAATGTGCGGTTCGTGCGCTGCACGTTCGGATTTCCGTCTGATGGTCGCGGCGCGAGCGTGGCAAATGCGATTGCGCTGGGGAAGACGTCGATCAAGATTCAGTAGTTGCAGCCCCTAAAGAAAAAACAACAGCAGATCGCTCACGCCGGTCGCGAAACCTGCGACCGGCGTTCGGGATTATATTTCGCGGGGGCGTGCCATACCTGCGTGGTCTGCGCAGAGCGATGCTGCGTGCCTCACGCGAGGAGACGCGAAAGCTAGCTTCGGCGTCAGACAGCGGCGGCAAGCCGCCGCGCTCCACATCAGCTGAGACATTTGTGGAAGCCGGGAAGCGAGGCGGAGCTTTCGCCGCGGCTAAATCGAAGAGGATTCTTCGGGGCGGAAACTGCCCCTCAGAATGACGACGCGTGCCAGTAACCCAGCGCCAGCGTAAATAGTGGCACAGATACGGAACTCCCACTGCCATCCTAACCGCGCCGCGTTCCTCGCATACGTGTTCTCGGGCGCGGCGCCGCTCCCACCCTTCCCGGAAATCGCGAAGGATGGACACCCGGAAAAGCGGCGCTGGTGCTTCCATCGCGGCATTACGTAACCTTCGGCGATCCTTTTTATCCAGGCTCTATCATTTAACGCGCGGAGTCTGCGCGCACCCCATTTCCAAGCGAGAAACGCATGCCTACGCGAAAATTCACGCAGACGACGGCGCACGGTTTTGCAGCGGATTCACGGCGGGTGGCGGGGCAGTCGCGAGCCGCTGATCCGGCGATTGTGCCGGTGGAGGGGCCGCGCGCGTCGGGCGGCGCTGACGGAAAAGCAAGAGGAATCATTCGCTCCGCTCAGGATGAAACCACCGCGGATACGGGCGCTGCGGGAACGGGCACTGCGGGAGTGCGCGCGTCCGGAACTGACGGCGCGGGAACGCGCGCGCCATACGGAACTAATAACGAGCAGCTGCCTGAGCGATTGCAGGAGGCGCTGCGCCGTCTGGTGTTCGATTTCGGCACGGAGTCGGAGCTTTCGCGGCGGCAGGAAATTCGCCGCATCAAGCAGGCGCACCAATTTTGGCGCGGGCTGCAATACCTCTGGTGGGACGAGCGCGACCAGAACTGGCACTTGCCATTCGAGCAGAAAATGATGGAGGGCAGCTCGCTCGAAGACCTACCGCGCTACGAGTTCGTCACCAATATTTATCAGGCGTTTGGGCTGTCGCTGATCGCCGTCCTTTCGCAGGACGTGCCGCGCGTGCGATTTTTCCCGGCGTCGGCGCAGGCGGAAGAAGATGTGGCGGCGGCGAGAGCGGCGACGGAAGTTGCTGGTCTGGTGGAACGCAACAATCGCATCGGGAATTTGATTGGGGATGAAGCGTTCAATTTGTGGACCGATGGGAAGGCTGGCGCGTACGTACGATTTGTGGTCGATGGGCAGCGGTTTGGATTTCATCCTGAGACGGAAATTGGGATGCGCGAAGTGCGCGTCGGCGGGGACGTGTATGTTTGCCCGGACTGCGGGGCGGAGACTGCGGCGGCTATCGAGCGCGCAAATGCGAAGAGGGATCCTTCAGGCGCTACGCGCCTTCAGGATGACAGCGGTTTCGATGGCGCTACGACGAGCACCGGGACAGCTGGGGTCTTCGGCGAGGGCGAGGAGACGCCGAAGCTAGGTTCGGCGTCAAACAGCGGCGCCGAGCCGCCGCACTCCACAGGAGCGATTTCCGGTGGCAATTCGCGCCAGGAGAAGACTGATCCTTCGGTCGCCTTGCTCCATCAGGACGACAATCCCGATCGGATTGTCGCGTGCGCGGAGTGCGGGGCGCTGCTGAGCGAGGAAGATTTTGTGGCGGCGGAGACGATTACTGTGCCTGCGGCGCAGACGCGGCTGCGCGTGCCGAATGGGCAAGAGGTGATCACGATTGTGGGCGGGCTGGAACTGAAGACTCCTCCATGGGCCAACGAGATGGCCGAGTATCCGTATCTGCAATGGAACATGGAAGTGCATAAGGCGCGGCTGCGCGCGGCGTATCCGCACGCGGCGGACAAAATCGGATCGCCGGTGGCGGCGAGCATGCAGGAGTACGAACGCCTGGCGCGGCTGGCGCAATCGCAGGGCGGGCCGATGACCGAAGGCGGCGATTACAACATCAACTTGATCACGTTTCAGCGAACGTGGCTGCGTCCCTGGGCGTTTTTCGCGCTGGATGATAAAGCGCTGCGCGACGAGCTGCTGCAGCTGTTTCCTGATGGCGCGTATGCGGCGTTCGCGGGGGACGTCTACTGCGAATCGCGCAACGAAAATATGGACGATCACTGGCGCGTGCTGCACGCGCTGCCGGGCGATGGATCGAGCGGGCGTCCGGCGCTGGGCGATGCGCTGATCAGCGTGCAGGAGCGTTTCAACACGCTGTCGAATTTGCAGATTGAAACGTACGAGTACGGCATTCCGCCGATTTACGCGGATAGCGAAGTGCTCGATTTCGATTCGCTGCAGAGCCAGACGGCCGAGCCGGGCGCACACTATCCCGCGCGCGCTAAGCCGGGGCAATCTCTGGCGTCCGGATTTTTTCAGCCGGAAGCTGCGAGCGTCCCGCCAGATCTTGCCGAGCACGCCGCGAATTTGATGGGACCGGTTGCGCAGTTTTTGACCGGGGCGTTTCCCGCGCTTTTTGGCGGCGCGATGAGCAACAACGACACGGCAGCGGGCTACTCGATGGCGCGCGATCAGGCCATGGGGCGCATCGGGCTGGTATGGCGTCGGATGAAGTTTTTCCACGCCGATGTGATGGGGCTGGCGGTCGATTGCTTCCGCAGGAATCGTCCGAACGATGTGGAAGTGACGCTGCTGGGAGCGGGCGCGGCATTCGAGTCGAAATGGATTCACCTGGCCGATCTGAAGGGCAATCTCTTCAGCTATCCGGAGACGGACGAACAGTATCCGACGCTTTGGGCGCAGCAGCGCGGCGTGTTGCTGCAACTGATGGGCAGCCCCGATCCGCAGATTCAGGCGATGCTCTCGAATCCGGAAAATCTGGCGCTGGCGAAGCGGCTGATCGGGCTGGAGGAGTTGGTGATTCCGGACGAGGAGTCGCGCACGAAACAGTATCGAGAGATCGCGCAGATGGTGGGCGAAGCACCGATCGTGGCGCGGTCGAATGGGTCTTCGAATGTCATCCCGAACCCAGCGCCAACGCCGTCGGTCGGCGCTGGTGGTGAGGGATCTGCGGTATCCGGCGCGAACGAGAATCAGAAGCAGGTTCCTCGAACTCCGCCGCGCGCGCCCGCTAGCGCGGGCGAAGAAAAGTCCACGCGCGACTCCGCTCGGAATGACAACGCGTGGGTAAGCCGGGAAGATATCGAACTCACGCTGCCGAGCATCATGCCGGACCAATTCGCGGATAACCACGCCGTGGAACTGGAGGCGTGCATGCGGTGGTTTTCGTCCGATGCTGGACAGGTGGCGAAGATTGAAGCACCTGCTGGATACGCAAACGTTCGCGCACATGCGATGTTTCACCGCGAGTATTTGCTGAAGCAGCAGCAACAAGCCGCACAGGAGCAGCAAGTCGCCGCTCCAACGACGCGAGCTCGGCGATAGTTTGTTTGGCTGCGTTGTGGAGACGCCGAATCGAGCTTCGACGTCAGGCAGCGGCGGCAAGCCGCCGCACTCCACAGGTGCTGCGCGTTGCACTAATCAGTTGCTACGCAGAGGCAATTCGCGGGAGTTGCTGGGTCATGCAGTGGATGGTGCCGAGGCCGAGGACCAGGTCGCGGCAGTAGATGGGCACGATTTCGCGGGTGGGGAAGAGCGCGGCGAGGGTATTGAGGGCGACGCGGTCGGCGGGATCGTTGAACACCGGCACGAGCACGATTTGATTGGCGATATAGAAATTGGCGTAACTGGCGGGCAGGCGCTGGCCGGCGAACCAGACGGGTTTCGGCATGGGCAAAGTTTCGATGCGCAGCTCGCGTCCATCCTGATCGCGCATGCCGCGCAGCAGCGCGAGATTTTCCTGCAGCGCTTCGTAATTCTGCTCAGCGGGATCTTCCTCGACGACGGTCACAACGGTACTTGGATCGACGAAGCGCGCGAGGTCGTCGACGTGGCCGTGCGTGTCGTCACCAGCGATGCCGTTGCGCAGCCACAGCACGTTAGTGACGCCCAGGTAGCGGCGAAACATTTCTTGGTAATCTTCGCGAGCGAATCCCGGATTGCGCTGCTGCACGGAGCTGAGCAGACATTCCTCGGTGGTGAGCAGAGAGCCGCGGCCGTTCACGTCGATTGAGCCGCCTTCGAGGACTACGCGGCGGGATTTGTGTTCGGGCTGGACGACGCGCTGTTTCATTATGCGGTTGGCGCGTTCGACTGCGCGGGCATCTTTTTTGTGATCGCTGTATTTGGCCCAGCCGTTGAAGGCGAAATTCAGCAGGGTGCGCTCGCCGGATTGATTCGCGACGGCGATGGGACCGGAATCGCGCATCCAGCCGCGGTCGGTGGGGACGCGCAGAAACGTGATGGCGTGCAAATCGGCGCCGGATTTGCGCAGGATTTTTTTTGCTTCGGATTCGGCGGCGGCGTTTTCCACGAGCAGCAGCACGCGTTCCACGCGCGCCAGGTGGCGAACGATTTCCGCGAAGGCCCACGGAATCGGCGCGAATTTGCCGGGCCAGTCGGTTTTTTCGTGGGGCCAGCCGAGCCATGTGGCTTCGTGCGGCTCCCATTCAGCGGGCATGTGGAAGCATTGCGCAGGATCGAGGCGCGGCGGCGTTTCGGAATGAGCGGCGGTTCGTTTGCGCATGATCGTTCGTGTGGGCATCGCCGGCGCGCGTTAGCCCCGAAGACGCTGGCCCGAAAGGCCAGCGCTACACAACGATCGCCAAAATCGGATCGTCACTTGGCGAGCCACCTGTTGAGGATGGGTTGGTAGGCGTCGATGCGGCGGTCGCGGAGAAATGGCCAGTTGCGGCGCGTGTCTTCGCTTTTCGCGGGATCGCATTCGGCGAGCAGAATTTCTTCTTTGTTGGTGGACGCTTCGGCAATCACGCGTCCGAAAGGGTCGGCCACAAACGAGCCGCCCCAAAATTCGATTCCCAGATCGCCCGCCTGCGGATTGCCTTCGAAGCCGACGCGGTTGGCGACCGCGACGAAAACTCCATTGGCAATGGCGTGGCCGCGCTGGATGGTGCGCCAGGCGTCGAGCTGCGACGCGCCGAATTCTTCTTTTTCAGCGGGATGCCAGCCAATGCTCGTAGGATAAAAAATCACTTGCGCGCCGGCCAGCGAAATCAGGCGCGCGCCTTCGGGATACCATTGATCCCAGCAGATCTGTACGCCGATGCGGCCGAAACGAGTGTCAAAGGTGGGAAAGCCAAGATCGCCGGGCGTGAAATAAAACTTTTCGTAGTACAGAGGGTCGTCGGGAATATGCATTTTGCGGTAGATGCCGAGGAACGAGCCATCGGCATCGATCACCGCGCAGGAATTGTGGTACAAACCCGCGGCTCGGCGTTCGAAAATGGACGCAACGATGGCTACTTTATTCGCGCGGGCCACTTTCGAAAGCGCGTCGGTAGCGGGACCGGGAATCGGTTCGGCGAGATTGAAAAGGTCGGCGCTTTCCGTGCGGCAGAAATATTCGCCCAGGAAAAGTTCGTGGGTGCAGACGATCTGCGCGCCCTGTTTCGCGGCTTCTTGAATATTGGAAACGGCGCGCGCGAGATTTTCGGCGGCGTTGCGCGTGGAACGCATTTGCAGCAGGCCGAGCACAAATTTGTCGGTGATGGCGGTGCCCATGCGCACATCGTACCACGAGGGCGCGGGCCGGTGATTGTAGAGAGGCGTAGCAGGTGCAATCAGCGGCTAGGGTAATGTCATTCTGAGTCCCGGATCTGGAGCGACGAATTTCTCGTAATCTGACGCACGGGAGAAAGAGGGATTCTTCGTCGCTTTGCTCTCCGATTTCGGGAAAGCGGTGTGCGCGGGGGCTATAGCGCGCGTTCGATGTTGCGCGAGTGCTTGGACGCGCTGTAGGCGTCCGCCATGGCCGGCGGCGGGGCGACCAGACGAATCACGTGCTGCAGGCGCTCAGGCTTGAAAGGCTTTGCCATGCAGACCACCGCGCCCATTTCGTGGCTCGCGGAATAATCGGCGGGCGACGCTGAGCGCGTCAGCAAAATTACCGGGACGCGCTGCAGGCGATCGTTGCGCTTAATAATCAGGCAGAGATCGTGGCCGGACATGTCTTCGCATTCTACTTCGGCGATGAAGACGGCCGGCACGGTGGTTTTCAGCACTTCGAGCGCGTCCTGCGCGGTGGGCACGGTAACGACCGTGTAGCCGTCTTGCTGCAGCATGTTGCGCAGCGTTTCCGCGCTGCGAGCATCCGGCTCGACCGCGAGGACCACAGACTGATGTCGTTGCTGAGCGTGACCCGTGGCGTGCGCTTCCGCGGACGCAGGATCGAATGCGTTTCCTGATTTGCGTTCCCCGCGGGAGTCGACCCTTGCCGCCAGGAACTGAATGCCGATCGAGAATTTTCCTCCCGGCGCTTGCGTGACGCGAACCACTTCCGCCGACTGCGCCTGATTCAGTGCGTTGGATGAATTCGAATACGGAAATGTGACGCTGAGCTGCTGCCCCTTCCAGTAACCGGCGCGATCCGCGGCAACCTGCAGTCCGTCGCGCGAGACGTCCAATGTCATGCACACTTCCTCGAATGGCTCCGGAGCGTTCACAGCGCGCAGGTGGACCTGCGCGGAAATTTTGGCGCGCCTGCGGCGGCGGCGCTCGACGGCCGAGCGCGAGACCTTCGCTGCACCTGCTTCGGATTTCTGAGTGCTGTCCGCGGAGACTGCTGTGATGGTGTCCATGCTCGCTTCCTCAGTGCTTGTCGCGCCCGCTTGGCAACCCCGGTCTGGGTTCCGGAGTCTCTGCCCGCGTGACATATATTGGCGGCGGGGGGCAGTGGGGCGGAATAGTACGGGAGTACCGATTTGGGACGGCGGGGTACTACGGGCAGTCAATGGCCTGTAAGGCCTTAGGCCACATGGTTTTGCGGGTGGCTGGAAAAGATCGATCTTGGTGGCGGCGGCTCGGTGACCGAAGGCAAGAAAGATTCTTCGGGACACAGGGCGTCCCTCAGAATGACAGCGGAAGCGCCTTTGAGTGCGCCCTTGGAGACGCCGAAGCAAGCTTCGGCGTCAGACGGCGGCCGCGAGCCGCCGCAGTCCACGTGGCTGTGCCCTGATTTCCATAACTGATTGAATTGGCGGGAGGAACGCAGATGACTGTTGCAATGACTGGTTTGGACGCAGGCCCTCAATCGCAGCAAGGGGGAAGCGGAACTGGGTCAGGGGCCGACTCTGGCGCGGCTGAAAATCACGGGCGTGCTCGACGGACTGCTCCGACGCCGAGCGTGCGGACGAATCGATTCGCCACGGACGACGAGATTCTCGGCATCCACTCCGCTGCGATTCCGGCGCGAGCGAATGCCTCCGAGCCGGATGCTGATTTTAACGTGCGTAGCGAGACTGCAGGAACTGACGCAGATCCCGCGGAGCTTGACGCGGCGTCCGAAGCTGACGGCGCATCCACGGAGGCGCGCGCGCATGGACGTGATGGCGCGGGTGTCGACGAGCACGAGCATTTGCAAGCGGCGCTCGATGCGAATCCTGAGTTGCGCCGCGCCTGGCAGGACGCGCAGTCGTATCGCGAAGCGTTCGCCACGCCGGAGGAAGCGCAGGCGGCCACTGCGCTGATGGGCGATCTGAATCGCATGGACGCGCTGTTTTTCTCGCAGCGCCCGGAGGATCACGCGGAACTGGCGCGCGCGGTTGCGAGCCTCGATCCGGCGGCGTTTGCGTCGCTCGCGCAAGCGATGAATTCGCTGGCCGCGAGTGGAACGCGCGCAGTTGCGGCTGGCGGCGAAACGCAGAGTGCGCGGAACGCGAACCGCGGCGCTGAAAACCAGAGTGAACCTGAAATGGCGCGCGGGACTTCTCAACCATCGGCTCGGAACGACGGCACGCCGCCCGGACCCTCGGCTGCGCAGATGGAATTTTTACATTCGGCGAATGCCGCCGCGGTGCAGGGCGTGCTCGACGCGATCGAGACGCAGGTCGAGCGGCTGCTGCCGGAGGGCGTTTCAAAATCGGCGCGCAATCGCGTGGTCGGGGAAATTTACCGCGAGCTCGATGGAAGCCTCGCCGCGAATCGCCAACTCGGGCAACAGATGCGAGACGCGTTCCGGTCGGGCGGCCTCGATGCCGCGCATCAGCGCGCGGTGGTCGCGCTTATTACTGGACGCGCGCGCCAAGCGCTGCCCGGGATCGCGAAGCGCGTCCTGAACGAATGGACTTCGACTGTGGTGGCGGCGAATCAGGACCGGCTGGCGCGGCAGCGAGCGGCGGCGCATCGCGTCGATATTGCCGGATCGGGACGCGGAGGCGAAGGCGGACGCCGGCCGATTGGTCCGCGCGATGTAGATTATGGGCGCATGTCGGATTCCGACATTTTGAATTTGTAGCGCGGTAGCGTGAAGCGACGAGATATTCTTCGTCGTTGCGCTCCTCAGATTGACAACAGAGCGCATCCGCTGCGTGCGCCTACCGCTCAGCCGCTACAGCGAAGCGCGGCTGGTGGCGGTTTTGTAGGTGTAGATGATTTGCGCCAGCGACTGCGCGAAGCTGGTCACTTCGGCTGGCGTGATGGCGGGCGGCAGCTTCAGCAGGCCGCTGCTAGCCAGGTTGCTGACCATAGTGGCTAGATTCGAATTCACCTGCGTCCAGTTCACTACGCCGCCGGACGTCGAGGTGACCACGTAGGAATCGATCAGGCGCAGCAGAGTGCCGGGAGAAAGCAGCACGCCGTTGTTGGCGTTCATCGAGTTCACCAGATCGAGCGCGAACCACTGCACATCCTGCTGGCTGGTTCCCGAGGGCAGCGAAGCGATTCCGCTGGCGATTTCGGCGGCGACTATGGAATTGACTGCGTTGGTTTGCGCGGTTTGATTCGCAGAGCCGTCGGCATTCGTGGGAGGCATCGCGTCGGCCACGGCGCAGCTGAGGCCGAAGACAACGAGGTTCGTATCCGGCGCCTGGATGATATTAGAAACGGCCACGGTGTAGGATTTGTATTGCGACATGGTCATGCCGTAGTGAACCGTCAGCAGCTTTGTTTTCACCGCATTCGCGGCGAAGCATTCCACCGCTGCGTTTTGGCTCGACGTGCATTGCTGCCCGTGCGTGGGCCTTGCGAGCGCCATGCTCAAGACGGGCAGGCACACCCCTGCGAAGATCCACTTATTGAAAACCATCGGAGACTCCCCCGCTGCAAGTTTTTCGTCGCGTTCCAAGGCAGGGAATGAACGCGCGCTGGCGTCTAACGATTTCCAGCGCGCGCATCATGCGCTTGCTGGTGCGGGGCACTCAACTGTACGGAGGGCCAGTTTTGGGACGGGTGCGGAGACCTGTCCTTCTGCGCGATTTGCGTGGACTGCAGTACAGGCCAACCCCGGGGAAAACCGTTGTGGGCATGAGCCTACGTCACGGTTGAAAAATCGGGAGCTGGTTGACAATTCCTTCCCAAGCGATTGGGTGGCCACCACACGACCGAATTCCGTACCTTCGAGCGCGGAGGAAGTTCAAGACTCGTTGGTCAACAGCCGATCCAGCGGAACGAAGCGGCATGAAGTAGTTCACTTGCCCGCCGCTACCAACTCGAATGTAGTAGGCCAGATACTCGTCGGGCATATTCACCAAGAGCGGATCTGTGCGATCGCTAGAATAGAAATCGTCAACTGTGTTCTGGCCGTCGTCAATTCTCGGGTTGGCGCACCAGTCCCACGCGACTGAGTGCGGAGGCGGCTGAAACGTGTCGCTGTCAAATTTGGTGGTTTGGACTAGGCCTGTGACAGTTACCTTGAGGGTCAAATCGAAATTTCGAGTGGTGATTTGTCGCGGATACCGATTGGCGCCGACCTGAATAAAATCGGAGTCTTGCACGTCGAATTCTCTGGCCAAATCCTCCAGGGCCGGAGAGAAGTACTCCTGGTTTTGGTGCTCTGAGATCGAAACAATTCCTCCATCGCCGAAATCAAAACATGCCTGCGTAACATCGATCGGATCGCCGGCGCTCAGGCCCGCAGGACGGTGAACCGTGAGTCTGTTGCGGATTTCCATACAGGTTTCGGCGTGCCCCCCTGTCTGCGCGGAGAACACTCGCGACACATACGAGGTCGTCGTGGCGCTCGGGTGTTCTACGATACTCGCGGAATGAGCGCCGAGGTTCGCAGGAACGGCCCGCAACGCTCGGCGAAGTTCCCACAGGGGAATCGAAAGCGTTGGCGTATTGCGCAGCACGTAAAACTTGTCTCCGAGCGCGAGATCCGTTTCGGCAATAACACCGCCCTTCGCAGGCATCACGAGTCCTTCGCGGTATTTATCCGGAGCGGCCCACCAAAGGTCATAGCGGCCGTCGAATTTGTTGCCGCCCAGATCGAGATGCACGACGGCGGATAGATGGTAAGGAGGCGTGCCCGCTTGCCATAGATTTGCCGCGTCGGCTGCCTGCTGCAGCATGGCTTCCGCCTGTTTTTTTGAAGGAAGCTTTTGATGGGACGCGAATGCAGGACTGGCACAGCACAAGAAAGCGAACATGGCGACGTATATCGGTTTCATAACGTAGCGCGTACGCTAGCATCACGAACTCATCTGATCAAGTGCATTGCACTCGCAGAAGTTCCAAAAAGTCTCCGCCCTTGCAGGACACGTCCGTGAAGGACACCTCAGCTTTACCAATCTATCG
Organism: Candidatus Dormiibacterota bacterium; assembly: GCA_035534415.1. GTDB lineage: Bacteria > Acidobacteriota > Terriglobia > Acidiferrales > UBA7541 > Palsa-295. The sequence continues at coordinate 18,981 of DATLSB010000151.1, read as the reverse complement.
ACAATGCGCAAGCTCTGCGGATCGCGGTGTTATCCCGAACCAGCCCCGATGTTTTTGATCGGGGATGCGGTGAGGAAACTGCTTTCTCGACGCAGCAAGAGGCGAACAGCAGATCCCACCTCGTCCCGGTGACGCGCTTCGCCGCCGTGACTCGCTCGGGATGACAATCGGCAGCTAATGCGCAGCGTCCCGCCCAAGGAGAAACAAAAATATGGCACAGATGCAAAATGCGCAGTCCGTTGCGCTGCAACTCGAAAAGGTCCGCGACAAGCTGCCCCTGCTTTACGAACGGGACGACATGTTGCTGACCATGATTCAACAGCGGGGTGATGTAGAGCGCGTCAGTTCGCGCAACATGCGCCTGCCGCTACAAATTCGTCCCGGAGGCAAGGCTGGGCTCGCGAACATGGACGGCGGCGACCTGGGCCGCGGCTCCGGAACCACGTACGACGTGGCGCAAGTGACGCCGGTATTTTTCCGCCACGCGGTTGAGGTGACCAAGCTGGTCGAATACGCGTCGAATGCGCCCGAGAAAGCGATCGAGAATTCCGCCAAGCGCGAAGTGAAAAACGCCATGGCGCAGTTCCGCTCGTTTCTCGACAAAGTAATGCAGACCAACGGCAACGGCGTGCTGGGCACGATCAGCTCGATCACGACAAGTGGATTGCCCTCCGGAGTGGCCGCGCAGTTCACCATGGCCAAGCCGCCAGGCGCGCAGCTTTTCTACTACAACCAGACGGTGCAGGTGTACGACCCGACGCTGACCACCAACCGCGGTTCGGCGAACGTGCTGCTCGTCGATCCGTTCAATTCGCTGGTTCAGGTGGACGCGCTTCCGAGCGGCACCAGCGCCAACGACGTGATCGTTCACGACGGGCTTACCGGCTCGCAGCCCACGTCGCTCTTCGGCGTTCTGTACCACCAGTCGAACGCGACGACCGGCACGTGGCTCAACTTGAACCGCGCGACGTATCCGGTGGAATTGGCCACGCCGCGCGTCAACGGCAACAATTCCGCGCTTACGCCCGGCGCCGTTCGGCTGGCGATCAACAAAGTGCGGAAATCGTTGGGCAGCAATCAGCTCAGCAAGCTGGTGGCATACACTTCGCTCGAGCAGGAGCATCAGTGGGAACAACTCGGCGTCACCATTTCGCAGATCATCAAGGAAGGAGCGGGCGGACGCGCTAGCGACCTCGACCTGCTCTTCACCGGCGAGAAAAGCATGGCCGGAGTGCCCATCAAATCGAGCATCAACGCGAATCAGTCGCGCATTGATTTCCTCGATTTGTCGCATTGGGGACGCGCCGTGATGCAGGATATCGATTTTTACGACGTGGGTGGGCAAACCGTGTTCCCGATTTACGGGGCCAGCGGCGGACTTGCTTCGGCGTACATTTTTTACTTCGTCACCGGATTCCAGGTGTGGAACGAGTCGCCCCGCAGCGGCGCGTACATCGACAACCTGGCTATTCCGACCGGGTACTAACTGACGTTTGTCATTCTGAGGCGATTCGACGAGGATCGCCGAAGAATCTTTCTTGCGGGGCCTGCGGCGTGCGCGCCATCCCAGGCCGAAACGAAGAGGGATTCTTCGGGGCAAGAGTCGCCCCTCAGAATGACAACCACTACTTGTACTTGCGCCAGGTGAAGCACTGTTTGCGTTGTTCGCAAATAGTGCGGTCTCTCCAGGTCGACCTGCTACGCCATCCAGAGTTCCTCGTTCGTGACTCACGTGCGGCAAAACAGCGGCGGCAAGCCGCCGCACTCCACATGGGCTGGCGCTCTTTCGGGGGCGAGGCTTGAAAACTAGGCTAACGCGAGAGGCCACGCAGTGGGTCCGGATTTTGAGTCATAGAACAGCGGCGACCTTTGCTCCGCTGACAAGGCTCGCGGTGCTCTTGATTGACGCCGACGGCGCGTGGCGATACCATCAGCAGCATACGGCGTCAGCAGGGCATTGACGCGGAGGCTGCCATGAAAGCGACGATTGCAGCGGTGGCTGTGCTCTTTGCGGTGAGTTTCAGCGCTTCGGCGCTACGCGCGCAGCAGAACGATGCCGGCCCAACTGATCCGGCGATGGCCATGGCCGAATCGGCTCCGGTGCCGACCGTCACGCCCGCGGACGTGCTGAAGCTGATGCAGCAGCAGGACGCGAACGTCGTCCTGGTGGATACGCAGCCGGCCAGCGGCTTTGCCGATACGCACATTCCCGGCGCCGTGAATTACCCGTGGGTGATGCGCATCGCGAAATTCCCGATCAGCCTGCCGCGCGATAAGACGCTTATTTTTTACGGCTCCTGCCCCAACGATACGAGCGACACGATCAAGCAACTCGCCGAATACGGCTACTTCAACGTGAAGGTCATGGACGGCGGCCTGTACAAATGGGAATCGCTGAAGTATCCCGTCGTGCGCGGCGCGGGAAATGACGCGCAGCATCCCGATCTTTCGCAAGCGACACCGTCTTCCATTCACCGCGGGAATTAACCCCTTCCGCTAATTTTCCGTTCCTCCTGTGTAATTCAGCCTCCGCCGATGTGGAGTGGGGGCTTGCCGCCGCTGTCTTCGTTTTCGCTCGAACGGTCCTAGTCCCGACCACTTTCCATGATCCGCGTCACTCGAGAAACGCATCGGACACCCGCGTCGATTCAGCAGCGCGTGGAGCTTGCCGGAGGAGTCAACTGCTTCGGCGAGGCGAATTTCCGCGTGGTGTGGGGAGGCGCGCGTCTTGCATGGATCGGCGGCCGATGGACGGACCGCGACGCGAGCGGCAACGTGATTCGCGAAGCGATCGAGCTGCGCCGCGAGCCGAAGTACGTCCCGCACGACCGCTGGCACATCGAGCGCTGGATGCCTCCGGAGGCGTACGGCTCGCCGGAACTGTGGCGCGCGCAGACCACGGAGGTTGAGGGCGGCATCGCGATTCCCGCACTCGGCCCGTATCCTTCGCGTGGCGAGTACGAGCATTGCTTCACGTTGTCTGGAGTGCGCGGAGAGTTTATTCCGCTTTCGCCGGCGGCGTGCGACTGGATAGTCCGCGCCGTCGAATGGGCGCGGCGACAACCGCGCGGAGTGCGACGAGCGGCGGTTGGCGCGCGCGAATCGCGCCGTACTCTCGATTTCGATCACGCCGCTGACGACATATTCGACGACTCTGCACCGGCGTTTCACGCGCAGCCGTTTGTCCCGCTTGCGAACCGTTAGCCAGCGTGATGCCGGCCGCTGGGCCCGCCGCAGAGTACTGCGTTTGCCTCCGCTGTTTTGCTCGCACGTAGCGCCGTATGCGCACGAAGAGGGATCCTTCGCTGCGCTCAGGATGACACGCCTATCTGCCCGCGGTGAAGCACGGCAGATTCAGGATGACACCCGCTTCAGTTAGCGCGCGGGAGCGACGGTCGCGGCTTCTGCCTTCGTTAGCACGCGCGGTCGCGTACCAGGCTGAAAGCCTGGCGCTACACAAGCAGCGCCGCCAACAATCCCATTCGAAACTTAAAACGCATCTCGCTTGCCGCATCCGAAAGGACACCCTGTGAAAATGGAAGCAGCTAGGAACGCAAACTCTTCGCCCGCCGGGCACGGTTTCAATCTGCGGCGCGACATTCTCGCGGACACGGGTCCGAGAGACACGGCCGCGACGGTCAGCATCGCGTCGATTTCCGATCAGGACTGGTACGTTTCGCGGACGCACGGCGTGTATCACATTCCCGCGTGCGTCAAGCCCGCGTCCGCTGGGCCCCGGCAGGGGGAACCTGGCGGAGCGATTCAGTCGTATGCGCTGCTGCTGATCACTTCGCGCGGAGACGCGCTCGACCTGGGCGATAACCGGCGCTTTCCGTTCACGATTTCGGCGCGGGAAATTGCCGAGGACTTGCTGCAGGATCTGCGCGATCACGGAGTGTTTGTTTGCGCGGGAGCGCGTCCTACGGCTGACGAGCTCACTGCCGCTACTGTGCGGCGCGACGCGTACTATCACCGGTTGATTGCCGATGGTGACACGCTCTGGGCGCGCGGGCATTCGTTCCGCGAAATTTCCGATATGCACCGGCGCGCGGCGATTGCGCTGGGAGTTGAACGCGAGTGGGCGTACGTGCCAACGCGCACCAGCGAATGCCCTGCATGCGGGGAAAAAATTAAGCTCGGCGTAGCGGTTTGCAAGCACTGCCACGCGATTCTGGACGCGGAGAAAGCGGCGAAGCATGGGTTGGGAGCGACGCCGTTGAAGGCGAGCGAGCAACAGAAAATGACAGGCAGCTCTGCTTTTACGCAGCAAAACAGCGGCGGTAAGCCGCCGCAGTCCATGTAAGCGCGGACTGCATCTTCACGTGAGTCGCATTTGCACGAAGCGCTTCGCTACGAGGAGCGATTGTCATTCTGGGCCCGGTTTGCGGGCGAAGAATCCCTCTTGTGCGCGCGGTGAGGATGGGCACGCCTGCGCCGCGCAACGCGCCCAGGAGGGATTCTTCGTCGCTGTGCTCCTCAGAACGACACTCAATACGGAAAGGAAGGTCATGATTCGACGACTCGCAATTCTTTCGTTCCTGGCAGCGTGTGCGCTGGCCATTATCGTTGCGGCGATGGCGCCTACGGCGCTGGCGCAAGGATCGCGGCACGACGACATCGTGTTTGGGCCTGACGGGCACCCGATCGCCAACGCCACGGTGCGCGTCTGCCAGGCCGAAGCGCCCGGTACGCCGTGCACTCCGCTCGCGACGATCTACACGGACGCCACGCTAACGACCACCGCGCCGAACCCGTTCCAGACGGATGGAATCGGCAACTATCATTTCTACGCCCCGTCGGGACGCTACGAAGTGCAGATCAGCGGCCCCGGAATTGTGGGCACCGTCACCAATCCGGACGTGATTCTCGCTCCGGACACTTCCTCGTCCGGTTCTGGCAACGACATCTCGGCGTTCAGCCTGAACCTTGGCGGAAACTTGAGCGTGGCGGGGAACGCCACGATTAGCGGCACACTCACCGCTCCGAATTTTAATCCCGGCAACTTCAGCCCCTCGACGCTCAACGTGACCGGCAACGCGAGCTTCAAGGGCCCGCGGCCGTTTATCGACGTGACTGCGTACGGCGCCCAAGGCAACGGCAGCACCGACGACACTGCGGCCATTCAGGCGGCGATCAGTGCCGCGTGCGCTTTGTCGACGCGTCCGACGGTGTACTTTCCATACGGCGCGTATTTGGTGACACAGACGCAGAATCCGTCAACTGCGCCGATCTTTACCACCTGCTCGGAGTTGCACATCGAGGGATCGAGCACTGGTGGCGGCGCGCAATTTTTGTCGGCGCCGGAAACGCAGATTCTGGTTTCGCCGGGCGCGAGCCCAAACGCGGCGCCGGTGTTTTCGTTTGCCGTCCCGCAGAACTCCGTCACTGTGGAAAACATGGCGATTGGTGGCTACAACCAAGCGGTTTACGTCTCGTCGGCCAACGTGCGGTTTCAGAACACTTGCCTGACGGTGGGGTCGCCCACGGGCATGGCCGATAACACGCCGCTGAAAATTGCAGATACAATCTGGCTGTGGTTCGAAGGCGGCTGCCTGCAAACGCAAAGTGCCTCGATTCCCGACGTGATCCTCACGACAGACAATACGTCGGCGACCGTGGGACTTTTCTATTTCGAGAACAGCGTGTGGAGCGGCGGCGGAGTGCAGTATCTGGGCCGCACGAACTCTATCAGCAACATCGTGGGCAATTTCTGGTTTCGCGGCATCACTCTTGAAAATTGTGCGGGAGATTTCTTCAACCTTTCCGCCAACGCCGGCGTGAACACCACCGTCAGCGGCGTGGATCTTGACGGAATCACGATGTCGGACTGCAGCGGAAACGGCGCACTGGTGAACTTCAGCATCCCGAACGCTCTTTTTAGCGGCGTTTCGGTCAACCACTCGCTATCGCCGGGAGGCGGCGCCATCAAAATGAGCGCCGGGACGCTGGACCAGGCGGTGGTGAAAGGCTGCGATTTCGCATGCAGCGACGCGGTGTGGAACGTGTCCGGAAAGCCAATCGGCGGCAGCGTCATCGAAAATCACAACGGCTACGATTTCATCGTCAACACCAATGACAACGGCGACCGTTTGCGGTCGGACAGCATCTTTTCCGATCTGGACGGACCGGGAGTGCGCTTCACGCAGTCGGGAAGCAGCTTCGCCAATCTGGCCATCGATCCGGCCGCCGGAGTGCTTTTCGGCGACGGCGCGAGCTACGGCTATAGCGCGCAAGCGGTGGAAAACACCACCGGCGATCTGGACTTAGGCTTCGCGAAAACGCTGCCGCCCACGAATGTGACTGCGGCCGCAACCACCGGCGGCACGCTGGCGCCGGGCACTTATTATTACTGGGTGCGGTCGGCGATTTCGTGCAGCGGTTACACGAATTTCTGGTCCGCGCCGTCGCTGCCCTCGGGCGCGGTGGTGGTAGCCAGCCCGAACGATGCCGTTACGGTGAACTGGACGGCTCCGGCGGGAGGCGCGGCGTCCGTTCCAGGCTACTGCGTGCTGCGCGGCACGAATTCCACGTGGCCCGCGGGCAACGCGTACTACGAGAACAACGCAGTTCCTGCCGGGACCACAACACTCACGGATAATGGCTCGAACCTGATTTGCTGCGGATATTCGCAGCCGCCCGTGGCGAGCATGACGCCCGTGGACCGCTTCACGCCCACTTCGCTGGGCATCGGCACAACTTCGCCGCAATACAATCTTGACGTCAACGGAAGCGCGGCAGTGAATTCGCTAAACGGCGTGCAAAAAGCGGAACGCTTTTCCGGCGGCGATGCGGCGGCAAAAATCAACGCGTGCCTCACTGCGGCAGCGGCTACAACGGGAGTCTGCGACGCGCGCGGACTTACCGGCACAATTACCGCTACTTCGCACATCGCTATTCCCGCCGGGACGGCGCTGCTGTGGGGATCGGCGCAACTCACGGTGAACGATTCGACTACGCATGATGCCGTGGAATTCCTGGGCGATGGCGCGGCTCTGGTTGGATACCAGGAAGCGGGGCTGGGCACCGTGCCACGACCAGACGCGTCCGGTTACATCGCGTGCGGCCTGGCTGGCTGCACCACGGTGGATAATCCGAATGCCGCTACGCGCAACGTGGACTGGATTCATATCAAGGATATGTACCTGCAAGCGGATGGCGCCAACTCGACGGTGATTAATTTGACCAGCATCGGCCACGCCGATCTGGAAAATAACCGCTTCGTGCTGGGGACCGGCGGGAGTTCGTACGGAATTTATGGCAACACGTCCACGGGCGATCTGGACTCGACGAACACGCTGATCAAGCACAACGAGTTCGACCCGCAGAGCCAGAACGATTCGTGCTTGTATCTCGCCGGCGTTTTCAACTCCATTGTGATGGAGCAAAACTCCTGTTACTTGCCGGCGGAAAATACCGGTACGATCGGCTTCGCGCTGGCCAAGGACACCAACGGAAATTATCCGAACAACGACGAGTTCTACGGGAACGACTGCGAAGCAGCGACAACTTCGTTCGGACAGATTTGTTTCAACATCGTGAACGCGCAGAGCACGGTGATTGGGCCGAACAATCGCTGCGAAAATGTTTACAACTGCTTTCAGTTTCCTTCGGACGGCAGCGCGGTGGGCATCCACCTGCTCGATCCCTACATTTCGATTTCGTCGAATACGTCAGTAAAACCGAATGAGCCGGCTTCGGCGATGGTGGCCATTGACAACAACGGGCACAACTGGCTGCCGTCGATGCACTTCGGCATGAACGATTTGAGCGGGCCGAATTTGCTGGGCAACGCGGGTTTCGAAGGCTGGCAGAGCTCCACCGCGCTCGATTACTGGGGCGGGGTGAGCGGTACGAATATCAATCAACTGGGCACAGGAATTTATCAGCGGCAAGCGAGCGCCAGCGCGCCCACGGATTCCAATACGCAAGGAAATTTCAACGTGGCGATCGGAGACAACGCCACGACGGGCCTGGGCGTCAACTCCGCGTGCATTCAAGTGGACTCGACGCTGAATTACACGCTGGCGTTTCGCATTGCCGCGGCGAGTACCGCCGTGAATTTTCGTCCCGGCTTCCGATTTTATTCGGACGCGAATTGCACGGAAGCGGATCGCATCACCAGTGTGGCAACGAACGCGCGGGTCCTGACGCCAGCAAACTACGCAGGGATCTCGACGCTCGCCGGAACTGGGGCGAACTGGCAGAGCACCAATGCGTCGCTCACGTACAACAACGGGATTACCTGCAACTGCAACGTGACCGGCGCGGACTGGCAGGTCGCGTCCGCAAATACTTGGACGCCTACGCGCAATTTCGCGATCACGTTTCACGTGCCGAACTCGTATGGGAATTCAGCGACGATCGCCCACTCGATGCGCGTGTTCATTCTGGAAAATACCGCGGCGAATCCCAACGTGATTTACGTGGACGACGCGGCGCTGAGCCAGGGTTCGGTGAGCATGGACGTGCCGCTGCCGGCGTACGTGCCTGATAGCGGCAATCCTACGGTGTACGGGAATCTGACTGTGAACGGCGGGCTTAACGTAGGCCCGACGGCGCTGCCCGCAACGTTGACTACCGGAAGTCCGGCGGCGAACGACTGCGCTTCATTTGCAGCGGGCGCGGTCAGCAACATTCAGGACTCCGGAGCGCCATGCTCTTCGATGCTCACGCGATTTGCTCTCGGCTCCGTGGTTGGCGGGCAAGCTCCCAGCGCCGCGAATGCCGTTAACACATCGGTGATCTATCTGCCGAACATCCAATTTTCGAAGGTCGCTGCGGACGTTTCTACCGCGGACGCGAGCGGCAGCGATTACTACAGCTGGGCGATCACCGATCTGAACGGCAACGTGAAATGTTCCGTAGCGGCGGTGAATCTCACGGCCGGCGGCACCAGCGATCAATCTTGCACCCAGGGAACTGTGACGCTGACGAATGGCGCGTATATTTTCGCTTTCACCGGCAACGCCACAACCGCGAAGATCGCGTACGGCGGCACGGCGCCGCTGGCGCTATCGAGCGCTACGTCCAGCTCAACCAGCGCGAGCGGCGCGATGACGTTCCCCATCAGCGTGCCGGCGGCGGGCGCGACGTTTAGCGGCTATGGATTGCCAGCCATCTTGCTGCATTAGTTTGACCCGCTGAGCATCGGTACGTCGGAGGCCTAGGTAGAGGCCGCAAGAACAGCGGCGGCAAGCCGCCGCACTCCACAGGTGCCAGTGCCGGGCTCTAGCAGTGCGAGCTGCGCGATGACGTGCAGGATTACGGCGCCTGGATTTGGGCAACCGTCGGCGATTAGGGCATGCCGTGCGTTGTCGTTCGCGGCGGTGATACCATCTGTCCCTATGAAGGACGGCGTTTTGCGTATCGGCTTTACGGAAGGCAAAGCGGACAGAATTCAGGTTGGGACGGCGCTCGCACAGACTTATGAAAAACTTTTTCGGAGCGCACGGCGCCAAGCGCGCTCGCGACAGTCCCGCGAGATTGGTGTAAAGGTCATCGTATTCGGCTGCCTTTGGCTCGAAGCTCTATGCAACGGATGCGTTCGAGACACATTGGAGCGAAGCCCTCTACCTCAGAGCCTTCGGGTGGCCGTCGTAGACGCTATCGAGCGTGCGCCGATCCGACAAAAACTCACTGTACTGTCGGCCTACCAGGCTCCCGAGCAGGCGACGCTGGTCAAGAATGCAAATCAGCTTTTTGAGCTCCGTAATCAGCCCGTGCATTTTGGAGAACAACTAGAAGAGGTCGATGGTGCGATCGCGATTGAGACAATTACGAAAAACGCATTTGGCCAACTACAGGAAACGAGGCTCGTGAAGAAGCTAAAACCACCCGCTCTCGATACCAGCATCAAAGACATTCTGCTGACCAAGCGGTGGCTCGATCAAGTAAAGGGCGAGAAAAGAATGCGCGGCGCACCTGCCAGCCGACGACACCTCGGCGCGTGAGGCGCGACTGAGCGTGTCGCGATCACTCTCACGCAAAAAGCAACATCAGTATTTGTGGCCTTGGTGGACGAGGTCCTTGAGGCGAAGACCGCCCAACTTGTTTCCTTTGCGGAGTTCGGTGAGACGATCAATGGCTGCGCGCACGGACTCAATTTCCGGCTCGCTAGTTGCTCGACCGGCACTGCGAGCCAGCAATTCCTGCACATAGACTTCGACTGAGACGCCGCGCTCTCGCGCCTCTGCCGCCAACACGTCAGATACCCTGATGGCGATTTCCATTTCTCACCTAGCCAGAAAGCATCCCGGCCATCTACCTCGACCCATTATATGGCTGCCGGGAAATTTCCGCGGACGAGCAGCAGGTTGCGACGGCGTAAACGCCAGGCGTTCGCGCCGCCGAACTGCATAGGGGCTTGTTGGACGGATCGCGCCGGCTGATATTCCGTTTCGCATTTCAGAGTTACTCGAACTTCGGAGGCTGATATGCCAGTTGTGCTCACAACCGCGTATTCGCAAGCGGAAGACGCTTTGAATTTGGCGCGCGCGCTGGTGAACGACACAGCGGGCGTGGTTTTTACCGACACGCTGCTGATGCCGCTGCTGAATTCCGCGTACCGCGGCTTGCAGCGCGAGCTGGCGGAAGTAGGCGTCAGCGTGCTGGCGGAGCAGCAGGATCTCGATCTCGAGCCCGATCCCACCAGCGGCGTGACGCAGACGGAAATTAGCGATACGTCCAGCCCACAGCTGCCTACCGACTGCCTTTGTCCGCACATGCTGTGGGAACGCGCCGCGGCGAACACTTCCGACGTGTTTATGCCGATGGAGAAATTCACCAGCGGCGGAGGCATGCTCAACCTGCAGCCGAGCGCGTATCTGCGTCTGTGGGAATGGCGCGAAGACAAGGTCAATCTGATCGGCGCTACGCAGGGGATTACGGTTCGCATCCGCTATGAGAAGGTTTTGCCAGAGCTGACGCTGGGCACCGATCCGGTGCAGATCCGGTCGGCCACCGACCCGCTGGCGTTTGGTACGGCTGCGCTAGCGGCGCGTTCGCGAGGCGCGCGTGCGCTGGCTCAGGACCTGATGGGCGCAGCGGAAATGGCCACGGAAACTTTGATCGAGCGCTACGTACGTCCCGAACAGGTGAGGGGAAGGCGGCGCATGCCGTATAGCTACCATCGCCGCGTGATTTATTTGTGAGGCTGTGTGGCCCGCATCGAGGAGCGCATGCGCTATTTGGTGACTACGTCGAGGATGGCCTGGAAGGAGCGGGCGGCGTTCAGGGAATTGCCGTTGGCGTCGAGCGCCGGGCCTTGAAATGTGAGCGCGGTCTGGCCGATGGGCGTAGCGTCCGTGGTGGTCGCGCCCTTATGGTGGCAGCCGGCTAGAATTGCTGCCGCCAGTCCGGCGCCGGCAATCAGCAGTGACATGCGCCGTCGCGAAGCTGCGCTGCCGGGCGCTGCGAATGCCGCGAGCAACAAGCCCATCGCGCCGAAAGCAAGAAACACTATTAGCGCAAGGTCAAGGGACGAAGATTTGTTCGCCGCTGCGGCCGAGACGGGCAGTGCCGGGCGCTCCGCCGGGGGAATGCCCATCAGCTCGGAGTGAGAGGGCCCGTACGATGAGCAGCCAGCCGATGGAACGGGCGCGATCACTTTGGCTGAAGAAGTAACGATCGTCATCTGCACGTTTACCGGAGTTCCTGGCGTGATCATCGCCGGGCACGGCGTGACGGCGCAGCTGGTGTCCGTCGGCAAATTCGTGGGGCAGGTGAAGGTGACCTGCTCGCCGTTCATACCGAAGACGTTGTCCGGGGTGAGCGTGGCGTTAAATGTGATTGTGCCGCCGGGAATGACGGAAAGTTCCGCAGGTATCTGCGTGGTGATGCTGTAATCGTTGGCATAGCCGGCCAGATTGATGGCCGTGGAGTCGCCTTGCGCGTCGGTGACGAGAACCGCGCCCTGGCGCAAGCCGGAAGCTGTGGGCGTAAACGCCACGGTGATATTGCAACTCGCGCCTGACGCCAGTACAGAGGCGCACGACGTGCTCTGCACGGTGAAATCCGGCGCGGTTGCGTCTTGCGCGATCACCGAGCCCGTGGGCACCGAAAGCCCGGTGATTTGCGTGCCGGAGGTATTTTGCATCGTAAAGGTGCTAGTCGCAGATACGCCGCCGACCGGACTGTTGCAGAATCCGAAGTAATTGGTTCGCGCGCAGGTTGCCGTGTTCGCTCCCGGCTGAGTAAATGGGAAAAAGAGCGCAGGGCTCTCCGTTGTGCCACCCGGACCGTTTACTCCATAGCCTGAAATGTAAACCGTGCTAGTGTCCCCCTCCGAGTCCGTTGCCACCAGCGCGGCCGATCGAAGGCCAATGGCGGTCGGCGTAAATTCAACGGTCGCGGTGCAGGCGCCGCCGGCGGCAAGCGCACCGCAGCTGCTGGTCACTAAGAAATCCGCGCCACCCGATGCAAATTCTGATTCGAGCCCGGGAATAGCGGATAACGAGAGATGGATTTGCGTGAGTGCCGCCCCCGCTGTCACCGTAAAAGTTTGCGCCGCACTCGTTGTATCAATCGTCACTCCGCCATAGCTGACGGAATTGTCCAGCCCGCCGCTCGGGGGCGTGAGAGCCAACTTATTGCCCGTGCCTTCGATATTGATGGGGAGCGAGTCACCCTGAGAATCTGTCACCGTTAGAGCTGCGGAGCGCAGTCCGGTTGTCGTTGGGGAGAACTTTACGTGAACTTCACACTGCAGGTTCGCGGCGATGCTTCCCGTGCACGAGTTCCCACTGATTGTGAAATCGCCCGCGGCAAAATCTCCTGTTAACCCCGGAATTGGCCCCAGTGCGACTGCGACGCCGGTAACCGCACCCGAATTGTTGACGTAAAACGTCTCCGATTGGCTGGTGGTCCCGGGCGGCTGGTCGCAGAACGTGTAGGCAGGGCCGATAGAACATCCGCCCAAGTACTGCGTCACTCCAAAAAGCGAGAGATTGCCGGGATTTGCTGGCGCGGCAGATACGCGCCGCAGAGTGCTGCTCGATCCCAGGGCCAAGGCCGCCAGAATCACCACCGTTACCGCACCAATAGCCAGCAATCGCCGCACGTAGCTCTCCCTCTCGAATTGCCGCAGCATGAAGTCTGATCGACGCCGTTCATTCCCCGCGCGAAAAAGCGCTTCCGGGACGCCGTTATGATTCACCCGCACACGCAGGGGTTGTGTCTGCCGCACCCGGACGCACTAGCAGAAAGCCCGGCACACCGGCGCGGCTGTGCGCCGGGAAGTCGCTCAGAGTAAAAAGACTTTGCCACAAAGACGGCCATCATAACAGCGCCGGGGCGTCGCGGCCAGCGCGATTCGAGGATAAACGCGGCAGCGCTCCACAGGCACGGCGCAGATTGCGACGCTGCCGAGGGAATTTCGCGCTGAGTAGCGTGCTACATCGAGGCCCGATTTGGACGCTGCGAAGAAGAGGGATTCTTCGTCGCTGCGCTCCTCAGAATGACACGCGCGTTTGGAATGGCACCCGGGGCAGCGGCACACCGGAGCCGCAGTTGCACGCTGCGAAAAACAGCGGCGGCAAGTCGCCGCACTCCACATGAGCTCAGGTGGTATCTTCACCGGACGTTGAATTTCGAAGGGTCGCTGGGGCTTGGCAGCATCGTAGCCGCTAACATCCTGAGCGCTTCATGGGCGAAGAATCCCTCCTGTGCGTGAAAAAGGGAAGCCGCAGGTTCGGCTATGCGCGGAGCACACCTCGCACCATGTGGAGTGCGGGCGCTTGCTCCCGCTGTTTCTGAGACGCGGCGATTGCGCGAGACGATTGAGCGCGGAGCGCACCGCGTGCCAAGGATCACTAGTCGCGAATCACGAGCCACCAGTCACCAATCACCACTCACGAATCACGCTCTTAGGAGGCACCATGGCACTTACATTCACGCTTGTGGACACTTGGGACGATGGCAAGCGCGTCCACGTGACCGGCACCGTCGGCGCGTCCGGCAGCTACGCTACCGGCGGCGACACGCTCGACCTTTCACAATTTCCGGCGATATCTTCGACGCAGGCTCCCATCCAAGGCACCGCGTGGATGGATGGGCTGGCGGGGTACGATTACGTCTTCGCCCCGGGCGCGGCGATGAATTCCAGCAAGGTGAAAATATTTCAGCAGGGCGCCAGCGCCGGCGCATTCCCGGAGCTTGCCGCAGGCGCGTACCCCGCGGCCATCACGGGCGATGCAATCTCGTTTTACGGGATCTTCAAGAAGCTGCAATAGCGGGGGCTACCTGAGATCGACGCGCACATCCACGAATTTACGGAAGCCGCGGTCGAAGCTTGCCAGATACTGACCTGCGGATTTCAGCGAATGACAAGCTCTTGCCTTTATTGCTGGAAAGAGCATCTTTGAGCGACAACAGGCCCGGACGAATGAGGCTCGTGGCGCGATCGTCCGATCGGGCTGCTCGGGCCTTGCCGCTCTTTTTGAAATCGGGTTTCCCAACAGTTCGTTTCACTTTGGGCGATCCTTACTTCGAAACTACCGTATCACAAACCATCATGACGATCGCTCGACCGCGATGATCGAGGCGCGCCGCGATGCATTGGACGCGGCTGCCGCCACCGGTATATTGCCGCGAGCGCGTACACACACAGAAACACTTCACCGCCCACACAAAAACCATGTCGATTGAAACATTTTCGGCTTTGCCGCTCAACGTCTTCGGCACGTGGATCACGCAGCTCGATCCCTCCGACGTTCCACCGGGAATGTCGCCGAATCTTGGCGATGTCGATTTCTTCCCGGGAGGAGTGCGCACGCGCCCGGGACTGGTGGCCGCGTTCACGCCGATCGGCGGCGCGCCGCAGGTCAATGGCCTGAAAAGCTACATCAACACCAACCTGCAGAAGTATCTGCTGGTGCTCGATTCGCTCGGCAATTTGTATCAGGAGCTTTCGCCGGGCGTGCTCAGCCTACTGGAATCCTACGCGGTGAAGGCCAACATGTTTCTCGCGTCCACCACGCATTTTGGCCGCGAGTACATGGCGCTCAGTGACGGACTGCTGGGACAGGATTTTCCCCGGCAATATGACAGCGCGTATCTCGATCGCGTCAGCCAAGTGGGCCCCGGCGAAGGTCCATCGGTGGCCGACGCGACCACCGGCGGCAGCGTATCACCAGGAGTGCATCAGGTGTCGGTGGTTTTCGTCACGCGGCAAGGTTACTGGACCGCGCCTTCTCCGCCGGTTTCGTGGACTGCGGCGGGGAATTTTAAAGTGAACGTGACGAACATCCCGACTGGCCCATCGAATGTGGTGCAGCGGCTGCTGGCGTTCACGGCTTCGGGCGGCGCGAGTTTCTATCATGTGCCGGCCGCGATGGTGATCAACGACAACACCACTACATCGCTCACCGTGGACTTCAGCGACACCATTCTGCTTTCCGGCACCAGCATGGACTATCTTTTCGGACAGGTGGAATTGCCGGCGCAGCTCGGTTC
The DNA here is from genome assembly GCA_035534415.1 of Candidatus Dormiibacterota bacterium. Lineage (GTDB taxonomy): Bacteria > Acidobacteriota > Terriglobia > Acidiferrales > UBA7541 > Palsa-295. The sequence continues at coordinate 3,531 of DATLSB010000151.1, read as the reverse complement.
GGTAGCGTATGCGGAGCGGATTTTCTGGTGGGGCGAGCGCTCCAATATGGACGGATTGCGCAACCTCTCGTTCGATGGCGGATGGGACGCGTCTGGCAACGGGCGGCCGCTTGGCTGGCAACTCGATTCGGCGTTTGGCGCGGGGGGTAGCCGCGAACCGAGCAACGTGGTTTGGGGCGATGCCTATCGCATCACGGCGGACGGCGTCACCGCCAGCCGCGGCATGATCGAGCAGAGCGCGGCGGTGGATTCCGCCGGCAATCCGCTGTGCGCGGGCAACACCAGTTATTCGGTGCGAGCGCGGCTGGCGCGCAGCGCCAATCTGACCACCGGCAATTTGCGCATTGACGCGTACAGCCCGTCAGCCGGGCAGCTCGCGGCGGGGTTATCCATTTCCGCAACGCAACTCACTCCGCAGTACGTGGAATTTAGCGGCGTGCTATTTCCAGCGCAAGCTTCGCTGCCGCCAGACGCGCTGCTGCGCGTTTATGGCGACAGTTTCCCGGCGCCTGCGGACGAGTCATTCCTGGTGGACTGCATCGAAGTGTTTCCAACCAACGCGCCGCAAAATCCCTCGCTCGTGCGCGCGTCGGGCACCGATGAGCCGGAGGCTTATGACGGCGTCACCGGAATCATGAGCATCGCGGAAAACAACGGCCAGGGGTTGCGCGCGGCGTTCACGCTGCGAAACAATTTGTATTTCGCGAAAGAGCGCAGCCTGTATGTAACGGCCACGGACGGCATCAACGAACCGGCGCTTTGGCAAGTCGAGGAAGTGTCGAATCAAGTCGGCACGCCCTCCGTGCATGGCATCGGAATCGGCGAGGAATGGGCGGTGATCGCCGGGCGCTCCGGACTCTATCTTTTCGATGGCAGCCAGCCGATCAAAATCTCGCAGGAAATTCAGCCGACGTGGGACTCGATCAACTGGGCATATGGGCAGACGATTTGGGTACAAGTGGACACGCGCGAGAAGCGCATCTATGTGGGCGTGCCGATGGGCGCGGCCACCCAGCCGAATCAAGTGCTGATGCTCGATTATGAAGAGGGATTTACGGATCCGCTGGTCGCGACGCTTACCGCTCCGGATCGCGGCCGGAAATGGGCGCCGTGGACAATCTCGGCAAATTGTTGCGCGCTGGTGGAACGCGTAACCGGCGAGGCGCAGATTTTCTTTGGCTCGAATAATTCTACTGGGAAGGTGTACGCGCTCACTCCGGGCGCGTATTCGGACGATGGCGCGGCAATCAACTCGTTTTATACCACGGCGTATCTGGCGGCCACCGGCTTGAGCGGGCGGAATCTGTTTGGCTATTTGACGGGCTACGTGCTCGGCGCGGGATCGCTGGCGCTATCAGCCAGCTTGCCGGGAAACTCCAGCACGATCGCGCTGGGTGCGTGGACGCTCGGTTCGCCGGCGTCGCGCGACATGGAGCAGTTCACAAACGTGCTGGCGGAACGCGTGGCGTATCAGTTCGGCACCAACGCCGCCGCTTCGTGGTTCTCGTTGACAAAGCTCGTTCCGTGGGCCAAGCCCGACCCGTTTGCCGTGGTACGCGGCGGAAACTAGCCAAGGTTGGCTTGGCTTCGCTTCCACTGCGATCGCTTTACGGTATCTTGCGCGCGGCCTTTGATCGAAGAGGGATTCTTCCGGGCGAGAAGGCCCCGAAGTATCACGCCGACCAATCTGCCGCGGCATCGCGTTACGGCTAGGCGCGCCGCACGGCCCTTTTTTTCAAAGGGCAGGAAGCTAGTCGAAAAGCACGTCGGGGTTGGAGTCCCGCATGACGCGGGAGGTGGCGCGATTCGCGGCCACCGCTGCCGCGTTGGGCTCTTCGGCGTACGGCGCAGCGTGGCCGTTGCCTTTGCGACGATCGTCGCGCTGTAGCGCTTCGATGGCCAGGTCGACCGCTTCGCCGACGTTTTCAACTCGTCCCGATGAGATCATCTGCTCGAGAATCACGTACGTTCGCGCTGATACGCTTGCGCAGACTTTTCTTCGAATTTGTAACATCGTATGGTCCCCCTGAACGCGATCTACCAAAATTCGCGTTCGATAGTGCGCCGCGCGCGAAAGGCATTCAATTAGGCGAATCGCGTAGGCGGAGTACGGCGAAGCCCGAGGCGCGTTTAGGGGAATGGCGCTACACGAAGCGCGGCTAAAGAATCGAAAAGGCGGCGGCCGTGCGCAAAGGCAGAATACAGCGGCGGCATGCCGCCGCACTTAACACGATGCGAGGCGAATCGAAGGGGACAGCGGAGCGCGCTATTGCAGTTGCTCTTGCAGCGCGTTGATCACCAGCATGGATGTTTGCAGGTCGCTGCCGGTGGCCTGGTGGTAGCGGAACTCGGCTTGGCTGGTTTGACGCGCGCGCAGCATGCCGATCAGCTCGGCGCGCAGCGGCTCTTTGATCTCTTTCGCCAGCTTCTGGTAGTGCTCGCGGGCGGCGGCATTCTCTCGATAGATTTTCAGGCCGTGCGCGGTGATGCAGGGATGATCGTCCATCCAGCGGCCGTTTCGGCGGGCCAGCCAGAGGACCACAACTCCGCCGTCAGTGGTTCCCGGATACCGGTAGTCGATGCGCAGCTCGCGTTCGGGCTTGACCGGCAGGTATTGGACGTCCGAAAGCGCTTTCAAATTGCTTAGGTTGACCGGCGGAGAAGTCAGCGTATACCCCTGTGGAATGTGATCCGTTAGCTGCATGGCCAGCACGGAGTCGTAGACTTCTTTGTTTTCGGGCGTGATGCAGGCGCGCGCTTGCGGCACAAAATACGACCGGATGCGCGTCACGTCTTTGGCGTTGATCGCGGCCACGTATTGCGCGGCGAAGGCTCGCACGTCCGGCGGCACTTTCGCGCTCTGCGCGCGGGCGCACGGAATCGCGGCAACACTGAACGCAATCCCACAGATCGTTCGCCTAAGCGCTAGCCTCATCGCATCCTCAAACGTATTGCAATTACCATGACATGAGCGGGCACCCGACGCAAACTGGCCGCTGTAGGGCGCTCCCTAACGGTTAATGGCCTAAGTTAGTACTACCGGAACGCAGCTGGATCGAAAGGTTACGAACCGAGATGCTCAGCATTCAGCAGATCGAAGCGTTGCGTAACGTAAACCCGCAACTATACGAAGCGCTGCGGCGCATCGCGGGGGCGTCGCTCGGGCCCAATCAGGGCTGGAGCCTGGACGACCAGATTACCGACGGCGCCGATTACGCGCGCGTCTCTTCGGGAGCATTGACGGCAGGGAAGGTCGACCCGTCAAAATCAGGCGTGTTGATGAAAGGCTCCGTCCCGCCCACGTGGTCCGGCGCGTTCACGTACGTGTCGACGGCATCGAGCCTCACGTGGTCATGGTCGGGCTTAAGCATCTGCCGCGCGGACGGAACCGCTACCGCGATACAGAACGGATCCGTTGGAGTCACCGGGCTCGCTCCTGGCACCACTTACTATTTTTATCCCTACTGGGACGATGGCGCTGGAGCTATCGGCTGGGTGGCGGGCGCGTCGGGCGCTCCGAGTTACGCGCAG
>DATLSB010000150.1:0-75221 GCA_035534415.1 Candidatus Dormiibacterota bacterium | reverse complement strand
GAACTGTGATATACGACGAGTTGTCACCTTTGGGATGCTCCAAAATGGTGTACTGGGTTCTCAGAAAACCCAGTGTTCATGCACCTTCTAGAGCATCCTTTCTTTTTCCGCTACTGAAATCAACGAATAATCCAGGCTAGCCTTCGAGCAGGTGCTGACGTTCCTCAATCCGAACTGGCGTCCGGCGCATCGAACGCTACGTGCGAAGTTGAGCCGCGATGCGGATCATGTGGGAATACCATTTCAGCCCAAAAATGTCGTCCGCTACATGGCCCGCGGCATCGCCGCAAGCATCTGGAGGGAAGTTTTGGCGTGGTTGCCGGATTGCGAGCCGGTCGATCTCCGAGCGGTGCGCGAGATTGTGAATATCACGCGCGGTCACCAGCTTGACTCCGCTGTCTATTGGATGGCGAGCCCTCCGAGCCTGCGCGACAGCGGCTACGATCTGAAGCATCGCAAGATTCGTCGAGTGATCGATTGGCTTCGGGAACAAGGTGTGGAATCGGGTGTGCAGCCGGGTTATGGCACGTTCCGCTCGCCTGAACGCCTGCGCCGGGAGGTCAACACGCTGCGCGAGGTCCTGGGCGATGGACCGCTGGGAGGCCACCAGCATTATCTTCGCTGGTGTCTGGACACCTGGATTCACTGGGAGATGTGCGGACTAGCGTACGACAGCACGCTTTGTTACGCCGATCACCTTGGATTCCGCGCCGGAACCTGTGTTCCGTACCAACCATGGCTTCTATCCTTAAATCGAACGGCCGAGCTAATGGAGGTACCGCTGCTCGTAATGGATCGCACCTTGCTGGGATACATGAAGCTCAGCGAAGAAACGAGCGTCGAAGCCGTGCAGCGTTGCATTTCCCGCTGTCGTGCAGTGGGGGCGTTTTCACAATGGTCTGGCACAACAACACGCTTCTCGATCCGCGGTACCGATCCCTATACCTGAAGCTGCTGAAAACGATTGAAGGCGCCGGCCAGTTTGACTGGAAATCAGAATTTTCCGCGGCGCTGGGTAACGCTCCCTGGAAATCGACATGCGTGATTGGAAGCTAACGGCCGTCCTCTTAGGGCTATTGTCGTTGATGGTGCTGGTGTGCCTATTCGAGGGGCTCAATCTTCTTGCTCTTTGGAGGTGTACTGGCGGCCGTCGCATTTCTGTGGCTGGCGTTTACATATCCCGAATTCTTCCTGGTCGCCGCGCTCTTCATTCCGCAACTGAAAGCGTATTGGCCGCTGGAGCCGATCAACAAGGTAGCGGACCTTACCGTGGCGATGCTCGTTGGGCTTTTTCTGGGCGTGGCTTGGCGCCTAATGAGATACACCGCCCATTTGGACAAATCGCCGCGTCCTGGTTTTTCGGCCGTTCCGAAATGGCCGCTTTTCGCCTTCGGACTATTCGCCATCGTAGTGACTATAAGCTACAGCTATTCGCCGGCTCCCGCGTATGGTGGTTCCGAACTGCTGCGATTCCTCGGAATCGGAACCCTAATTCTAGTCGCTCCGTTCATCCTCATACGCGGCGAGCGCCATTTACGGCGTTTCGTAATTCTCTTTCTCGGCGCGGGAGTAATTCTCGCCGGGCAAATGATCCTTCATCTCGACGACCGGCAATCGGGCGCGGCGAACGACATCACCAGAATCGGCGCCGGATGGCTGATGGGAATGCTGATTTTGCTGGCGCTCTACTATCATCCATATCGCCGAAGTCAATACAACACGCGGAAGCCGGATTTGTGGTTCCACCGGAAGCGCCTTTGGCACTCGGCCGCGCGATTCGGTAGCTGTTGTCGGAGCCAGGCGCTGCCAAGCAAATGGGACTGAATGGCCGCGCGTTTATTCAGAAGAACCTCGAATGGAGTTCGCTCGTTCGTAGCTGGCTTTCGCAGTTAACCGGCGTTCCCAGTCCGTCTGCCGGTACCGAAGAAGAAAGCAAAGGTCAGAAGAGCCATGATCGAGTTTCGACGATTCGCGCAACGGTTTGATTTCACACTTTCGTGTTGGATGGCAGTGCTGGCAGGCGCCGCTATGATGGCATCGCTGTGCCCGGCCGCACAGGCGCAGTCGAAATTGATCATCACGTGGGGCGGAAACACATCCGAGTGGAACCACAAATTACACGTGAATGCGATGCGCATCGGGTGCTCAGACCAGCCGCCCAGCTGCATGCAAGCCGTGCAGAAAATCGCGGGCGAGCAGCATGTGGACAAAATATTTCTGGCCCTGCTTCTAAAACCATCAATCGCGAACGAGGGCCGCGAGTACAGCGCGCTGAGCAAGTCCGCGCCCGCATTATATTCCATAGGCTTCGATGATTTTGTGAACCAGATGGAGAAGCTGCACGAATCGGACCAACAAGTCGCCTCGATGCTCACTGGCTTCGTCGATGGGCTGAAGTCAGAAAACCCAAATTTACATTTCGGCGTGACCGTCTATGAAAACGAACTCACGGCTGCTCTCCTGACCTCTGCCGCGATGGCTAGCGTCCGTAATCGTACCGACTTCGTGCACCTCTTCGTTCATTATCGAATGAACGGACCAAATTTCTCATCGTATGTGCGCAAAGCAAAAGCTGTATTTCCCAATGCGCAAATCATCGCGGGCTCGTACCCCGTCGATCGGATCGACTATCTCCCGTGTGAGCCGAACTCGCGCACTCCGTGCGCGGGCACCCAGGAGGTTGCTCTTTTTAAAAAGACCTTAGACGTTCAGCTGCAGCTGTTGCAACAAGGCGCGGTGGCCGGAATCGAATTCTATCCTGGGGACTTCGGCGAGATTTCCAAGGCGGGAATGTGGAAAGACCCTCGAAGCTGCCGCCCCGGCAGGCTTGCTGACTGCATCGCAACTTCACAACAGATGGAAAAGTACGTTGGCGACAAATTCGGCCGGTCGAACTTGTGATCGCCAGGCAGAGCCCAGGCGAAAGCAGGCTGGGGCCTGGTTTTGGAGGCTGATTCCACGAGAGTGGCCGACTCGCTGCGGTTGGCAAAGCGCCCATAGTTAACAGTCCCTTTGGCGACGTGATCAGAGATATCCGCTCTTGAAAAACACGACACACCCGGCCCGTGCTCGCCGTGCGCGCAGCTGTTCGCTGGACGCTGGGGAATCTGGCACCGCAACCGTCTGCAGCGGCGTGGCAAATTGAGGAGGTACTACAGATGTTGATAAACGCGGGAACGATAAGTCGTGACGCTGCCGACAATAACGGGCTCACGACTGCGTCGCGCGAAATATGCTGGCGCGGATTCATTTATAGGGGGGTGCGGGCGGGCGCAGAATCTTTGCGCGAACTAGCCGAGGCGCGGGAAGAAGATATTCGACGCATCGCGGCAGAGCTGAAAGGCGATGAAGATCGCCACGTCGAACCAGAATGCAGCCAGCGTCGTATTGAACTTGCGCCCATTTGTGAAAATCAAACGCCAGAGAGTCCGCGCGCTCCGCGCCTTTGAACAGGGGACGCAGCGAGTCGCTCATAAACGCCAATGCGCCGAAAGCTCCATCCACGTGGAACCAGATTTTTTCCGCAGCGCAAATGGACGCCAACTCGTCCAGCGGGTCGATCGCGCCGGTATTCACGGTTCCCGCGCAACCGACCACACAGAGAGGTTCCAGGCCAGCGCGTCGGTCTTCGGCGATCGCTTCCCGAAGAGCGGCAACATCCGTGGTGAAGTCTTGCAGCACAGAAATTTTGTGCAAGGATTCCGATCCAAGGCCGAGAACTTCCATGGCTCTGGCCACCGATTCATGCGCCTCCGCCGACGCATCCGCGACGAGCCGTCGCGGGTAGTTTTTCAGGCCGCGCTTTCGGATATCGCCGTCAGCGCGCGCGTTACGAGCCACCGCCAATCCGATCAAGTTCGCCATCGACGTTCCGCTTACCAGCAGTCCGCTGGCGTCCGGTGGAAAGCTGAAAAGCTCTTTGCACCAATCTATGACGGTATTCTCGACATAGATTGCTCCATGGTTCCGTCCACCGCAGTTGGAATTCATGGCGGCAGCCAGCATTTCCGAAATGATTCCGTCCGCGAGACCAGCGCCATGAACCCTACCAAAAAAGCGAGGGTGAATATTGCCGGTCACATAAGGCAAAACATTTGTTTTGAAGTCGGCTACTACGTGTTCGAGCGGCTGCCCTTTGATGGGCAGGGGTTGGTCCAGCGCCTCACGAACGTCGTCTGGCACCGGTCGCCACACTGGGCCCTGGTCAAAAGTCCGGATGAAATCGACGGCGACGTCCAGTGCGGCGTGAGCCGAAGCACGAAAAGAATCCCAATCGACAGGATCTAAATTTTCTTTCGGGAAGTTAGGTACGGCAATCTCCGTTATGGAAGTTCATGAAAAGCATACCAGTTGGATCGCAGGATAGCGGCGCTTTCAGCAGGAAAATTCGAATGTGTTCCGCGGCAAACGGTCGCGACGTCGCGTGAACGCACGGAGGGTTTCGATGATCTGGAGACGAAGTACTCTTCGCCGGGATTCTTCTGCGGCTTGGACGTGATCGGGCTATACCTTCTGGCCAATCGCGCGGTTTATTTCCCGGTGGTTTTGTTCGGCGCATCGATGGGGCAGGTTTTCTATCAAAAAGCAGCCACTGAAATTAAATCAGACACCCTGGAGCCCTTCGTCACACGGCTGGTGCGCAGTCAAATCGCTTTTGGCGCCCCGGTCTTGATTTTTTTTCGCTTTCGGGGCCCCGCTCCTATTTGACGCGCTTTTAGGGGCGCGGTGGAAACTAGCCGGAAGCTTTGCCGCGTGGTTAGCGTTCGCGGGCTTTCTGTATCTATTAGCCGCATGGCTGGTCAGGTTGTTTGACGTCTGTGGCCGACAGCGCCTCGCTCTAGTCTTGCAAATCGGGGGCGGAGGCATGTCGCTCGCGACGATGGCGCTCGCGCTCCACTTCGGTCGAAGTGCTCTCGACGGCGTCGCAGCCTTCACTCTTTCCGAAGTCGTCGCTAGCATCATTTGGGTCGTGTGTGCATACTCGATCGCTGGATTTCGCCTGAGAGGTTTAGCGCTGCTGGGCAAAGATTTTGCACTTGCTGCCCTGCCGATCGCGGGCGCCGGGTTTGGTATTCATCACTTCTTTTCTGGCTGGTTCGCGTGCGGGCTGATGGCAGCCGTTACCGCGGCAGCCGTCGGCATCCTGTGGAAAACATATGGCCGAAAGGCTTCATCCTCCGCCTCGACCATCAATAAGTTCCGTCGTTATTGGGCAGACAAAGACGGTCTGCTCCACCGCAGTGAACCGCAGGAGCTCTACCGAGCCTACGTCGGCGAAATCAGGGGCCTGTTCCCGACGGACTCGCCGCAGCGGATCCTTGAGGTTGGCTGCGGAGATGGCTCGGACTTCTCATTTCTCAACGTGTCGCCTACGGCCTACCGCGGAGTCGATTTTTCGCCTCACTTCGTGGACAGATTTCGTTCTCGTTACCCTGACATCGATGTCCAATGCGCGGAAGGTTCGTCATTTGTAGACTCGGGTGCGCAATACGATGTGATCTTCTCCAACGACGTCGTGCAGCAGTTCGACCCGGAGATGCTCGATCGCCATTTGCAAAATGCGCGACGAATGATGCATTCCGGGTCGGTATTGATTTTAGGGTCGATGCCGGACGGCGCGCACCGCCGGAAATTCAACGCCGGCTGGTATTCCCCCACTCTGGACCCGCGACACGTCCGGTGCATTCGTTTGCTGAAGGCCACCTGCCGGCGAGTGCTGGGCATCGATTTCTCCGGTTACTGGTATACGACGCCAGAGATAGCTGCGATCGCCAAGCGACGGAGTTTTCGCGCTTGTTTCGTTCGTTCCCGCCTCCAGCCGTATCGGTTCCATGCAGTACTGTTCTTGGACTCTGCCTGCTCCCAGTCGCCGGCCGCAAAACCGGCCTCTTCTTATGCCCGTCCGATGGGCGCGGTCGATGTTCACTCTCCGAACCGGCAATCGACGTAACGGTCGTTTTCTCCGCTTCTCTCCTCTTGGCTCTCACCTCCTTGGTTAGCGCTCCTCGCCTAACGCGGGTTGTCTCAGTCCGCCGCCGCAAAGAGTCCTAGCTAGCAATTGTCAGCAGTCTGCGGACGGCTCGTGTGCCCGTCTGCTCGCCCGCCGATTAGTGCACATGCGCTCCCGCGAAGAAATTGCGATCAGCGAGCAAAAAGCATATGCCCGCACTGTACGCACATTAATACAACCGCTTTATTTCCATAGATATAGGCACGCAAGTACCATGGCACGCGACGTGCATTAATTGATGGTTGTTGATACAGGTGCTCACGCGTGAAACGCTACTGCCAGACGGACCGTGCGACGCGGATCGGAAGCTCGATCGAATTCCGTAAGGTTCCGCAGAGAATCCGCCCCGGTATTGACCGTAACGCAGCGGCTTTAGGTCATTACTTTCGATGGCTGACCGTCGCATCTGCTGCCCTTTGCAAACGTCCAATCAGGGAAGCAGGTCTTGGGACAACTTCATCGCAGAACAGTGAAAGGCATCTCGCAGTATCGATAGGCTGACGGCACCTCTGGAATAAAAAGTCGAGGCAGACGGCTTTGCGAATGGCTGAAAATACACAGTCACAATCCCTAAGTTCTAAATGGCGAGAGCGCCTAAACGCGCTTCGCAACTTCCGCCCCCTGGGGAAGCTCGTCTGGGAAGCGGCACCGGGAATTGTCGTGGCCGAACTGGCGATCCGCGCAATCACCGGTCTGCTGCCAGTGGCCATGCTGTGGGTGACGAAGTACATCATCGACGACATCGTGAACCACATAAAGCCACACAACACTGCGCTGCCCTCGTACTTTTGGTGGCTGGTGGTTCTGGAATTCTCGTTGGCATGCCTCGGCACAATTTTGAGCCGCGCGACCGATTTTTGCGACACGGTTCTCGCTGACAAATACGCGCGCTATATCAGCATCAAGATCATGGATCACGGTTCGCGCCTGGACCTGACTGCGTACGAGGATCCCGTCTTCTACGACAAGATGGAGCGAGCGCGGGTGCAAGGAACCGACCGCATCGTCATGATCCAGGCGAGCGGACGACTATTTCAGCAATTCATCACCACGGTCAGCCTGGCGGCTGCCATCATTAAGTTTTCCCCGCTACTCCTCGTTGGCCTCATAGTCTGCGTGGTGCCGGCCTTCATTGGTGAGACACACTTCGCCTTCCTCGGCTATTCGTTGAATTTCCAGCAGACCCCTGCCAAGCGCGAGATGGAATACCTGCGCATTCTGGGCGGCAGCAAAGAGAGCGCCAAAGAGCTGAAGCTTTTCGGACTGGGTCCGTTTTTCGTCCAGCGCTACACGAAGATTTCGGACACGCTGCACGATCAGAACGTGTCTCTTGCCAAGAGCAAGCTGCTCATCGGTGCTTTCCTGACGTTGTTGGGAACCACGGGCTACTACGGAACTTACGGCTACGTCATCTACGAGACGGTCGCGGGCTTGTTGACCATCGGCACATTGACTTTGTTAGCCGGGGCGATTTCCGGAGCGAGCTCCAACATTCAGCAGCTGTTCTCCACGTTCTCCAGCATCGCCGATCAGGCGTTGTTCATGGCTGACCTGCTCGAGTTCTTCGAGATGAAACCGAAGGTCGTGTCCAAGCCGAACGGTCTACGTGTCCCGCGGCCGATTGCCAAAGGATTTGAGTTTCGCGACGTCTGCTTTTCCTATCCCGGAAACCCGCGTCTGGTTCTCGATCACATCAGTTTCTGGCTGCGTCCGTCGGAGCGGATCGCTTTGGTCGGAGAAAACGGCCAGGGTAAAACTACTATCGTCAAGCTTCTGACCAGGCTCTATGACGTTACGTCCGGGCAAATCCTGTTGGACGGAATCGATATCCGCGATTACGACCTTGAAGATCTGTGGCGCGAAATCGGCGTGATCTTTCAAGACTTCATGCGTTATGAGATGACCGCTGCAAGAAACATCGGCTTGGGCCGGATCGAACACTGCGACGATGAGTTCCGCATTCGAGCCGCAGCGCGGAAGAGCTTCGCCGAACAGATCATTCGCCGTTTGCCGAAAGGTTTTCAGCAGACGCTGGGTGTGCGCTTTGAAGGCGGCGTCGAATTGTCCGGAGGCGAGTGGCAGCGAATCGCGCTCGCTCGCGCCTACTTGCGCGACGCTCAGGTGCTAATTCTTGACGAGCCTACCGCGGCATTGGACGCGCGCTCGGAGCACGATCTATTTCAGCGGTTCGCCGATCTGACCACCGAGAAGATGTCCGTCCTGATTTCGCACCGATTTTCCACGGTTCGAATGGCAGATAGAATCCTGGTGCTGGATGCCGGCAAGATCGCGGAACAGGGCGGCCACGACGAGTTGGTCAAATACGGCGGACGCTACGCCGAAATGTTCGAGATGCAAGCGGCAAACTACAGATAAGACACATGGCGAAGGCAGGAAAATAAAGATGGCGACAGTACATCAGTCTCGATTTGATTCGGGCGCGACTCCTCCGATGAAAGTCCCCATCGGCAAAAGCGCCGAGGATCTCCCATCCGCAACCGCGCGGCCGGCCGTGATCGTTTGGGACGAGAAACAGCGCTCAACAGGACTCCGCGTCGCGCAATCTTGGCGCGTGGCTGAGCCGGATGATGTTAGTGAACCTTTCTCGAAGCGATTGGCAATTGCGTCGACACGAATTGGCCAAATCGCGGATCGCTTGCAGCAGGCAGTCTCGTCGGGGGCCAGGCTGCAAGGCGATGCTGTCGTCGTTATCGGCAATCTGATGGTTATTCGGTCGGCTGTGCGTGAGTGCCGACAAGCGCTTCGTGCCAAGTCCATTCTCCCGCTCGTCGAGCGCGAAGATGGGGGCGCGCCAGTTCCTCGGGTATACGCCGCGGTTATCGGCTATCTGAATACATCGGACGACGTATTCGATGAGTTTCGGTTTCCGCTGTTTGCGGAGGCGGTTCAGGAAGAATCGCCTTTTCAAATGAAGGAACTATGGAACCTCAAACCCTACCTTGAGTTTGCGCTTTTGGAGCGCATTGCGGAATCGATCGAGCACCTTGAGCGTCAGACCACTTCGCGATTCGCCAAGAATCCGGCGCGCCTTCGACGCTGCACGGAAAGCTTGCGTCGGGTTCTCGAGCTCGACTGGAAAAAGCTCTTCGAGCAAATAGATGAGACCGATAAGATTTTGCAAACGGATCCGCTTCGCGTCTACGGCAGGATGGATTTTGAAAGCCGCGATGCTTACCGGGCAGCCGTAGGCGATATGGCCGCGCACTCTCGGTATAGCGAGCAGGAAGTGGCGCAAGCGGCAATCGTGCTCGCGCGGCAGGCGCAAAGGTCCAGCGGCGGGAACGGAAGAGCCAAGGAACGAAGGACGCACGTGGGCTTTTACCTTATCGGGCCCGCCCAGAAAATTCTTAAACAGCAGATCGGCTACCGTGCGAGCTTTTGGGAAAAGGTCCGCGGAGTTGCAGTCAATTCGCCGGACTACTTTTACTTTGTTTCTCTCGAAATGGTAGCAGTGGCCTTAATGGTTGGCGCGATTGCCGGGCTCCATTCACGCCCGCCCGCAGCCTGGGTCCTGATTTTGTTTTTGCTGGCAGCGGCGGAGTGCGCGGTGGCAATCACCAATTCGCTGGTGACGACGCTACTGCCTCCCAAAAAGCTTCCGAAGGTCGATTTCTCGAAAGGCATCGCGAACGGCTGCGCCACGATGGTTGTCGTCCCCACGTTGCTTTCCAGCGAGGCGCAAGTCAAAAGAGCCGTGAAGGATCTGGAAGTACGCTTCTTGGGAAACCGCGATCGCAACCTTCACTTCGCCTTACTCACCGATCCTGCCGACTCCAACCAGCAATTCGATGAGAAGGATGGGCTGACCGGATTTTGCTCCGAGCTGATCGAGCAGTTGAACAAAAAGTATTCCGGCAAGAAAAACGGCTCGTTTTTTCATTTTTATCGGCCGCGCGTGTTCAATTCCCGGGAGAACATCTGGATGGGCTGGGAGCGGAAACGCGGAAAGCTGCTGCAGTTCAACCGGCTGTTGCTTGGGCAAGAAGATGCTTTCCCCGTGAAGACTGGCGACCTATCGATCCTTTCCAGCATTCGCTACGTGATCACTCTCGATGCCGACACGCAATTGCCGGCGGGAGCTGCCCACCGGATGGTTGGAGCGATCGCTCATCCGCTGAATTCCGCGGTCGTCGATGCTCGATCCAACACAGTGGTGGAAGGCTACGGAATTCTGCAGCCGCGCGTGGAAATCAGCCTGGATTCAGCTCGACGGTCGCGCCTGGCGTCGTTGTTCTCCGGCGAGACCGGGCTGGACATTTACACGCGTGCGGTTTCGGATGTTTACCAGGACCTTTTTGGCGAGGCGATTTTCAGTGGCAAGGGCATCTACGAAGTCTCCACTTTCGAGAAAGTTTTGGACGGACGCTTGCCCAACGATTCGATCCTGAGCCATGATCTCATCGAGAGCGCCTACGCTCGGGCCGGCTTGCTAAGCGACGTGGAGGTGATCGACGATTACCCAACCACCTTCAGCGCGCTGAACCGCAGAAAACATCGCTGGATCCGCGGCGATTGGCAGATCAGCCCGTGGCTATTGCCCCGCGTGCGGGATGCGTTTGGCCGCGTGGTGCGCAATCCGATTAGCCACGTGTCGCGCTGGAAGATTTTGGATAACCTGCGCCGATCGGTGACGGATATTGCGTTATTAGCAGCGCTCTTGTTTGCGTGGCTCGCCGTGCCGCAAGCTGCTGTCGAATGCACCCTCGTCGTTGTGGGAGTGCTGCTGCTTCCGGTATATCTGCGAATCGGCACGTCGGTCATATTCGCCGGGCGTGACTTGCTCTCGAGCCATTTCTGGGAAGCTTTACTTTCTGACTGGGCATCAAGCCACGCGAGAATTTTCTTCCGGCTGGCGTTTCTGTGCCACCAGGGCCTCCTGGCAATGGACGCCGTGGTCCGCACGCTGACGCGGATGAACGTGACCCACCGACGCATGCTGGAATGGGAGACCGCGGCCGATTCTGAGTCCGACACAAGAAGCGAGCACATCGTCGACACCTACGTGCGCGCGAGTGCATTCGTCTCCGCCGGCTTGGGAATCCTTCTGGCCATCTTTCATCCCGCGGTCCTCGCGGTGGCGCTGCCGTTCTTGCTTCTGTGGATGGCTTTGCCGAAGATCACTCAATGGCTTGACCAACCATCTCACTCCGGACAGCCGGTGCTTGATGCCGATGAGCAAGCTGTGGTTCGAAATGCAGGGCTGCGCACCTGGAGATTCTTCAGGGAATTTAGTACTGCAGACGAAAACTGGCTGGTTCCGGACCTGATGCAGCAGACGCCGCCGGTCGTGGCGCATCGCATTTCCACGACCAATCTCGGCTTGCTGCTAAACGCGCGACTCGCCGCGTACGATCTTGGTTACTTGACGCCCGGCGAATTCGCCGAACAGTCCGAGCGAACATTCGAATCCATCCGTCGGATGCCCAAGTTCAATGGCCAGCTTTATAACTGGTATTCAACCCACACTCTGGAACCGGATCATCCTCTGTTCGTCTCTACCGTGGACAACGGTAACCTTCTCTGTAGCCTTTGGACGCTCAAAGAAGGATGCGGGGAAATCATCAACCGACCGCTGCACCGCCCCGAGGCGTGGCAGGCGATCGTCGATCACGTGAATCTTCTGGGAGAGGCGATTGCCGAAGAGCCTGAATCGGAAGAGCTTGTCGCGGCCATTCGCGATCTCAGGCAGCGTGTGCAATCTCTTGCCCACGCCAAGTTGGACGGGTTCGAGACCTTCGCCACACTTGAGGTGGATACGGCGATTTTCCTCGAGAAGTTGGCGGAGTGCTCCGCCGGTGAAGAGGTTCGCTGGTGGACCGGAGAGCTGCGCTGCCGGGTAAAGCAACTTGTGACTATGGTTTCGGATACCGCGCCGTGGCTGCGCCCAGAATACGCCGTGGTGCGCGATCTTCTGGAACCCACTTCCCTACCAAAGATTTCCGATCTAAACCTTGAGAATATCTCGACGACGTACGGCACACTGAAAATAGCCGTCCGGAGTCTGATCGACAATGACTCCGGATTGTCGCGCCCGGTGCAAGCAGCCGCAGAACGGCTACTGGACGATCTGGATAGGTCGCGCGCCATCGCGAAGCAACTCCGCATTTCACTGCTCCACGTGGCAGACCAAGCTGAAAGCGTAGCTGACGAGATGGATTTCAGCATCTTCTTCGACGAAAAACGCGAGATGCTGTCGATCGGCTACGATGTGAGCGAGGGAGCAATCAGCAAGTGGCACTACGACCTACTCCCCTCCGAAGCGCGCTCGGCGGCATTTGGCGGAATTGCACAGGGATCGATTCCTCACAAAGTTTGGTTCCGTCTCGGCCGTTTCCACGGCACAAACAATCGGCAGCCGATGCTCTATTCGTGGTCGGGTACGATGTTTGAATATCTGATGCCCTGCCTCTGGACCAAAGCTTACAAGAATTCGCTGCTGGAGCGCAGCGCTCGGGCCGCCATTCGAGTGCAGCAAAAGTTCGCCGAGGAGAAAGGAAACATCCCATGGGGCGTCTCCGAGTGCGCTTGCAACGAATATAATCCGGACGGCCATTACGTCTACCACGCGTTCGGTGTCCCACAGCTGGCCTTGCACCGCGACGAATTCTCGAATGACGTGGTGATTGCGCCTTACGCTACGTTTTTGGCCATGATGCTTGATCCGGTCGCTGCCGTGCGAAACGTTGTAAAAATGAAGCAACTGGGCTGGCTCGGCGAATACGGTTTCTATGATGCCGTCGATTTCACCGCCCGCCGGATCGTGGCCGGCAAGCAACATGAGGTTGTGCGCACATGGATGGCTCACCATCAGGGCATGACGCTCGTAGCCATCTCCAATACGCTGTGCGATTCGGCGATGCAGCGGAGGTTCCACGCCGACCCCAGGGTGGCGGCAGCGGAGCGCGTTCTGCACGAAATGCCCCCGCGAGCAGTCCCGGCCTGGGACCAAGAAATCGTTGCAAATTTTTGCCCTGCCGATTCTAATTCGCCTGCGGACGCCGCACAGTCAGCCGCGTAATCTAACCACCTGCGCGAGTTAGACCGGCCGACGTTGCGGCGCCGGTGTGGGGGTCGCCAATCCATCCACGCGATCGGAAAAGGCTTCAAGGTGAACACATCGTTTCCGAAGCTGATATTAGTCCTCGCCTTACTGCTGCCATCAGCTGCTCTCATCGGCGCGGTTAGAAGTTCTCACACGGAGCGCCGGCATATGACGCAAAAAGCGACACCTCCGCAAGCGGCTGGCAACAACGTAACTATCCGCGTCGACCCCAACGCGCCGAGCCACCCGTTTCCGCACTTCTGGGAACAGATGTTCGGGTCGGGCCGCGCGGTCTTGAGCCTGCGTGCCGACTACCGCCAGGATCTTCGCGAGGTGAAGGGCGCTACGAATTTCAAATACATTCGCTTTCACGGGATTTTCGATCACGACGTGGGACTCTATAGCGAAGACGCCGCAGGCAATCCGGTTTACAACTTTTCTTACGTAGACCATATCTACGATGGTTTGCTCGACAATGGCGTCCGGCCGTTCGTCGAGCTGAGCTTCATGCCTCGACAGCTAGCGGCGAGCCCGATTGAGCAAGCATTCTGGTATCACCCGATCGTCTCTCCACCGAAGGACTGGAGTAAATGGGGCGCCCTTATAACGAACTTTGCTCGCCATCTGGTGGATCGCTACGGAATCGACGAGGTTTCGCAGTGGTACTTCGAAGTGTGGAACGAACCGAACCTCGACTTCTGGGCTGGTAAACCACAGCAAGAGACCTATTATCATCTGTACGATGTGACCGCCCGCGCGTTGAAATCGGTCAGCCCTCGGCTGCGAGTTGGTGGTCCGGCTACGGCGCAAGCCGCATGGATCACCAGCTTTATCGACCACAACGTTAAAAACAACGTGCCTATGGATTTCGTCTCAACCCACGTGTACGGAAACGACTCGTCCGAAAACGTGCTGGGAACGAACCAGCCCGTCTCGCGCAACCAGATGGTTTGCATGGCTGCTAAGAAGGTGTACGACGAGGTCAAAGCATCGCCCCGGCCAAACATTCCGATCATTTGGAGTGAGTACAACGCCAGTTACAAGAACGAAACAGACGTGACCGATGGTCTCTATATGGGTCCGTGGATGGCCAACACCATCCGCCAATGCGACGGGCTGACGGACATGATGTCGTACTGGGCGTTCTCCGATGTCTTCGAGGAGCAGGGCGTCGTACGAAAGCCGTTGTACGGCGGATATGGCCTGATCGCCGAAGACAATTTGCCAAAACCGGCATTCAACGCATTTAAGCTGTTGCATCACTTGGGCGACGTACGAATTGCGCTCGACTCGGATACTGCGCTTCTAACCAAGCGCCGCGATGGGTCGTTGGTTATGGCCGTTTGGAACTTGTTCTTGCCCGAGCAGACCGGAAATTCAAAAACCTTTCACATTGATGTGAACGGATTGAGCGGCCGGACACCAGTTCTCGTATCCAGGCTTGACGCGAACCATGGCTCATTGTTGGAGGCCTACGCAAAGATGGGAAGTCCCGCGTATCCTACGCGAGCGCAAATTGCCGAACTTCAGCGCGCGGCAAAGTTGCCGCCACCGGAAACGGCGCATTTTCAGAATGGAAAATTGACGATCGTGATTCCGCCACCAGGATTGGTCCTGCTTCAGTTCAAGTGAAAGTCACTGCTGCTGCATGTGCTGCCGGAGCTAGAGCTCGACTTAATTCGTTGAATCAGCCATTAAACTGGTAATTCGGCGCGTTCGGCTGGAAGCCTGCGCGCTGCATTCCCCGCTGCGCCTCTGGATTTTTCATGAAGGTGTCCCAGACGAAACCAGTGCGAGCGTTTTCAGCCATCACCACGGTGATTCCCTGATCGATCCCGATCACATCGGTGTCATACCAGTTCGTCAGCGGATTGAACGCGTCGACAAGTCCATACCGGCCCCACGCGCGTTTTCCGTAACGCTCCCTCATATTCTTGAGTACGTCCACCGTTTGCTGCGGCAGAAACGGGAGCGACCCGCCCGCCGCGCAGGGAACAACCGTCCCGTCGATCGGCCCAGTGGCCGGGGGACCTCCCCACACCACGTAGCCCCTGGCAGAATCGGAGGCGGTGATGCCCCACAGATCGTTCGAGTAATCAGAAAATTGACCGGACAAATCGATACAGAACTGTTTGTGCACTTTCGTGGCAAGCGCGGAGTTCTGGAAGTAATCGGCGTATCGGTCGTGCTTGTTACGAAAATCAAACCATGCCTGCGAATACTGATGGATGAAAAGCGGCGCGAACGATCCGATGTAGCGGATGTTGTCGTACACGAATGGGACGCGCGACCACGCGTCCCAACTGGCGGTCGGCAGAGGGTACGTGGACGATCCTAGGCCCAGGAGGTACATCATCATCAGTTCGCTGTAGTCGTTCCATCGGCTGGGAAGGAAGCCGGTTTCAGGCGTCCAACCGTGAGACAACACGCTGGTATCTTCAGAGAGCCACGTCCATTCCACGCGATTGAAAATCAGTTGCCCCAATTCCTGGATTTCCCATTCCTTGAAGTGCTGGCGGCAGGTCAGCACTCCGCAGAGCAAGATGGCCGTATCGATCGACGAAACCTCGGAATCGAATTGCCGTTCAGCGGTATTGATGTTCGCCCAGTGGTAAAAAAAACCGCGATGATTTGGCAGCTTTTTCCAAAGATACCGAAGAGTATGCAGGACGCGCTCGGTGGCGTCTAAATGCGAAACATAACCACGAGCATCCGCGATGCAGATAGCGGTTAAACCGAAACCGACGGAAGCGATGCTGGCCAGTGAATTTTGCTTATTGCTAAAAACATCGGCGCGGTCTCTCACAAGCCCGGTCTCCGGATTTGCTTGCTCCCAAAAAAACCGGAACCCGGTTCGTTCGATATCTTCGAGCAGAACGTCTTCATCAGGTGAAAACGGCACCTGCCCCGGCAGCGGAGTGAAAGGCTGGATCGGACGCCTCGCGTCGGTCTGCGCTAGCGCCGCTGGTAAGTCAGCAGCGGCGCCCAACGGAAGGCACGCACCGAGTCGAAGCGCCTGCGTCAAAAGTGTCCGCCGGCTCATTTTTTTCGCGACGAAATCGCCCATCGTTAAAATTATAGCCGCTCTTGAGAACCGGAAAAACCAAATGCGCCTGAAAGGATACAGGATCTAATAAAACCGCGCCCAGGTAACAAATCGACTCCTCGTCAGGAACTCTTGCTGATATGCTCAAACTATAGGCGATTTGATGCGCAGCCGTAAAAGAATTGCATTGTCCATCGCGATTTTGGTCACGGGCGGTGTGCTTGCCGGCCTCGTGGAGAGCGTTTGGCTGCATCGCGCTCAACATATCGTAATGCAAGGCTCGGTGATCAAAGCAGATGCTGACGTAAAGAAGCAATCGCCGATAGCGAACGTCCAGATCAGCGTGCAAGGAGCCGCGCCGCCAATCGGAACGGAGTCAAATTTCTCTGGTTTCTTCAAGGTTGTCCTGCCGATCGGCGCCAGGCCGGGCGAGACGGTTTTCCTCCGATTCCGGCACCCAGATTACCGGCCAATCGAGCTTCCGGAAGTGATTGGCAAACAGCTTTACGTCGTCAGCCTCACTCCAATTCCAAAACACACAATTACTCGGCATGGCCCGATGATTCGTCTATCGAATATACGAGTCCGATACTCCACTCAAATTGAAAACGAGGCGAACATCGGCAGCGAGATAACCACCTTCGAGATCCCCAACCAAGGAAATGTCCCGTGTGACGGATATCGTCACTGTTCGCCCGACGGAAGATGGAAGGCGAATGTCGGTTCCGCATCTCTCGATGCGGGTGACGGCAATGTCTTTGAGAACGCCAGAGTTTCCTGCATCGCCGGACCGTGTCCTTTCACAAGGATCATTTCCGACCGCTATTCGGGCGTTAGCCGCACCATCAGCGTCTCCGTATTGGATTGGTCAGACACAACTACATTTTTGATGCAAGGCGAGGTTTTTCGCCGGGAAATCAGCGACTCCGTCCGCGAGATGTATCCGGTGATTTTCGGAGACTCTATCAATTTCAGCTTGCCGCCTCCCGCGGAGGGAACGACTTTGGAAGCGGAAGTGAATTCCATTGAAACAGTCTTTCCTTTGGGGCCGAATCCCTCGGTCCCGTGGGCAGACTGCAACGTGCAGGCGGCGAAAAATCAGTCGAAAAATTATCGCTGCGAACTAAGGCAGGGTTATCAAATCACTTCGCGCTAGGCTCAGGCGCGCAACTCGGTCCGAGCCTCGTGGGCTGCACGGCTCCGCTTCCTTATCTGATGGTCTGGTGGGATTCCACCGCGTTGGCCGATCGGCCATGTTTCCGCAATTCGTGGCATCCGTCCCACCAGTTCTGCACAGGTTGCTCCAGCTCCAATCCGATGCAGAAATTCTGCTTGGAAAGCGCGATGCAGTAGATGACGCGGGCGTCGTGGCGGATTCCGTTCGAAATCGCTGCAACTTGCCACTCTTCACCCGGATTTCCGGCTCGTTTGGTCACGATTCGCGCACCGTGGGCGCTAACGTTTCCGGTCAGAGCCAAGTCGGCGGGAACCGGCTTGTTCGAATCATGTAAATACAAAGCCACCGTCAAGATAACTCGGGTTTCGAATCTACCGTTCATAGGCATGCGTGTTCGATCCTCCAAATAGAGTTGCGAAATGCGCTAATCACTTCCGAGGTCCGGCGGAAATGGAGACGATCGGCGCTGTTTACGGTCGTTCATGTCGCGCTCTACGAAATCCATGAGCGCGCTCAATTTGTCAGGGTGATTAGGATCGAACTGCGCCGCACCAACGCTAAGTGACAGCGGGTATCTCGCCTCCGTGGCGTTCGCACGCTGAAGACAACTTTCCAGCCGATGCAACACCGCATCCCGATGAGTCCCGGAAGCGCACGAAGCCAACACGGCGAATTCATCGCCGCCTAATCGCGCCAGCAGGTCCGAGTCTCGGAAGGCTTCTTCCAGCGCGTCCGCCGTGCGCACGAGGGCAAAGTCGCCCTCCTCGCGCCCGAACAGTTCATTGATTTGCTTCAGATTGCCCACCCCGCAGCAAAACAGCATCATCTGCTGGCCGCTTCGGTGAGCGAACTTCAGCTGCTGAGCAGCGGCCGCAACAAATCCCCGCCTGTTGTACAGACATGTCAAATCGTCAGTAAGCGCTAGATCGCGCAGTTCCCTATCGAGGATCATCTGCTTGACCGCAGGCCGAAGAGAGGGCGATTGACCCTGCGAGAATGTCCCCGCCGGTTTATTTGGGTGGAGCAGGTTGCCCAGAAGTTCCCCGAGGCCTAGGTGTAGGTGGCTCACGCCGCTATCGGCGACCATCAGAACAGACGAAAGCAGGCTCTCGATATCGTGTCTCGATCGAAATTTCCGCGCGCCCCTTCGGTGACCGAGAAGGAGGGGCTCTGCTCGGCACCGCTGGAACGCGACTCTCTGCCCGCTGTCCTGGGCCGCCAAGATGACCGTTTTGTGGACTTGCCCATGATTCTTCGTACGCACTCCACCAGTTGATTTCGCTGGCACGTCGCCGTCCTGCGCGAAACCTCCGCTGCCCCGTGGCTGGATACCCCAGTCTTCGCTCGCTACCGCCAATCCGGTAACCCGGCAGAAGCCGCAATGTGCCTTCGCCCAAATCCTCAGCCATATTGACTTCGCACGTCTGCGTATAAGGTATTTACCTGATCAGGTATGACAGGATTCTCTTCCTTGAGGCTTACCTATCCAAAATGGTACTGGTTCTTGATACCACCCGCTGCAAGCGGGCAGGCACGGAAGGTTGCCAAGCCTGTGTTCCAGGAGAATATGCGGCGAATAAAACCTCAAAGCAGGAATCGGCGGCAATCACCGCAGCCAATGGTATCCCGCCGGAGCTCAAGCATTGCAACGGAGGTCGTGAAAACGTGCACGGGCAAGATTTCTGAATGAGCTTCGACGCTACGTGGTCGCCACCCCCACCTTCGACCTAGCGAGCCGCCTTCTGGGCTCGTCCTGCTCGAGGGAGCGCACTTTAGAAATTAACGACGAATCGAGCCGCGATCCGGTCTCTGCCGCGCTGTACAAGAAGCAGGAATGAATATCACAAAACACTCCACGGCTCGCCGCGTTATCATCCGCATCGGATTTGAGCCGGGCATGCTTTTTGGTTCCATCGAGGACGATGTCAACCGGCTTCGACGTGCATTCCTCACACAGAAAAAGGCTCTCGTTTTGATGGGACTGCGCGAACGATTACACTCCGTCGGCGGCGCGTTATCCGTAGTGTCTTCGCCGCGGGACGGCACAAAGTTGCTGATCCGGTTCCCAGAAACTAAGGAGTCACACAGCCATGTCAATTCGCGTCGTACTTGCTGACGATCATGTGTTGGTGCGAGAAAGCTTAAAATCGCTTCTCGAGCGTGAAGGCTTCCAGATCGTTGCAGAGGCCGCCGAGGGCCAGGACGCTCTGCGTCATGTAGAATTGCAACGGCCGGACATCGTCGTCATGGATATCGCCATGCCGGTCCTGAACGGGCTGGAAGCGGCTCGCACGATTAGCCGCTCTTTCCCTAAAATCAAGACCATCCTCCTCACGCAACACGACGAGGAGCAATATCTATCCGAAGCGCTCGATGCGGGCGTGAAGGGCTACGTGCTGAAGAGCCAAGCCGCGCGCGACCTGGTGCAAGCGATGCGGCAGGTCTCGGGCGGCGAAATATATCTCAGCCCCGGAGTCTCCCGCGCACTGCTGGAAGCCTATCGATCGAAATCCAAAAAGCCGGCTGATTCCCTGACGCCGCGCGAGCGCCAAGTGCTCCAGCTGATTGCCGAGGGAAAATCAACCAAGGACGTTGCTTCGGTTCTCGGCATTTCCGTCAAGACTGCCGAATCGCACCGTACGCGGCTGATGCAAAAGCTCGATATTCATGAGACCGCCAGCCTTGTCCGTTACGCGGTACGCCGCGGAATGGTGCAGCCCTGATATGACCCGCGGGGTCGGGCGCGTGGCTGGCCGAGTGTGATTTTGCGCCTCTCGCAACGATATGTCGCTGGATATATCGCTGCATATATCGTTAAGCCGCTAGCACTGGTGCAGGCGTTTCGTATATATTCCAGCGCACGTTGACATTTCTGGGCCGTGGCGTGCCCTCTTTGCTGTGCGCGACTAACGGATTTTCGGCGGGTATTTTCGGTGGCTACGAAATCCAATCGCGCCTCCGCACGCACGCGCCCGAATGGCGTAGCGCCGATCGAGAAAGCGCTCACCGGCATTCGCGGTCTTGACGATATCAGCGCGGGCGGACTTCCGAAGGGCCGCACGACGATCTTCTGCGGCGGCCCAGGAAGCGGCAAGACCATGCTCGGCATCGAGTTTTTAGTTCGCGGCGCGACGGACTTCAACGAGCCGGGCGTATTGCTCGCGTTTGAGGAATCTCCCGAAGAGATCACCCGCAACGTTGCTTCTCTACGCTTTGACCTCAATGAACTGGCCGCGAAAAAAAAGCTGTACCTCGACTACATCTCCATCGATCCCGGACAGATACAGGAAACCGGCGACTACGATCTGGACGTCCTTTTCATCCGTATCCAGCATGCAGTAGAGGCAGTCCACGCCAAGCGCGTGATGCTCGATACGATTGAAGCTCTCTTTTCCAACTTTTCCAATCAACGCATTCTCCGTGCGGAGCTGCGCCGTTTATTCGCATGGTTAAAACAACGAGGACTCACGACCGTCATCACCGCGGAAAGGGGCGAAGGGACGCTCACTCGCGAAGGTCTCGAAGAATACGTCTCGGACTGCGTCATTCTTCTCGATCATCGCGTAAAGGATCAGATATTCGTCCGGCACATGCGGATCGTGAAATACAGAGGAACCCAGCATGGCATGGATGAGTATCCATTCCTGATCGATGAGAACGGCATGTCCATTCTGCCCGTTTCCGCACTTCAGCTGCGGCACAAGGTTTCACAGGAGCGAGTTACAACCGGAGTTCCAGCTCTGGACGAAATGATGGAGGGCCAGGGGTTCTTTCGCGGGTCCAGTGTCCTCGTCAGCGGCGCCGCTGGAACGGGAAAAACTACGCTAGCCTCCGCGTTTGCCGATGCCACATGCCGTCGCGGCGAACGATGTCTATTCATCGGCTTCGAGGAATCCCCCGCTCAAGTGGCTCGAAACCTTCGGTCCGTAGGAATCGACCTGAACCACTGGGTGGAAAAAGAGCTTTTGATACACGATGCTTGGCGGCCCACTCAGTTCGGCTTGGAAATGCACCTTTTACGCATCCACAAGCTCGTGGAAAAATGGAAACCTCAGGCCGTGGTTATCGATCCTATCTCCAACCTTTTGACCGGAACTTCGCAGCTCGAAGCGAGGTCCGTAATGATGCGCTTGGTCGATTTCCTGAAGACGGCTGGCATCACCGCTATTCTCGTCGATTTGACCGGCCGCGATACCGACCTGGAAAGCACCAAACTCGGGGTTTCCTCCCTGGCCGACACTTGGATTTTACTCCGCGATGTGGAGATGAACGGCGAACGAAATCGCTGCATTTATGTCCTCAAATCGCGCGGCATGGCCCACTCCAATCAGGTCCGCGAATTTCTCATTACCAAACGGGGTGTCGATTTAGTTCCCGCGTATATAGGCCTCGAGGGAGTACTCACGGGCTCAGCCCGCATCGCACAGCAGGCCAAGGAGCTGGCCGATGCGAAGCAAAAGGAGCAAGAGGTACAACTGAAGCGCCTGCAGGCGAATCGAAAAGTTTTGGCATTGGAAGCTCAGATCGCCGCCCTCCAAGCGGAGGCCGCTGCCCAGGCCGAGCTGTCAGAACAAATTGCACGACAAGATAGCGAACGCGCCGAGCAGGCGCAGATGGATCGAGAGGAAATGCTCGAAAGCCGCAATGCCGGTCGTTCGCGTCAGCGCGCGGGTTTGATCTCGCTGAGAAAGGCAAAACCCTGATGCGCAAAGCTACGGATCGAGAGCCTTCAAAGCCCGACATACTTTCGCGTTTGTACGTCGCGGGACAAACGCCCAAATCCCTGGCAGCCATTTCGAATCTAAAAAAAATCTGCTCGGAGCATCTCGGAGGGCGCTATAAGATCGAGGTGGTCGATCTGCTCAAGAATCCGGCGCTTGCCAAAGATCATCAGATTCTCGCCATACCTACGCTCGTGCGCCAGGTTCCGGTGCCGCTGCGCAAGATCATTGGCGACCTTTCGAATACCGAACAGGTGCTCGTCGGCCTTGATGTCCGTTCATTCGAAGGAACAAATCGCGGAGCAGGCAAAACGTCCGTCGGCGCCACACGCGCCAACAGATAGAGCCGTTCAAGGAACCCCGTGAAGTATCAATCTGAGTTCGAGGAAATCGTTCAGGCCATCCGAAGAGGCGGGATTGACGCTCTAGTGGTGTCCGGCGAAAAAGGCGATCAAGTCGTCGTCCTGCAAGACTCCGAACATCCCTATCGCGTGCTGGTTGACAATTTCACCGAAGGCGCCGCGACTCTCGATTCCGCCGGCACCGTTCTCTACGTGAACGATCGCTTCGCGGAAATCCTGGGCTCTACGCGCGAGCGCCTGATCGGCACCCGCCTCCTTGACCATATCTCCTGGCGCGGACACGAAGATCTTGAGCGTTTGCTTCGCAAACGCGGGCGCGGTCAGGTGGTGCTGCGAAGCGACGGAAAACCGGAGCGAACGGTTCGTTTTACTCTCGGCTCGGCAAGTGCCTCGTCGCGTAAGCATTTGTGCGTGATCGCCACCGAGCTGACCGATATGGTGCAGGTTGCCGAAGCCCTTCGATCGAGCGAGCAATCCCTTCGGGAACTGTCCACCCGCTTGCTGGCGCTACAGGATGAGGAACGCCGTCGAATCGCCCGGGATTTGCACGACATAACCGGGCAAAGCCTCGCCGTCCAGTCAATGATGCTGTGGAACCTACTGGAGCGCGACTTGCAGCTCGATCCCGAGACGCGCAAGGTTCTGTCCGAATGTGCAGCAGTCAATAAGCGCATTACCGAGGAAGTTCGGACGCTCTCGTACCTATTGCACCCGCCCCTGATTGAGGAACTCGGCTTAGGACCCGCACTCAAATGGTACGTGGAAGGATTTTCGGCGCGAAGTGGCATCGATATTTCCGTCGAATTCGATCCCGAATTTCCGCGCCTCAGTCCCGAAGCCGAAATCGCCCTCTTTCGTATCGTGCAGGAAAGCCTCACCAACGTCCACCGCTACTCCGGATCGCCGCGTGGATACGTGCGGCTGATCCGCAAGGGTGACGAGATCGTTCTGGAAATCAAAGATTTTGGAAAAGGATTTGAACCAGGTGGTTCGAACCTAGAGGAATCGATACGTCCACTCGGCGTGGGTATCCTTGGCATGCGTGAACGCGTCCGGCAGCTCTCCGGTAGGCTGGAAATCGCTTCGCGCGAAAATGAGGGCACCCTTGTATCGGTTTCCCTGCCAGTTCACAAAGGCGCCGTGGCTTCTCCCAACAGCCGGCCCGCGGATCCCGATTCGAACGAACCATCTACGCGAAAGCCTGCCCGCAAGGCAGCCAAAGTCCGCTAACCGCGACGGATTTCTTCCATCTCCGCATTAAGCGGATGGAAGTTCACTGCTATTGCGGATCTGCCAAGACTTACTGCACCACGGCGGTTAAACCGGTGGGCGGCAGAGGCACAGGAGGTGCTGGCGAAGTGTTATTCCCCTCACAGCCAGTCGGACCACCCGTATCTATATTCTCGCCCGTTTCCAGCACCACATTTCCGGACCGCAAACTGCCGCCCGCCGCGTTCCAGAGGTCTGTTGGTCCGCCGTAATATGCAGGCCATGCCCCACGGTAGAACCACGTCCCCCATTGCCCAACGCAAGCGTCGTAGTAGTTGCTCCAGTAATTCCCAATGTATTTAACGTCGACGAGGCTGTTACCGCCGACAGCCGAATTCGCCACGTTTTCCGTGGCCCGTCCGTCGGGACCAGAATAGTCCTCGGCATAGCTCATGAATCCCGGTTGGCCTCCCATCAGGTTATCGCTAATGGTGAAATGGCCCGCGGTAAGTCCTGTCGGGGTTGATTCGTTGTAGTCATCCCAGATAGCGATGGCGCTATCCAAACCGCCACCGGAAACAGTTAAGTCGTTCGCTGTGCGCATTATCTGGTACGTATTATGCGTGATGGTGCCGTTTTGGGCGCCTTCGGTCTGATATCCGTCGATATGTCCGTTCGCAGCATTTTCAGTGAAGTCGTGGAAATAGCTGTCTTGGATGATGAAGTCGCTTCCCGCGCCAGCATTCTTGTCGGAGGACCACCACCAGCTGAAAATCCCGTCATTCACGTCGTGGCAGTTGACGTTCTTCGCGACCATGCTATAGGCGAGGGTCGTTCCCTTGACACCTTCGTCCCAAATGCATGCATGCGTGTGATCCAGCCCGTTTAGTTCCACATGTTCGATCGTGGCGCTGGCTCCGTCATTGATGTTAATGACCCCTGTTCCTCCCGCTCCGCCACCGTCAAAAGAAATGATGCTGTTCTGGATGGTGACATTCTGAGCCGTAATCTGCAGCCCGCCTGTGATGTTCTCGCAGCTGATCACCGCTCCAGGCGTGCTGATGGTAATCGTTCGTGTGCTGGACCCACTATTGATAGTGAGCACACCACCGGGACACTGCGTCAGATCCGGGCCCGTATTCGCCGGACCTGGCCAGCCGCAGGCTTCAAGGTTCTGCCAGACACTGTTCTTACAATCGACGGCTGCGGCGTTGAACGCGAACACAACGAACGCAAGTACCAGGATTGTTCCTTTTTTCATAATTGGACTCACTCACTTGTCATTGCGGCAGCCCGAATTCTCCCTGATTGTCCCGTAACGCCGCAACTGTACCGAAGGCCAAGTGGGTGCCTGACTGGGCACCATCCTAGTACCGCCACCATGGTCCGTTTTGGCGCGCCAGTCGAAAGCCGATCCAGCCAAATAGAGGACTAGTAGAACATAGCGATTACCCAGCTCCACCCACTGCACCCGGTCCGCACTTTAGGACTATCGTCCTATTTCCCCTGCCGGCTCCGTAGCCTACCCTACTCTTGAGATGGCACCGACACTAAGCCCCGCAGGACCGGCACCGGCCACACAGCGCGCCAAAGCGCATTATGCTGATCCGCCTCACGACGCGCGCGGCAGGAAACGGCTAAAAGTCACACTGCCCGTGCACTTGCGGCCATTTGACGCGCGCTATGCCGATATTGAAGACGTGGGCCAGGTGATCGACTTCACGCGCGACGGCCTCTATTTCCGCACCGCCATGCCGCACTACTTCCTCGGCATGCGGCTAATCGTTACGTTTCCTTACGGTGAAAAAGTCGCCGCCCATCGCCGGATGCTCACCACCGTGGTGCGGATAGACCGCCTCGAGGACGGCGACCGCGGCATCGCCGTGCGCGTCCTGCTCTGATAGGGCTCTGACAGGACTTTTGTTGCTTTTTGCCCATCGAGGAATGATCGCTCCGATGGTCGTTTGAACAAGTCCTCCGCCAAACAAGCTTGCCAGCGGAAGCACACCCTAGAGAAAATGTCATAGAACCGTGGGATAGAGATCTCTCTCCGACCTCGTGGTGCCGCGGCAACGATTTTCGAAAGTAGGTGTCACTTTATGTACGATCATGGCTCGAAGAAAGGCTCCGCGGACGGCCGCGCATCGCAATCAGCTACCAAAGAAGCCGAGCGGCGCAGCGCCGACCGGCACATGTTCACCGCTTCGGCCGAAGTGGTCGACCTGAGTTCCGGAGCGCGTTTTTCCACTCGGACCACCGATCTCGGGCCAGGCGGCTGTTTTATGGACACGCTGGTTCCACTTCCGGTTGGCGCGCGAGTCCACGTTGGGGTTAGAAAAGGCAAAACGCAGTTGGACACGAACGGCGTCGTGGTTTATTCCCAGGCCGGTCTCGGCATGGGTATTGCATTCGATAGCCTCGATCAAGGCCAGCGAGACGCTCTCGAAACTTGGCTGATCGAAATCACCGGTTCGCGCGCAATCGTCTTTCGCGACGTTGCTCCCAGACAGGAACCCTCCACGACTCCACGCGGACCAGATTACGCGACGGTCGAGCGCCTGATCCGACTGCTGGTCAGCAAAGGACTGATCACGCAAGCGGAAGGCTCTTCCGTGCTGTACAAGCCTTTGATTTAGCCGATGAACTTGCTGGCTGAGTCTGATTTCAACCGTGGGAGTCAGGTAATCAGGGATTGCGCGCCCAGTAGGCCTAAACTGTGGGGTCCTATAACCCCTAAGTACCAATACTTTCCATTACTTGCCAACGGCTCGGGATGCATCTATTTCCCAGCCCAGGAAATTTTTCCATTACTAGCATAAGTCTCGCCCATCCGTTTTTCTCTAACCGCCCTGTTTTCAGAGTCCAGGAAAAACGCAGCGTGGCAGCAACATTGCTCCAGCGGCAGCAGGGGGACCCATGGGTGAACGACGAAAAGCCAGAAGGTATGAAGTCTACCTGCCGGTACAGGTGTGCACATCCCGCCGACGCCCGGCGGAATATCACACGGCCCAGCTCCGCGACATTTCTCGAACAGGCGTTTACTTCCACTCTAATCTGCCTATCGAGCCGGGTACCAAGATGGAACTGACCTTTGCGCTGCCCACAGAACGCGAAGCCGGCTCCTCAGCGCTCATCCGCGCAAGCGCGGAAGTTCTGCGCGTGACGGCTGTCGAAGACGAGAGCGCCCCCGTATACGGCGTGGCAGCCACAATCGAGCGCATCGATTTCGTTCGACCGGTAGTCGCGCACGTCGCAGCCTAGACTAGCTTTAGCGCCGAGCGCTCTTCTGTCAGGTGCCCCTGCGTGGCAGTCGCCGCAGTAATTGGCCCCACGAGAGATCTGCTCCGAATTTACTGCCTCTTCGCAAATCCCCCACACGCTGTACAATCGCATACTGGATCCCCCGTGAACCAAGTTCCTACAAATGATATTGCCGCCCGCGGAATTATTGCCGCCGAGCGCCAGTTACTTCACCGCTTTTTTTCCGGTGCCGCAAATGCCCAGATCGGCCAGTTCATCGGAGAGCTATCGGCCTACTCCTGGCGCGAGCCCGAGCATGCGACGGTCTTCGAGGCCATCCGCGCTTTGGCTCCGCCTCCCTCGTCGGTCGCTTCCTGGCGCGAAGAGTTGCCCGCCCAAGCTACGCGCATGGGATTTCCGGACGTTGAATGGACAAAGTATTTTGGCGATTCCGGCGCGGCGGATGAGGGCGCGCCGAGTCTGGATGAGCTAATCTCGCGTGTGCGCCAAAGCGCGCCCGAGTCTTAAAGCTGCCCGCGCGCGCCGCCCGCTATCGGCTCGTGGCTGAGCTCTTGGAGGACGATTTCGCGAGCTCGAAGTTGATGTACTGCTCGAGTGTGACCAGATCCCCGCCAATCAGCGGACGGCCGTTGATGTATATCGTCGGCGTGCTATCCACGCCGAGCGTCACCCCGTCAGCGTGATCCGCTTCCACCGCCTGCTTGGCTTCGGCGGACGCCATGCACGCCTTGAACTTCCCAGGCTCCAGTCCGGCCTTTGTGGCGTAACCGACCAGGTCGTCCCACACGTTGTCGGGCGTGATCGCGTCCTGATTATCGAAAATCGAGGACTCCATTTTCCAAAACGCCGCGGGCGATTGCTCGTACGCACAACGCCCGCCGATTGCGGCCGTTTCCGCCCAGGGATGGATTTGCGTGAGTGGATAGTTTTTATAGACGATGCGAATCTGCGGATACTCCGTTTCCACCGTCTTCATCGCCTCGTAAAGTTCCTGGCAGTGCGGGCACTCGAAGTCGCTAAATTCCACGAGTGTCACATCCGCTGTGCGAGGGCCAAGCGAGGGATCGCCATCGACTTTAATCTTCGCGCGATTTTCGGCGAATGGATCGGTGTCCATTTTGTAGACGCTTCCGCGCAGCATCGTCTTGCCGTCTTTGCTGACGTAAACATCGCCTGTCTCAATATGTCCTCGGAGTGTGACCTGCACCGACACATCGTAAAAGTCCGCGGCGGCAGATTGCGTCAGAGGCCCCAGCTTTACCGGAATATTCGGGCCCCACGCGAAGAGTTCGCGGACGAAGGACTCAGTCGTTTTCAGAAGCGCCTGATTATCCGCAGGCGCGGCCTGTTGGGCGGCATCTTTAGCGCCCTTCGAGGCTCCAGCGGGACTATGCGCCGCCTGCGCGGTCCAACACGCGCCCGCCAGCGACAATACCAGCACCGCCACTACAGCTCTTGCGGACATACGAATGAGCCCTCCCGTCGAAACTCCGGATGATTTCGGCACTCATAGAATAGAGAAAAACCGCCGGTAGCAAAAGCCAAAAGGAGTGGATGCTGTTTCGAGCGGATGTGGATGCTTCGCTAACACTGCGGCCAAGCAGCCTGAGAACGCGTCGCGAGCTGCGCGACTATTGCGAAAAAGACTCAAGCAGACTGGGCTTTCTTTGCCAGCCAGTCTCCTGCCTCACGCGTGCCGAGCGAGCCACCAAGGTCGGCTGTCGTTTGGCCTTCGCGGATAGCGGCTCGCACTGCGCTTTCCATGCGCGTCGCTTCGTCCGGTAATCCCAGGTAAGAAAGCATCATCGCAGCGGCCAGCACCGCACCCATGGGATTCGCAATTCCCTTCCCAGCAATCATCGGCGCGGAGCCGTGCACCGGCTCGAACATCGACACCTGCCCGGGATGAATGTTTCCCGAAGGCGCCAATCCCAAGCCGCCGGCGATTTGCGCGCCCACGTCGCTGGCAATGTCGCCGAATAAATTGCACGTTACGATCACTTCGAATTGCCGAGGGTCGCGGATCATTTGCATCAGCAAATTGTCGATGTACATGTGGCTTGATTCGATCTCCGGATAGTCGCGCTTCACTTCCGCGAACGTCCGTTGCCACAGATCGTGACCGAATGCCAGCGCATTCGATTTATCGCTCATGCACACGCGCTTGTGGCCGTGTTTGCGTGCGTAGTCGAATGCGTAGCGCAGCACGCGCTCCACGCCTTTGCGCGTGTTGATGTCCTCCTGCGTGGCGATTTCGTCGGCGGTACCCTTCTTGAAAAAGCCGCCCATGCCGACATACAGGCCCTCGGTATTTTCGCGAATCACAGTAAAGCGAATGTCTTTCTCTTCGCGATCCTTCAGCGGAGTGAGACGTCGGTCGAGCAGCGCGCAAGGCCGCACATTGGCGTAGAGATCGAGCTTGAAGCGCAAACCGATCAGAATGTCCGCGCCGTGCCGATTGTCGGGGATACGCGCATCGCCGAGCGCGCCGAGCAGAATGGCGTCGAAATCGCGCCGAAACATCTCCACCGCGTCCGGAGGCAAAGTCGTACCGTCGCGCAGGTATCGATCCGCGCCCCAATCGAATTCCACGATGGAAAGATCGCGCCCACCAGCCGACGCCGCGGCTTTTACCACTTTCACGGCCTCGGGAATCACTTCCTTGCCGATGCCGTCTCCCGGAATAATGGCGATGCGTTTTGGTGTAGTGCTGGATTTTTCTGCCATGTGCGACGCGGAAACTAGCACGGGCTCCGCATCGTGTCAACGCACGCCGACGCAAGGTGTCGGTTGGGTATCTGTTGGATCGAAATCTTCGATGGCATGTTCGCCGCGCCAGAACGCCAGCGTAAGGCATTGCGCTCTGCAAACGCCGGCCCGCACGATCGGCTGTTTCAGCCATCCACGGCGGTAAACGAGGAGATGGTCCGCGGTTTGTTGTTATCGAGGATCGTGAAATCCTGTTACTGCATCCCGGTGACTGGCGAGCCGGATTTGTGAGCCGCCACCACATTGAGGCGGATGATATTGGGGGGAGATTGCGCAGGCTGGCTGGGCTGTTGCGCCAGGGCTACGGCTCCGAAAAGCAGTACGACGAAAAAAACCAGGCGGCGATGTACGTAGCTAGGCATATTTCTTTCCCTTGCGACGAGGGGAGACAGATGCCTCCGCGACGTGCCCGTTTGCCCAGAGCCTATTAAACGTTCGGAGTATTGATGCGATCAAGGCCCGGTTTGGGCGCAAGACAAATGGCAATGCCGGCAATCTTAACCCAACAATCGTCACCCGAACTCAAGAACTGAAGGAACGGATGCTAGGCTCTGATCAGACCGAAGCGCTGTTTGGAATCGTCGGCAAACCCGGGAAAGACTTGCGCGAGATTGCGATCGCCAAGGTGATTCGAAATGATTTCGCCGAGTACGCTGCGGTAATCGGTGGTGACGGCGAGATCGCGATTCTGATACAGCTTGCCGTCGCTCATGCCGGGCCAGCGCGTGTAGACTTTCCCGCCTTTCACGGCGCCGCCCATGACGAACATGCAGTTGGCGTGGCCATGGTCGGTGCCGCCGCTGCCGTTTTCGTGGGCGGTGCGGCCGAACTCGGACATGCTGACGAACACGACATCATCCATGCGCTCACCCATATCCTGATGAAACGCGGCCATTCCCTGCCCCAAATCACGCAGTAGATTCGCAAGGCGGCCTTGCGCGCCGCCTTCTGCGACGTGATGGTCCCAGCCGCCGCTATCAAGAAAGGCGACTTGCAGGCCGACGTCCGCTTTGAAGAGCTCGGCAATTTCCTGCAAGCTGCGGCCGAAGCGGCTGGTGGGATACACGGCACCATTTTCGGGTTGATACGCGTCTGGATCGACTTTCTTGAGCATGTCGACCGCTTCGAAAGTTTCGCGGCCCACTCCGCGCAGCTCGGCATCGACGGTTTGCGCGTACATCGCTTCAAAGCTGGCTTCCACCGTCTGCGGCGGGCCGTACATTTTGAACTGCTTCAAGTCTGGAATCGCGACGGCCGGCGCGGCGCCCTGCAACGTGAGAGGAAGATACGGACCGAATGCAACGGCTCGGAAAGGCGACGCGTTAGGCTCAGGCTTCGATTGCATCGCGCGATTCAGCCAGCCGCTCTCGGTGGACTTCACGCCCGGAGTGCCCGATTCCATGAAGTCCTGCGCATCGAAGTGCGATCGGGAGGGATCGGGCGAACCGACGGCTTGGACCACGGCAAGATGCCCGTTGTGAAATAGCGGCTGCAGCGGCTGAAGGCTGGGATGCAGGCCGAAAAAGCCGTCGAGGTCGATAGCTGCGCCTTGCGCGCTGCCGCTCGGCTGCTGAATGGCGATAGTAGGCCGCAGGCGATAGTAATTCGGTTCGGCGAAGGGCACGACCATATTGAGACCGTCCACCGCGCCGCGCTGGAAGAGCACGACCATTTTCTTCTTGCCCGCGGTGGTGGTAGCGGCCACGGCGCGTTGCAAAAACGCCGGCATTGCGGCCATGCCGACCATGGCGATGCCTCCGCTCTTCAGAAAATAGCGGCGCGAAATTTTCATTGTGTGCGTCCTCCTGCAATCTGCCGCGGCGATCGGCGCTCGATCAGACTACCGCTGCTGGAATTCCGGCGTGCCGAGAACCAGGCCCGCGAGCAATCCCTCGTTCACGTGATCGACTGGATCGTCAAGGCGCGCTTGCACGATTTGCGGATCGTGCAGGCGGTTCTCGATCGTCTGGCGCGTTTGGGGCGCGACCTGGCCATCAAGGAAAACTTGCAGAGCACGATTGAAGGCCACTTCCGGATCATCGGGCGCGTTCTGGCCCAGCATTTCGCTGAGATCGACTTCCGTGCCCGGCACATGGTTCGAAGCCATGGCCAGCGCGAAATTGAGGCGATTCAGCAGCGCGCCGCTATTCACCCAGGTCTCGGATTTGTCGGAATAGCCATTGGGCGGCTGGCAAAGAAAAAGCGGCTCACCCATTCGCGCAGTCCACTGAGCGAGTGGCAGGGCCACGCTCACGTCGGCATTCAGTGCGCGCACCGTGCTGGCGACGAGTTCAAAGGGCGTCTTCACTTTGGCGCGATAGGCTTGGCGCGACCAAAATTCAGGCGAATAGATCATCGTGGTGAGTACACTGCGGATATCGCCGCCAGTCGCCTCGTATTCCTTAGTCATGCGGTCGACGAGCACTGGGGGCGGATTGTCGGAAACGAAATGGCGGGCGAGCTCCGTGGATATCCGGCGAGCGGTGTGCGGATCATTTGCCAGCATTTTTAGCGCTTCGACGCCGTCCTGCTCGCCGCCGTAATCGAAGGTGTGGCCCATCACGACCTTCGGCCCTTGGGCGTGAAAGGCAGGGCGGAATATGAACTCGGGATCGCGGCGCGGCGCGCGGATGCTCCAACCGCTCAGGCATTTGGCCATCTCGATCACGTCCTGCTGCGTGTAGGCGGCGTCCACGCCGACTGTGTGCAGCTCCATGACTTCTCGGCCATAATTTTCGTTGATGCCCAAGTCGCGGAGCTTGCGGCGCGCCGCCGCTTGCGGCGATTGGGACTGACCGTCAGCTCCGGCCTGCATTTGCGGCGCCTGCGGGGAAAAACCGGGGAACCTATTTTGGAATCGTGCGCGCCGTGCAGCCATACCCTGTTGGCGCTGCTGGAAAGCCGTGGGATCGACGCTCAGCCAATTATCGAGATAGAAGAGCATCGCTGGGCTCTGCGCGGTAGACAGCAGCAGATTCTGGAAGCTTCCCATCGTGTTGGGACGAATCGTGTCGCGGACGTAGGAAGTAAGAAGCCACCGATCGACGCCCTTGCCCGCAAACACGTTGAAGTGGTTGAACCAGAAATCTTCCATCACCGCTTCGAGCTGGCGCTGGCTGTAAACGGCGCGCTCGATCTTTGCCATCGAAAGCTCGGCCACGATGCGGTTCGGCCCTTGCATGCTCGCAAGCATCTGGTCCGCGCGATTCATACTCGGATCAGCGCCGGTCATTGACGCGGCCATCGCCGCCTGACGCTGTTCCTTCATCTGCTGCTTATATTGTTCGAGCGTTTCGCCGGCCTTTTTCGCTGCGAGATTGGGAGGAGGAAATTCTTCGAGAAGCCGCTGCGAGGACATGGCGAGCGTGGGCAGTTTTTGCAGGCGCTGATCGAGCGCGGAGTCGTCAATGGTTTCCGGATGGAGCTGCTGATCGATCCAGGTCTCGAGTCCGATTTGCTTCACATATTGGATTTCGCCAGGCGTAGGACCGTAGCCGAGGCGATTGAGCGCGTGCTGGATGGCTTCATCTTCTGTCAGTTCGGTAATCGGCAACTTGCCGATGACGCGCTTGTCGAGGCGGATCTTCTCGGAATGGCTAGCCGATAGCTTGCCTCGCTCAGCGGTATCGGGACTCGGCGCGGCTGGAGTGCGCGACACCAACAGCACGCTTCCGGTCAAGGTAAGTAGAATCCCAGTAACAGAAAGCTTCTTCCACAGCTGAGGCAAGGCAAAAGATCGGCAAGTGCGCGGTTCGCTTCGCGATGAATACGTTAGGTTCATGGCCGTCCCGGGAATGAACCCCAGCGACAGCCAAT
Organism: Candidatus Dormiibacterota bacterium; assembly: GCA_035534415.1. Classification (GTDB taxonomy): domain Bacteria; phylum Acidobacteriota; class Terriglobia; order Acidiferrales; family UBA7541; genus Palsa-295. Next base: position 41,787 of record DATLSB010000150.1, on the reverse strand, counting down.
AGTTGCGTAGTAAGTGCCTCAGGCGTGCGACGCGAAGCGCGGAACGTCTTGCAAGTAGCTGCACCTACAAGCGTTACCCGATCCAACGCGAAAGCCGTCAAGCGTCCAGCGGTCTTGGCCTTCGTCATGACGCAGCACGTAAAAATTGCCGTCGTTGGCACGAACTCGAAAGTACTTGGCGCCCGGCGAGTACCACTGGCCGTCCAGATCGGTGACGGCGTATTCATTTCCCTGAAGGACGAAACGAAGGGGGCGCTCGTCTGCTCGGTAACCGGCGTAGCATTCAACGCGTATGTCGTTCATGGCGCCTCCCGTGGGGCGGTGCGGCCCGCCGTGGAGTTTCCATCAACTGCAGCCATCATCAGTCTACCAGAGTTATGGCAATGCGGAGATTCGGGCAGACGATGATCTAGGAAGTGGCCTACGATAGTGCGGGCGCACGCTTAGGCCGCTTAGCGCGCGCAGTGCCGCGTTCGCGGATTTCTGCATTGTACGCAGCGCCAAAAAGCACGATCAGAGCGGTCAAGAACATCCACAACATCATGCCGATCGCCGATGCGAGTCCGCGATAAACCGCGGTGTACGGCATCCTTCGCACATAGGTCCCAAAGCCGATGTCCACCGCCCACCAAAGAACTGATGCAACGGCCGTTCCCGGCAACAGGCTCCGCAAACCCGGATGGCCGGGCCGTCCGAGGCGGTACAAAATCACCAAAACTCCCATGGCCAGCACGAAAACCACGGACGCGTAGAAAGCCAGCTCGAGTTCGTGGGTCATGAGCACGGAACCCGTGCGCACCATCAGCCACACGCGCGTTTGTTTGCCGAAAACCGTGAGCAGAACTACGGTGAGCATTGGCACAATGGTCAAACAAAGCAGCGTCAACGCGCGAATCTGCCTGCGCCAGTACGATGGCCGCGACAGATCGCCTTCGATCGAGCGGAATCCTTCCATGTATCCGACCATAACTTGCGTGCCGGCGATCAAGGTGCCGCCCAGGCCGAGCCACACCCAGCGCTCAGTATGAACGGCCCGACGGACAAAATAATCGCTCAGAACATCGGAACTTCCGGGTGGGAGTATCAAATCGAGGCCGCGCGGAATTTCCCGCAGCGCGTCGTGAAATTCCGAAGTGCCGCCCAGGAGTCCAAGAGCCATCAGCAATAAAGGGAAAAACGCGAGGAACATGTTGAAGGCGATGGCTTGGCCGAGAGTGATGCAGTCTGGGAAGAGCCGACGCAGGGCCCCGGCCAAGTTCTTCAGAAAGTCTGGCATGTTTGGCCGGATTATACGGGATGTTCGAGAAGTTGCAGCAGATGATTCGGTTCGCGCCGGACCAAGCGACCCATTGGGCCGTACCACACTCGGCGGCTCCGCTTGTGGCGGCCAGCGAGCACAGGTAAACTCGCGAGAGCCCGAGAGGAAACGAATTCATGCTTGGATCGCCGAAGCAGACCACCAGCCGCAGCGAAGCAGTTGTGCGCAAGCATCGCGAATACCTTTGGCCCGCCGTGGCGAACTATTATCGCGAGCCGTTAGTGTCCGATCGCGCTTCTATGCAGTACGTGTGGGACCTCGAAGGCAAAAAGTATCTCGATTTTTTCGGCGGCATTCTGACCATCGGCGTGGGCCACTGCAATCCAAAGGTCACTTCGAAGATCAAAGCGCAAATCGACAAACTCCAGCACACTTCTACGCTCTATCCCAACGAGGCTATCGTCGATCTGGCTGAAAAGCTGGCGCAAATCACTCCAGGCCGGCTGCAGAAGAGCTTTTTCACGAATTCAGGGACCGAGGCGAATGAGGCCGCGATCCTGCTGGCGCGCATGGCCGGACCGAGCTACGACGTGGTCGCGCTCCGCCATGCCTATGCAGGGGCGTCCGCGCTCGCCAAATCCGTGACGGCGCAGGCGCCGTGGCGCAAAGCGGGAGTGGTGAGCGTGGGGATCGCTCACGCGCTAAATCCCTATTGCTACAGGTGTCCGCTGCACCTGAAATATCCCGACTGCGGCGTGGCGTGTGCAAACGACGTCGAAAATGTGATTCAGACTTCCACGAGCGGATCAATCGCTGCGTTCATTGCCGAGCCGATTCAGGGCGTGGGCGGATTCATTACGCCTCCGCCGGAATATTTTAAGATCGTATTCCGCATCGTCAAAAATTATGGCGGGCTGTTTATTTCCGATGAAGTTCAAACGGGGTTCGGCCGCACCGGCCGAAAATGGTTTGGTATCGAGCAGTGGGAAGTAACGCCGGACGTGATCACTTGCGCGAAAAGCATGGCCAACGGCGTGCCCGTAGGCGCGACGATCACCACTGCCGAACTGGCCGACAAGTTTCAGGGGCTCACAATTTCGACGTTTGGCGGGAATCCAGTGACGTCCGTGGCGGCGCGCGCGGTGATCGATGTGATCGAAGAGGAAAACCTCCTGGAAAATTGCCATGTGGTCGGCAACTACTTCCGGCAGAAACTCGAAGAATTGCAAGAAAAACATCCGCTGATTGGCGACGTCCGGGGAATGGGACTCATGCAAGGGCTTGAACTCGTCCGCGACCGCCAGACCAAAGAGCCGGCGCCCGTCGAAACCACTGAATTGATGGAGCGCACGCGCGCCAACGGCCTGCTGATTGGCAAGGGCGGGTTATACGGCAATGTGATTCGCTTGTCGCCGCCGCTGAACATCTCCAAGGCTGACGTGGATGAAGCGATTCGCCTGCTCGACAAATCTTTCTCTGAAGTGCCCAGCCGCTAGCCGGCTCTTGTCGGTTTCCCGCTCCCTATCTCGTCCGCTCGCTTCGCTACCAAATTCCCGATTGGATCGAGTCGCAAACGGTGTACAATCCCGCCCCTAAGTTCAGGGGACGCCTACGCCCGGCCTTTTCGACCGTGAAGTGTATCTGGACATCGAAACGCTTCGCCTCTCGCACGAAGTGGAGGGCGGCTGGAGCAACATCCGCGCTTTCGGACTGGCGGTGGCCGTCACATGGGATCGCGAGTACGGCTTCCGCCGATGGTACGAACCGGACGCAGGCTCGCTGATCACCGAACTCGAATCCTTCACTCGCGTCGTAACTTTCAATGGCAACCGATTCGATCTCGAAGTGCTGCGCGCGTACGGGCCAATCGACAAGCTGAAAATCATTTCGTTCGATGTGCACGAAAAGCTGCACAAGCAGCTCGGCCATCGCATCAAGCTAGAGCAGCTCGCCAAGGACACGCTTCAGTCCGCCAAATCTGGCGACGGGATTCAAGCCGTGGAATGGTGGCGCGCAGGGGAACGCGATCGCGTAGCGTCCTATTGCGAGCAGGACGTGGCGATCCTGCGCGACCTGGTGGAACATGGCCGCGTCAAAGGTCATGTAATCGTGTCATCGCGCCAAGTGCGCGTTGCCTGGGACTGAGCGTCGCAGCGGAATTCCCCTCCCTTGTTGTATTCTGTTCTCATCGTGAAGTTTCCCAGTAGCTTCGGCACCGTCAGGCGAAAAGCACAGCTATGCGGATCGCTTCCCTGCGCTCGGGCTCTCGCATTTGGGCTGCTGCTGGCGGCTGGCCTTTTCTTGGTCGGCCCCGGAGTTGCCCAAGCGGGCATGCCTGCGCGTATCGACTGGACTTCCGTTACCCAAGCGCAAGTGAAAATCGACCAGACGACGCCGCTCACGTGGGCCGTTTACCAGCCGGGTAAAGGCGACAAACTCGATAAGAAGCTCTCGAATCTGGTTCTGGCGCTAGTCGGGCACCGCTATTTGTTACTCGACTTGAAGGCCAAGCAAGTCTACGAAATCCCGTTCCAGCAAGTGCACGTGCAAGCCGACAGTTGCGAGACGGACGACTTGGCCGAATCGTCTCGCCTGATTCCCACATCGGACTGGACATGGCGAAACGTCGGCCCGGCCGAACTCTACCATTTGACGCTGGGCGACTACGGCCGCGCCCTGCAACTTACGCTGCCGCATCCGTATCTGATAAGTCCCTACTATTGAGGGCCGCTGCTGTTCCGTCCCGTCTGTTGTCAATCGCCGCGCCTCGCGCAATAATGAACCCATGACTGCAACCACCGCGCACGTTCCCGGGCAATCTGCCCTCACTCCCGAATTTGAAACGAAACTCGACCGCCTCGCCGAAGTCGCAGTCCGCTCCGGACTCGGCCTCGCGCCGGACCAAGAACTGCTGATGACCGCAACCATTGACGCGCTGCCGCTCGCGCGCCGCATCACCGAGCACGCCTACAAGGCGGGCGCATCCCTGGTCACCACGATTTTCAGCGACGAAGAATCAGCGCTGCTTCGCTATCATTACGCGCCGGATTCCAGCTTCGATACCGCTCCAACCTGGCTCTACGAAGCCATGGCCAACGCCTTTCGCAACGGCGCGGCGCGACTGGCGATCGCCGGCAATAATCCTTCGCTTCTGTCGCACGAAGATCCCGAAAAAGTGAGCCGCGCCAATCGCGCTACCTCGAAGGCGTACCGCCCAGCCCTCGAGCTGATCACGCGCCACGAAATCAATTGGACGATTGTCTCCTGCGCTACTCCGGCGTGGGCCAAGGCTGTTTTTCCAAATCTTTCTCCGGACGAAGCTATGGCTCGCTTGTGGGACGCGATTTTTGCCGCGTCGCGCGCCGACCAGTCTGATCCCGTGGCCGCCTGGAAAACGCACGACGCGAAGCTTCACGACTGGGCAGATCGTCTGAACAACAAGCGTTACTCGACTCTGCATTTTCGCGGGCCGGGCACCGATTTAAGCGTCGGCCTGGCCGACGATCATCTTTGGCTCGGTGGCGGCAGCAAAGCACTCAACGGACTTTATGGCATCCCTAATATGCCTACCGAAGAAGTGTTCACCACTCCACACAAAGACCGTGTCGACGGCCGCGTGACCGCAACCAAGCCGCTCTCTCATCAGGGCACGCTCATCGAGGAAATTTCCGTGCGGTTCGAAGGCGGACGGATCGTGGAGGCTCACGCGGCGAAAGGCGAGCAAGTGCTGCAGCGCATGATCGAAACCGACGAAGGCGCGCGGCGGCTCGGCGAAGTTTCGCTGGTTCCGCATTCGTCGCCGATCGCTTCGAGCGGCTTGCTGTTCATGAACACGCTGTTCGACGAAAATGCCGCGTGCCACATCGCATTGGGGCAGGCGTACAGCAACTGCGTCAAGAATGGCGATAGCCTCACACCCGAGCAGCTTTCCGCGAAGGGCGCCAATTCCAGCTTGATTCACGTGGATTGGATGATCGGTTCGAATCACATCGATGTGGACGGCACCAGCGCTTCCGGCAAGGCCGAACCGGTGATGCGTTCTGGAGAATGGGTGTAGCGAAATCCACTGTGCGCATCCGCTGGGCCACAGTCAAGGCCAGCGGATCGGGCCGCCCGGATCGTCCACAAGCACCACTTCATATTTTTCAATCATCGGCATCAGCAGATTTTCAAGCTCGAGCTTCCACAGGTCTCTTTCGTAGAATTTCGCCTTCATCGGCTCGCGCGATGCGAGGTCCGGAAACCCGCGCATGAAGAAGAACGTGTCCGCATCTTCCACCGAAACGAATGGCCCCAGGATTTTCATGCCGATTCCGGCGTGCGCCGGCATGGACTTGCTGCGGAATACCTCCAGAAACTTGGCTCGGCATCCCGGCTTTAATTTGTAGGTCCGCATTTCGATGATCATGATGCCTCTTCTTGATGGCGGCTTGCCTGATCTGTTCGTCCGCCTGATTTCTGAGCCGGGCGTGATCCAATCTAATCTCTGCGATTGTTTAAACGGTACGGCCAAAATGGACGTTTCGATAGAGGCCCCGGACGAGGGCGCAGGCGAGCGCTCGCGCAAGACAGCTGCTACAGTGCTGGAAGAGAGTCCGCCATGGCCGCGACACCATATCGCCGAAATTACAAGACGCTGCTGGCATTCGCGATCATCTACTTCGTGTGGGGCTCCACATATCTGGCCATTCGCATCGGAGTGCATGAAGTCCCGCCGTTCTTACTGGCGGCCATGCGCTTCACCATCGCGGGCCTCGTGTTGTATTTCTGGGCGTGGATGCGCGGCGAGCGTTCGCCGAGCGCGCGCGAATGGTTCTCTGCCTCGCTGCTCGCCATCCTGATATTCGTTATCGATTACGGATTGGTATTTTGGTCCGAGCAGCGCGTGCCTTCAGGCCTAGCGGCCGTAATAATGTCCATAAACGCGGTATTCATGGCGCTCGCGGAAATCGCCATTTTGCGGTCGCAAAAACTTACGGTTCGTTTGGGTATCGCGCTGATGCTTGGAGTCGCCGGCGTCGCAATGCTGGTGAGCCACACGCTGCATCTCGGGGGCGAGCCCATCGACACGATGGGAGCCATCGCACTGCTGATTGCGTCGCTGAGCTGGTCTGTCTCGTCGTCAGTCACGCGCAAGCTGCCGCTGCCCTCGTCCAAGACCATGAGCTCGGGCGTTCAAATGCTGACCGGCGGCCTGATGCTTTTCGTAATCGCGGCCGCTCTCCGCGAATTTCGCGGCTTTCATCCTGCGCAGGTTTCCCGCGCGGCGTGGATCGCTCTTCTGTATCTGATCGTAGCGGGCTCGATCGTGGCGTTCACCGCGTACGTGTGGCTCATTCACCGCGAAGCGCCGACGAAAGTCGGTACCTATGCCTACGTGAATCCTGTGGTCGCTGTGCTGCTTGGATATTTTTTCGCCGGTGAGCCGCTTGGCCTGCGGACGGTTCTTGGTTCGGTGTTCGTGCTCGTCAGCGTGGTTGTGATCACTACCACGCCCGCTCGCAATCCCGCCGCTTCCCTTACCGTCGACGAACTCGAAACCACGTCGGATTAGAGCGTTCAGAAGGTGGGGACTTCGGATGACAAACTCACTTCGTGCTATTCCGCGGCGGAGCGCGCCATATCTCGCCGCAGATACTGCGCCGCGATCACAAACAGCAGCCCGCCGATGAACGTCGTCACCGCCGCTGGAAACATCGTGTAGCGAATTACGCCCACGCCTAATTGCTTTTGAAAGTGATCGTTGAGTATGCCGATCAGCCAGGGTCCCAATCCGAGTCCGAGCAATTCAGCGAGAAGGTAGATCAGCGAGGTGGCAAACGCGCGCATTCCTACTTTCACCACCGAATGCGAAACCGCCACCATGGGCCCCACGTGGACGGGCGAGAGCATCTGCACGAGAACGAATCCGGCGAGACAAACGGCCAGACTGTGCGAAAGGACGAACAGCAGCACTCCGGCCGCGGCGCCCATCGAGCAGATTGCCGGAACGTAAATCTTCCACTCGATTTTGCGCCGCCCGGCCCAGTCCGAAAGATAGCCACCAATCAATGTTCCCGCCACACTGGCGACGATGGTAATCGTGCCCATGTAAGTTCCGATTTCCGCGGTGTTGAGGTGGTAGATGCGCCCCAGAAAAGGCGCCACCCAGGTGCCGAAGCCAAATTGTGTGAACGTGGTGAAGCAAAATCCGATCAGGATCAGCACGTAACAGGTTTGACCGGACATGTAACGCATGGTCTCGCCCAAATTCTGTTGGCTGGTATCGACCTTGGTTTTTTCAACCGTGCCGCGCTTCGGCTCGCGGACTGTAAAACGGAACAGCACAGCGATCAGCACTCCGGGAATTCCAGCCACGAAGAACGCGTCGTGCCAGCCGTAATAGTGGTTCACCCAGCCGCCAACGAACGAGCCCATGAAGATTCCGAAAGCCGGGCCCAGCTGGTAGACGGCCATCGCCGTCGACCGCCTCTCGTCCGGATACAAATCGGAGATCATCGACGTGGAAGGCGCGGTGCCCGCTGCCTCGCCGATTCCCACGCCGCAGCGCGAGAGCGTCAGTTGCACCGCGTTCCTCGCTATGCCGCCGAGTGCGGTCATACCGCTCCAAATTACCAAGCCCCCGGTGATGATATTTCTGCGATTGCTGCGATCGGACCAGCGGGCCACGGGTGCAGCGAGGATCGAATAGAGAATCACGAACCCGGCACCGCTGATGAAGCCCATCACAGCGTCAGATACGTGGTAAGTGTGTTTGATCGGGTCGATCAGGATGTTGATGACGGTGCGGTCGAGGAAGTTCAGCGAGTAAATTGCGGTTAGGAGGGCCAGCGCGTAAGCCGCCGGCGCGGAGAGCGACGTTTTCGCGGCCGCAAGTTTCTGAGCCGGATCGGTGGTGCTCTTCGAATCCACTACATCCACCCCCCAACTGCCAGCGCCTACCGCTTGCCACGGCGCCGCAGGTCAGGAAAACCGAAAAGCACCCAAAACGCGCAATTCGTCAGCAATTCAAAGCACACTTAAACGCAGTCGCGTCAGTTGTTCCAGCCCGAACGCATGCCGAAAGGCACGGGCCACGAGAGGCCCTCGATCTCGCGAATTTTGCCGCTTTCGATTTTGAACAGCTGCGGCTTGAGGAACGTGATTGGACGCAGGAAATTGCGCGGCACGGCTACATCGCCTACGCCTGAAACCGAGACGGATTTCACGTTGCCCTCGTTATCGAATAGAGCGAGATTCAACACCAGCCCTTGCCGTTCATCCACGATGAGGGTTCGGACGCCGCGCGGCTTCTCGATCCCGACGAAGTATCCTTGATTGAGTTCGTCAGCACAGCTTCCGCCGAAGGCGTGGAAATCCGGCTTCGATGGGTCCACCACCGGGCCGTTCGGATTGTGCGAGGTAGCCATTCCATTTTCGCGGCTGCTGCAATCGGCGGCGAACGGCACGATCGAGGCGTCCTTGGCCGAATAGCCTTGATAATACTTTTGGGCCGCGTCAATCATCTCCGACCGAGGTGTCCGTTCGTCTTTCGCAAGCGGAGCAAGCAACGATACGTCAGGAGAAATAAAATCGCTGGGGTCGAGCTCGTCGATCAAAATCGGGGTCATCACTCCCGCGGTGTTGTCGCCCAAACCGCCTTTCGGCCTCAACTCCTGCCGAGCCATGACCACTTCGACTTGGGTGATCTCGTGGTTCGTCACCAGGAGCCGCAGAGCCATCACGCCTTGCAGCCGCCCGAATTCGGTATAGCTGCCGTAATATCCGGTTTCGCCCGTTTCCGGATCAGCCAAATACACGCGATATGTTCCCAGTCCGGTAAATGTGTTCCAGATTCCCTGGCCGGGATCGACAGTCTGCCCGTCTTCCGTGTACTTCACATCGCGCGCCAACGCCAGTCCGCGCGGGTTGCGGTTCAGCATCGCCTTGAAGTAGCTGTCAACCACTCCGACCAAGCAGGTGCGGTCGCACGGTTCCGGAATGGCCGCCGTCACAGGCTTCGGAATGTGCGTCAGGTTCTTGCCCTGATCGGGCGAGGCGAACGTCGGCAGCGCAACGCCCGGCAGCGCAACACACCACACTCCCAACAGCAACCCAGCCAAAATCATTCTGCGAATCAGAAGTTTTACCAAAGTATTCTCCGCGAACATTAAAACGCCGGCTTCATGTTGAACGGGATTTCGTACATGGTCATTTCGATAAGGCTGATGCTGCCCTTTTCAATTCGATACGCCTCGTTCGCGATGTTCGTGCGCGGTACCATGAAATAAGGCGGCACCTTCCAAATCTCTCCGTCGGTCAGGTGGATCGACGTCACCGTCCCATCGAAATCTAGATAGGACGAAGCCAGAACCGCGCCGTACTCCACATCCGTCACCAGGAATCGCCGGTCGCGCACTCCCGTCGTGAAACCGAGAAAGCCGAGCTTGTATTGGTCGGTGCAATTCATCATGGTGAAGTTTTTGACGTTTTCATCCGAATGCCCGTAGTTCTGCGGGCGCGGACGATTCGTGGTGTAGGTCCCATCCTCAGTTCTTTGGCAGTCTGGCGTGAAAGCGTAAACGCCCTGCCCGTCGTTCAGTTGCAGCCCCTCGAGGTACATATACGCAGCCTGATCGAGCGCCGCGCGCGTTTCGCGCTGATCCGGCGGAATCGGCACGAGCCATCCCGGATCGGGCTTGCCCATCTTTTCGTATACCTCGGCGCCATGGGGATCGTGCGCTACGAACTGCTCCGCTTGCGTGATCAGGTGATTTTCCACTTTCAACCGCAGGATTAAAATCGCGCCCACGCCATTTTCGTACACCACGGTGATAACACCCACATCACCGCGTCCAGGATCGCAATAATAGTGCCGGTAGTGGCCGAGGCCGCTGATCGTGGCCCACAGGGCCTGCCCGATTTTCAGCCGCACGTTGTCCTGCGCATATTCCACATGCGGCGACAGAGGCGCCTTCGCTGGGTCGTGCGCCACCATCGCGTTCAGATATTTGTCGACCATTTCTTCCAGGCACGCGCGGTCGCACGATTTCGCCATGGCCGCTTCTGCCGGCGTATCATCATCCGAATTCTGCGCCGCAATCCTGGCGCTCGCCCCATGCGCGACCGCCGGCATGGATTTTGCGGCGGTTCGGCTAGCCTTTGCCGCCAGTGCTGGCGTGCCACAAACTCCGATCGCCGCCACCACGCTCAAAAGTGCTGCTCGATATGCGGAGTTAAAAATTTTGCTCAAGGTAATCTCCGACGACAATACGTGCTGTCCTTACGAATTGGCGCGCATTCTATCGCGCTGACGGAAGCCTGAAGTTCGCCAGTTCGCCTCGTGCACTGCGCGACGGGCGGGCGCAAACCGCGACGCACTATATACCACAGCTCTATGCCCCACCGGCAAACTTCTGCCAATTTTTCAATCGCATCTGCGGCCGGTTTCTGCTCGAGGCGCGTGCGGAATCCTCGGCCAGCCAGACTACCACGCTAGGAATACGCGCCCCCGGGCACATACATTGCAGCGGGAGATTGATTATTCGAGGTCCTCGAACCGTTCTGCGGTTTTTGGGAACTCGGGATCGCCGGTGCGGATGGTCTCTCCCGACGCGGACTTGAACGGTTCTTCGGTGGGAATACGATCGAGCCAGCGCTGGTGCGAAAGTTTTTCGTGGTCAGAAAAGTCCAGGCGGAGAAACAGCCGCACTTCACCGTTCGCCGCAGCCGCGGGTTCCGGTTCCGGAGACTCTTTCGCGTTCGCGCCTGATTTCGAGGCGGTCTTGGAGCCGGCCTTCTTCTTACCCGATTTCGCTGCGCTGGATTTCGCGGACTCGTTCTGCTCGCTCGCCTCTGCTTCCGTGGCCTCTCGCTTGTCTTCGTTCGGAACCGCGGATCCTTCGCGCTCGAATTTCAAAAGCATCTTGTTGCCGAGGCGAAAGCCCTGCTTCCATGCCTCGACTTTGCGCTTTGCCTGCTGCGCGGCTTCTTCATTTGCGCCAAAATTAAACACCAGAATGGATTGGGACATGTATCTTCTATAGCGGCTCAGAGCCACACGTGTCAAGGTGCAGAAGCGCTTAGCGTTCGCATACGGTGGTGCCGCCTGCCGTGTCGCGAAGCTTCTCGGCCCGCCCGGCACCGCCGTTGCGGCGCTATCATGCGCGCATCTTGCGACATGCGCTTCCAGGTTTTTAGGAACAGCGAAAGCCACCAATGCTAGAATTGCACCGAACGCCGAGGTAGCTCAGTTGGTAGAGCAGCCGATTCGTAATCGGCAGGTCCCCGGTTCAAGTCCGGGCCTCGGCTCCAACTTTAACCTGCTTTGTTTTCCGCTAATTAACGATATGGAGTTGCGTGAGGCCGTCTTCTTTCAGTGTCCCGTAGGTGTCCTGAGACGCTTGGGCCGGAATACTGTCGGCGAACTTCTCCATCGCCGTTCGCACGTCGGCGGGGATTGTCTTGATGTAATACGTCTGCGTCGTGCTCACGTTCGAGTGGCGCAATATCCGCTGGACGACCATTTCAGGAACGCCGAGCCGATAGAGGTTGCTTCCGAGTCCGCGGCGACCAGCGTGCCATCCATGCCAGGATGGGATGCGCTCGTCGCGATTGTACGGGTGGTCGGCGCCGTCGTGATCTATCTCGGCCTTGCGGCAAACCGCGCAGCGATTGAGAGCCGGAAGAATCACGCGCTTGAGAAGATTATTCATGCTCAGCGGCTTTCCGAGACCGTTGGCGAAGATCGGGCCGGACTGTGGGTTTCCACATCGCAACCGATGGATTTCGAGACGGTCGGTAAGCTGCCGAATCACCGGCACCGCCTGAGAACTCTTTCGCGTCTTTGGCGCGTTGACGTGTCCGTGCCACACCGAACGCGTGATACTCATTTCTTCCTTCGCGTAGTTCTCCCAAAGTAATCCCTCGATCTCGCCGCAGCGCAAGCCCATGAACGCGGCGAAAGCGAACGCGGTTGCGGCCGGCTCTGGAATCGCGGCTAGAATCGACTGAATCTCTTCGAGCGAGTAAGCGTAGGTCTCCTGCGGCTCGGCCGAGTGCGGATCGATGGCCGTATCGCGCGTTGGATTTTCACTCTCGAAATAGGCCTGGCGCTTCGCGTGGCTGAACATTCCACTGATCGTGCTCTTAATGCGCCGAAGGCTGTTGCGCGAAAGATGCGAGACCGCGCTGATGTCGTCCAACCACTGCTGCACGTGGAACGTTCGCGTCTGTTTGAGCAAGAACTTTCCGCAGCGCGCCCGTAGGTGGTCCTCCCAAACGTCCCGATACTGCTTGTACGTGCTCGGACGCTTATGCTTCATGACCCACGGCAAATAGACGCCATCGACGAAGTCGCCGACTGTGACGACGTGCTCCGGGCGAATTGCGCTCGTGGTGACTGTAGCCATGTGCTTCTCGGCTTCTGTTTCGATGTCCGCCGGTGCGCGCTTGCCACGCGTCGTTACTGGACCGAGACGATGCGAAACGCGCTTGCGCTCGATTACGCCGCCGACGTTGCGCCGCTCCCAATAGCGCACAAACCAGTTGTCGCCGATACGAATGATCTGCCCTCTTTGCTCGCGTCGCCGCGGCTTCCGGTCTTTCGGCTCTGTTTCGCTCATGGCAGTGGTCTCCATTTTAAGATTCCCAAACTCGTCCCGACCCCGGCCGAAACTAGGTCGGGGGGTTGAAGCGTCCTACGCGACGCGCATGATCGAGAACGCGCCGGAACCCCTGAACAACGGTGCTGCGTCGCCGTTTTCGACTGCGCCGATTCGGTCGTTCACCCAAACGTGAAAATCGAGCGATCCGCGTTTGTAAGTCGCCCGAACCGGAGACCGTCGGTTGTCGCTGTGACGGATGCGGGCGGCGAGCGTGAAAACGCTGGCGCCTTTATCCCGTGCGAAGTTCCAGAATATCAGCGTCGAATGTTTCTGGTTTTTGACTTCCGGTGGACCGAAAGCACTAACAAGCGTTCGCGCGTTGACATGATGCTCGGCGCCCACCGGACCGGCGACTGGCTGCTCGCCCAACATTCGGACGTAGTTGTTTGGTGCGTGCGTGTTCAAATACTCGCTCAACTTTTTCATGTATCTCTCCTCTAATTCGCCGCCTTTAAGCAGCGAAACCCGCTTCCGACGTTCGGATAAACTCCTTGAGCATTTCGAACATTGAAGCTTTCCGCTCCTGTCTCTTGCGCCCCCGCACGTAGTACATAATCCGGATTCCAGCCGACTCCGGTGTTTGCGCTTCGCTTTTAGTAGAGAACGACGGCGACACGCTAAACAGGATTTTCGATCCTTTCGATCTCGCGGTTTCCCGCAAATACACAGCCCATCACTTCTGCGGGAGCTTACAAGCCTTTCACTTATAGACTTGAGGTTCGCCGTGCAGGAGCTGCACGTCACTGTTCCGCGATCTGCTAGATTTCCACACCGACTGCAAAATCCGGCCGCGATTCGTCGGCGCGCGTTCTTTCTTTGTACTTCAAGGCACTTTGAACAGTATTTGGTGTTTTGGTCCCTTGGACCGCCGCATCTAAGACATTTTCTGGCCCTGTCTTTTTCCATGCGCGATTTCTTCTCGATCCGGTTTATTCCTCCGCGACAGTTCAAACAGATTTTTTTCGCCCGTCGTTCCCTGGGAGCACCGCATTTGATACACAACCCGGCATCGTATCGCGCGGCTTGGCGCTGTTTCCTAAACGCATACGACTCTGCACGGCAACTTGAGCAAGTTTTCGTAGTCAGGTCTCTAGGACCGCCGCATTGAACACAACGACCCTCTGAATCCCAGAGGGCATAACATTCTCCAAATAGTCGTCGTACCTTGGTGAGCTCAGTCGTGCCTTGCGCCGCCAAATCGCCGCTATCCGTCAGCGATTCGGTCAAGTAAAAGTCGTTTCGATGGTAGGAACAGAGACCATCGTTACCGCTTGCCGGAAAAACGCAAGATTTTTCGCTGCATTTCATTTTTCGCTCGCGCTTCGTTTCCGCCGAGATTACTTCCGAGCTTCTGGAGCGGCGCTGGACCGCTCCGCGCCACGGTGCGTTACACGACCGCGAGGCGCTCGCGCTCGCATTTGGATTGCGTGGAATTCTTCCGCAAGGTGACTCAGATCGCCGGCGCTAAATTCGATAAAGAAGCTTCGAAGGAAGGCTAGCGCTTGGAGCGCCGTTGCGGTGTCGGCATACACGTTGCCCGAGATCAACAGCGGATTAGGAACGTCGTCAGGTTGCGCGGATCGCTGTACCGGTCGTTTCGGAACGACAAAGAGATTCGCCATGACATCACCTCGCGATCGATGCGGCCAAGTGGCTGATGCCGTGCGCTTCGCGCGCCATCGCGGTAAGCGCATGGAGATGCTTGCAGTGGCGCCGACGTGCAAGACGCCGGAATTTGAAATCGGCACAGTCGCAGAACCATCGGCGTTGACCACTGCGGCGAATGAATTGAGAAACGTACTCTACGCCCGGTTGCGATTCGCTGGCAACGTAGAAGGTCCGAACACCGGGCGTGTGGTTGTGAGCGGCGCGTATCGTCACAGCCGCACCCCCGCGTGGTACGAAATAAAATCTTCCCAATCCGTGCGGTCGGACGCTTCTGGTTCGTCTTCGATGATGTCGCGCTCGATTGTGCGCGGAGTTTGAACTGTAATTCCGAGGTCGCGCCAAAACTTTTCAAACGATGCGGTATTTTCTTGCGCGGGAAGCGAAGGTGCGGATACTTTAGTTGAAGCCATTTCGAAAATCTCCTTTTCGATTTGGTCAGGGGCGTCAGTCGGCTTCCATCCGATTGGCGTCCCGCTTACTGTCTGTAATCTACTCCCGCACTGGCCTTATGTCAAGTACTTATTTCAAGTATTTATTGGGCGTATGTCCTTAAGAATCTTAAGAATATCAAGAGCCAGATGGGCGCACAAACCCACACGGGCAACGCTTGGTTTTCGGCGAGAAACGGTGCGCACTGTACCGTGGACAGCGAGGGAAAAGACGTGGCCTGCCTGGAGAGACGGGCATCAGATAGCGGCGCTTTGATTTGGGAATTTCGGCCCATCGTGCGCGGTTGATGGCGGATATAATCTCCGAACGCTCAGTCTTCGAAACTTTCTTCCACCGGAGTTTCGCGAGTTCCGCGCCGATCATAGGCCGTTTTCGTTTTTGTCGCTTTGTCATTTTAACTACTCTAAAGTTAGCAGGCGGTTTAATTTTGTCAACGTGGCAAAACGGTCGGTAGTGGGTCAGTTTGATTTTCTGGCGATGCGCGATTCAATATCCGAAGAACTTCTTAGCACAGGGCGTGATTTGAAGGGTGCGGGCTAACTTACGCACGTGAAACTCCTCGATTTCGTCATACTTCGGGAGCGCGGGGTAAGTTAGCCCGTTGTAGTAGATATGCCACGCATGGGTTTTCAGTTCCATGTTGTGGCCGGAAGCGCATTTATCAAGCATCTCGCGAATTTTGCTCAACGAAACGAGCGCCATTTACGCAGCTTTTGCTAGTGAGCAGTAGTCTGCGACATTGTCTGTGGACTTGTAGCGTTGCGCGGCCTGTTCATCGCATCGAGTCACCTGAAGAGAAGTGGGACGTGCCTCCGGTGCCTCTTTGGGTAGGCTTCCAAAAAAATCATCGTCGGGCACTACATCCCCGTTGCGGATAGCGTTGAAAGCACGTTCCCACCGATCTTCTTCTTCGGTGTCCGGTTGCGAATAGAATCGTTCGATTTTGTCACGGAACTTTTGATAGTTACCATTACCTTCCGCTGCATCGAACAGCACGTTTTTATATGTGTTACGGAAACGCAAGAACGCCTCTTGTGGCGTGCTGCCATTTTCTGCGATTGCGCCGGGACGCACTCCATACACCCACCACTTGTCGTCGGCTTCTTTGACCATTAGGGCGTGTCCTGTCAGTGTGATCCCGGCCAGAAAACCGTTGCCAGCCACGGTATCTCGCAGCGTGAACATCACTGGATACTCTGCCATTTTCACCTCTTAAGTTTCGTGTTTTCTAAATTATCGGTCATGTGAGGTAATTTGTTTAGCCCGAAACATGCAAATCTACCAGAGGTTGTGGTGGAAGACAATACCCCACATCTGGTGGGGGATATACGATCAAGCCGCTTTAGTAGTGGCATCAGTCAGCAGTTTCACCATCTCTTCGATGCTCCAAATGTGGTCAGAGATTCCCGCTTCCATGGCTGGAGTGACCCTCAGTGTTTGGTGCACGCGGCAGAAGTTGTAGTACATGAAATACAGCGACAAACCCGCGCTGCCCTTGAAGCCACGATAGAACTTCTTCTTCGCCATTTCCTGTTGAAGCGTTTTCGGCCAGGTCTCGTTGGTCGCGACGTTGTGAACCGAGAAAACGAAAAGCATCGACGCTGTGATCGCGCGAAGCATAGTCGATACTATGTCATCTGGATACTTACTGTCGAGTAATAAATCTCGCCATTCTCAGAAGTTCGGCGGAGCGATTCTTAATTGAATCCAACCGCCAGCGCGAGAAAACGAAAGTCCATAGACTTCGCGAATACAAGCGCCTAAAAGAGATAGTTGGATCGTGCGCGGAAACTGTCAAGAAGAAATACGTCAGGTGGATTCCGGTGCCGCTGAAAAGGGCAAAATTCTTCCCCAGAGCATCCGCTCGCGAGATTGTTCGAGTAGAGCGCGTTCCGCGGCTCCGAATGCTCGACCGAGCGCGATATCTTTCCGGCGAGAAATTCGCGCTACACAGCGCCGACAGGTAAACCGCGTTGCGGCCGTGGCGCCGTCCGGCGCGGGAATCGGGTTTCTCCCGCACGAGTTGCAGATCAATTCGCGTGGCGCGTCTTCGCGAAGCGTAGCGGAAGCTTTCAATCGAATACCTCCAATCAAAAATAAAAACGGTCCATGAGGGCGAGTCTCACGGACCGTTTTTTCCACCGGCGCCGTTCCCGTTCCGTGTTACGAGGCACGGAGGTACATACGACGCCGGCGTCATGCGAGCTGCGTTCCTGCTGCTGGTGGAGAGACCAGCGTTTTTCCGCCGCAACTCGCTTCATGTACGCGCGGAAAACTCGTTGTATTTTGAGATTCTCGCCGTCGCGCGCCGCGCGGCCCATGCGAATCCGGAACTCGACTGGCCTGACCAGGAGAATTTTACGGCAGATCAGTAACCCGCCTAGTCATATACGCCATCCCGGACGAGTTTTGATGAAATGTCGATGCGACAAGCTGCGATAGCTTTTCCTTGATCGGACCAAGGGCCGCTTCTGCGGAGTTCGCGTCTACGTAGCCAGGTAGGTTTAAATGGATTTGAACGGCCGGCTGCGTTGGAAACGCTCGTCCGTGCCAGCCGTTGAAGTTTCCGACGAACGGGTTTCCGGGATTGTTTCCGCTCGCTCCGGCCCCGAAGAAAGGCTCGTTGGGATTTAGGCCGTACTCCCACTGATTGAGCTGGCCTTTCTGATAGTTGTTCAAAGGCCCATAAATGGGATTTGCCCAAAACGGCGTGCCGGAAGGCAGTGCATAAGTCGAGCCTCTGTTCCCGGACATTCCAAAGCCAGTTTGAAGCGTATTCGCAATCGAGCCGTTTGACGCGAAAGAAAAAGACTCGCTAGGTGGAAGATAGATTGCCTGACGGTTCATCGCGTTCACGACTTTCCGACTCCAAGAGTCTCCGCCGAAGATGGCACGGATTCCTCCGGCGATCGCTCCTACGGCTGCGCCGATAGCCGCTCCTACCGGACCGCCAACCGCTCCGCCGATTTGCGCGCCGCCAGCGACATCAGACAAGACTCCCGCGCCACCGCCTTCGGCAAGACCCGACGCAACGAGTCCGGCTCCGCCGAGGCCCGGAATAAGCTTCCCGGCAAGAGCAGGACTTATATGGCCCGTCGCCACAAGGGCTTTTACGAGACCTTGCGCGGTTCCAGACGCTCCCAGCGCTTCAGACGTTACGCTTCCATGAGAAGCTCCAAGACCGCCGACGAGAAGTCCGCCAAGTATTTGACCGGCTCCGCCGCCGAAGATACCACCGAGACCGCCGCTAGTAGCGCCGCCTCCGGCGCTCGTGCGTCCGCCAAACGGACTCAAGTTCCCAAAGAACGAATTGCCGCCGCCGAACGGATTGAGATTCCCAAAGAAAGTCCCGAAGCCGCCGCCCGCGCCGCCAAGAAAGCCAGAACCACCAGCCCCAGGAATTCCAAAGCTTCCGCCGCCATGCCCCGAAGACGCTGCGCCGCCGATAGTGACGCTTCCAGCGTTGACGTACATAACCTGCGTCGTTACGCCGGTCTGTCCGGCCTGAATCGCGACGGTGCTTTTTCCGCCCGGACCTCCAAGGCCAAGCGGCCCTGAAAACGTCCCCGGAGTTCCACCCGGTCCAAGATTGATGCCGAAAATCTTTCCGAAGATTCCGCCGATGCCGCCGCCTGAAGAAGACCCGCCGGACTTGCCGTTGATCGACTGGTCGAGATTTTGAAGCAGTCCGCCGATCGTCTTGTCGAAGTTGTCGCGGAAACGCTTCGTGACGATAGTTTCTACATCGCTCTCGAATTTCCCTGAAAAGCTTTTCGTGTTACCTGAAAGTAAATCGCCAAACAGAGAATCGGCTTTCCGTTTGTAATGCTCCATCTGCCGCTGAATCTCTTCGGCGGCTTTATTTTGCGCGTCGACGAGGGCTTTGTTTTGCTTCGCGATTTCATTAGCAGTTTTCCGGGCTGCCTTGACGGCGTCTTCCAGCGTTCCGCCGCCGAGAAGTTCTGGATTGCGAGAACCGGGGATGCCGCCGACATTCGGCGCGTGTCCCGCAGTAAACGCCTTGTGAAACTTCAGGAATTCTTCGCGAAGCTTCTTGACTCTACCAGCGGCATCTTTGGCGGCTTTTCCGGTCGTGCTTTCAATTCGCGCGAGGTCGGCTTGGGTTTTTGCGGTATCTCCAGAAGCCTGCGTGTAGTTTAGAAAGCCGCCAAGATTTAAGGCACGACTCTGCGGCTTCGCCGCGGAAGTTTTCCCCGGATGCCCTTCAAGGAGTTCCACGAGTGGCACGAATGTTGCCTTGATGATCCGGCCAGCGTCGTTCGCCCATCCCACCATCGCTGTCAGCGCCGGGATTACACCGTGAGAGAGAGACACTTCCAGTTTTTCAAGCTCAAGGCGAAACTTCTCCGTCTGCTGTTTCATGGCAATTTCCGATCCAGTAGCTCCGCCTACGGAAGCCGACAGATCGTGAATTACTCCGCCCAGGCCGCGAATCGAACCTTGCAAATTATTCAGAACTGGAAGTAATTCCATGCCGCCGCGCCCGAAAAGCTGCACGGCCGTTGCGGTCTTGACGGCCCCATCGGGCAGTTTTGACAGCGCGAGCGATAGTTGCTGGATTGCCGAAAACGGATCGGCGGCGGCTTTCTTCACGTCTACGCCAAGAACCTTGAATATTGCCGCAGCTTCTTTGGCCTTTTGGCTCGCGTTTGGAAGCGTTGCCGCGGTCGCGAAGGTAATCTCTTGCGAGAATTTTCTGAACCCGGTCTGTACTCTGTCGAAATTTACGCCGAGAATGTCGGAGGCCGAACGAAGTTTAATTAAGTTCTCGACCGTCATTCCAGTTTTGGTCGCCGTGTTTGTAAGCTCTTCGGCGAGCTTGCCACCTGCCAGACCCATCTTGGTAATCGCCGCAGTTCCGGCAAGAACCCCGCCGACTCCGGCGGCAACTCCAAGACCCGTCGGAGTAAATAGTTTTCCGAGCAAGCTTGTTTTACCACCAGATTCCGCGCCAGCTTGACCGGCCATCGAGGAATAATAAGCCGTATCGCGAAGCGTTCGGACGGCTGCTCCGGCCGCACCGCCGAAGTAGCGATTCACCAAAGCATCGAGCATACGCGTCATGCCCAACATGTTCTGCGTGCCAACTTGTGAGAGCGCGTGCTCCGTGCCGCGGGTGATTCCGATTCCAGCACCAGTCTTGAGCGCGTTTTTTTGACGTTCGAGTTCGAGCGTCATGGCCTTCATGTTGCCGAGTTCTTTTGTCGAAATTTCGCTACGCTGGCGCAGCGACGAAAGTTGCCCTTGTAGCGAGGAAACAAGGTCGCGCTGCGCATTCGCGAGCTCGCGGGTGGACAAAGTTCCGCGCGCCATGTCGGCCCGGATTTGCGCTGCCGTGGCGCGCCACGATTCGGCGACCGATCGGGAAGCTGCCTGCGCCTGCTGCTTCACCTGCTGCATGGCAGGATTGATCGCCTGGGCTAATCCGGGCTGATCGATCAAAAACCTTATCACCGGACCTGGAATGCTTGACATTTTAATTAACCCTCCCAGTCAGTGCGTCAATTTCAGCCTGGACTCTTGGAAAAAATTGCGCGTGCGCGGCGCGGATTGCTTTGTTCGCCGCTGCGAGCTTCGGCGCGATTTCCTCCGCGAGTTCTCGATCCTCAAACGCGATCGCCACTTCAAGTTCGACGCGAAGGCTTTCAAACTGTTCGAGCAACAGAACGTAATCGAGCGCTTCGGCGAATGCTTCGGCGTCGGCTGCTGGGTTGCTTCCATCGCTCATGGTTACTCCAAAAAGGAAAAAAGCCGCTCAGGCTTGAGCGGTCGAGTTCAACGTCTTTTACCCGCACGAATAAAAGCGTCGCTAAATCTTCCTGCGCCGTTCGATGGCGTTGCGCTCCTCTACGTCGTGCGAGTGCGCCGTGGCTAGAAGGGTTTCACGCCGCAGAATTTCTGCGTCTTCGCGCAGTCTCACAGACTCGTCTTCGTTTTGAACCTTGGGCGCCACTGCCGGATATAGCGCCTCCCTCAAATTTTTAAGCGTTTTTTCGAATCGGTGGATGAGGCCGTGACCGCGATCAAGCGAGTCGGCGACGGACTTCTGCGCCGTCAGTCCTGAGTTGATTTCTGAATTAAGTGGCCCGGACAGCTCGCGGACGACTCTGTTCCAATCTCCGATACGCGCATCGAAGGCCGCGAGATCGGCGAGTGCGCCATCGTCGGCTTGCAACAACTTTTGAAGCTCGCCGATCGATTTATCAAAGTCGTCGGCGATTGCCGCAAACCGCTTTGCCAGCGGGAGAACTTGGTCGTTGTAAACGCTCGCCCAGAGATTCCCGTGTATTGATTCGTACTTCGCCGTCTCGGCGAGAAACGTGCGAGCTAATTCGTTTTTCGCATCGGGAATTTCGCTCTCGGTTTTTCGTAGCTCAGTGGCGGCGTCGTTGATTGCCCTTGTTGGATCGTTGCCCAACGCCTCGATCGCTCCAGAGTTTTCGCGCGCCAGGTGAAGTCTTCGCGCTGCTGCAGCTCGCTTTTCGGTCAAACTTACAAGGCGATTCTTTATATCGCGGAGCTTTGCCACGCCCTCGGCGGACGGAAAATCGCTCACCGCATCACGCACGGCCGTCGTAGAAATTGTTTCCGAATTCGACATGTGTTTCTCTCCTATCGATAAAATCGGCGCATCCGAACCGCGAGCGCCGTTAAAGAAAAGACCGTTCGAATTACCTGAAAATTCCGCTACGGATCACGGAGCGGAGCATCGAATCGTATTCCTCGGTCTCTAAATTTCTCGCGAGCCCCTGGAAATTGAGGAATCGAACGTCTTGAAACGCCTTCAAAACTTCATGACGGAACCGGGCCTTCTCGACCTCGAATTCATCGCACGCTGCGAGTGCGCAAAATAACGGAAGCGTGGTAACTTCGGCATCTTCGTCCAGTGCGCGAACCGCGCGGCTGAGTTGGTGCCAGAATTTAAACCGGCGACCGTTGACACGATTCACAACAGCTGTGCTGAAAATCTTTTCGAGATGATCGGCAACTTGTTTGTGGGCGCGTTCGCAGTCGGCGCAAACCATGCGGCCGCGGATGCCGCAGCCGAATGATTCTGGAAACGAGCAGCTACACCTAGAAAGCTTCACGTCTGAAACGCTTACGCCGCAGTAAAAACAGATCAGGCCGGATAAGTCGTCAGACCCGGCGCGCTCTATGGCCGTCTGAATTTCGGCTACAACATTTTCCGCCAGTCGATTTATTTCTCGATCCATCGTCGTTTGAACCTCGATTCGATAAAGTTTTTCCAGGAACTCGATTTCTTGCGCTGCGGTCATGGCGTGCCTCGCTACTTCTTTGGCGCTGGCGGCGGGCATTTATGCGGCCAATTCTCGAAGACCGTCCAGCCGCACTTTCGGCACTTGCCCGCGATTTTAAGCGGCTTGTTTTTTCCGAGTGCCATAGTTATTTTCTCCACCAGATCCGATCGACTTCGACACCGGGCGGAAGGTCCGAGTTGTCGTTTGCGTGAATGACCTGGACACCAGATTTCCCGCCGACCGCCAAGAATCCGGTGAATGAACTTGACCCGCCGTGCTGTGCACGATGCGCGAGCAGGGCGAGTAAGCAGCAATAGTCGTCATGCATGTTGCGCGGCGCCGCGATGGCGTAATTCCCGCCCGACGTTCGCCGTGACTGTAAAATACGAAGCTCGCGCAAGCTTTCGGCCTGATCGAGCAGTTGAACTCGGCCCTGTCCGAGCGAGACTTTGAGATCGAAGAAAATCTCGGACTTGCTTCTGACGGTGAAGGGCAATTGCTCCATCTCAACGCCGCGCTGCTTCATTAGCTCGCGTAGAAAATGAAAGCCGTGCTGATCGGCGGTGATCGTTCTAATGCCGTAGGCCTTCGCCGTGCTCGCGACTTCATCGCAGACGGCCGGAACCGTATCGCGCGTCCAACCTCGCAGCAAATCGACAGAAAACCCTACGCCAGAATTCCCCCGCGACGCACGATGGCCGATACCGAAGACGAAGCGGTCTCGACCCGTAAGCGACGAAGCATCGATCGCCGCGAAATATTGGCCCTTGAGTGATTCGCTGAACGGAACCTCTCGAACACCCTTGCGGACCGCAAAGTCAATATCGGCTCCCGGCAAAAACGCCTCGGTGTCATCGGTGAACTGGGCCTCGTACTCGCGAGCGAAGTATGCCGGGTCTGCTACACGTTCTTTTTCGAGCAGTTCCACCGAAACGCGCGGAGTCATGAACGTCGTTGAGGCTTGCCAGACAAGTAAATCGGGACGCTCGTCTCGGTGCGAAAATTCGTCATACACCAAGCCGCCCTTAATCCACGGCGTCGTTAACTTAATCAGTCGGCGCGTTTCACCGAACCGAATCATCGTCGGCCGGACCTGCCGGACAAGTTCAACATCCGACGCGCCTTCGATCGTCACGAAGGCCAGTTCGTCGAGCAGCGCTGCGGGACAAGTCAGGCCGCGCGTGCTGCGCCAGGTCGCCGGATAACACGTCAGGCTAATTCCATTTCGAAGTTGAATCTCCGACGTAAGAACCTCATCGACCTCGTTCCTAAGCAGTGGCGAGCCGAGCAGTAGTGCTTCCGCGGCGCGTTTGATGTCTTTCGCGACACGAAGATCTTGCGCGATGATCGGAATTCTGAGCGTGCCCTTGTGTTTCTGAAACCAAGCTGGCGTCGTCAGGCTTTTCCACAGCAGGTATTTCAAGCCGGTCGAAGTTTTCTCGGCTCGACGGCCGACAATGGCCGTGACCTCGTTGAAGATTCTGGGTTCATAGCGATCACGGCCGGTGCACGCCCGGAAAATCTCGATTCCCTCTTCGTCGAGCGGTAAGCCTTCAATGGCCCGATAGAACGTTGCCCACTGCTTCGAAATTGGCTCGCCAACGAGCTGTGGGTCTGAGCAGATTGTCTCGAAGTCGATGCAAACCTCGTTCATCGGCATCTCTGCCCCGCAAACCAGTCCGCAAGTGGCCTAGACCCCCATTCAAAGCGGACGTAGTGACCGAGCCGGACACAGGGAATGCGCTCGGCCTTGGGAGTTCTGGCGCGCGTCCGGTTTTGGACCCACGACACCGGCACTCGCCAGCGCTTCGCCAACTCCGTCGCGTCGATAATCTCGTAAAAACCGACGTTTAAGGACACCTCTGGGACAGCGTGTGTTTTCATGGCTTTGTTTTCAGTGACTTACGAGTGACCAGCCGTTAGCGGATTGGCTGTTCACGTTTTACTGCTTCAGCGCCTGGTCCTTGGATTTTAGGTACGCGGCCAAGTTGAGCGGCTTGTTACCAATTTCTCGGTTAGGGCTGATGTCGGCGAGTGTTTTCATGGTCCTACTGACAGCGTTTGACGCGGCCACGTAAAAGCCGGACAATCCGGGCGAAAGTCGCGGCTTGCCAAGTTCGTCCGTCACAATCACGCCCTCGCGCATCGCGGCCCGTTCTACGAGCTTGCAGAAGCCTAGCAGCGCAGAAGCACGGTCGATAAGCACCAACTGTGACGGCGTCAGCTCTTTGCCGACGCCGGCGAACTCGTCGGCAAGATCAGCGGCGATTCGATTAATACCGAGTCGCACGTCTTCGGCGTCGCGCGGAACCTGGCCCCTCTTTAGCCACAACCAGGCGCCACTTTTTAAGCGTTTGTTTTTTGAGTTGTTCATTTTTACGATTCGGCACTTAAAGTACAGCACTTACAAATATGTGCGCCTACGATGCGCTTACCAGAGCAGTCTTTTGCGTCTCTTTCCGTGCCCGCTCTTCCCGAAGCCGTTGCTGCTGCTGTTCCCAGTCCGGCGGCCGGTTGTCTTCTACCGTCGGAATGCTGGATTCGTCTGAGCCGCTGCGTTCAGACGCGTCTTTTTTCGGTGGGAACAACCCGGCCCATCCGTTCAACGTAGAATTATTTAAAACGAGTTTTGGATCGTGTCCCTGCTTCCGAAGTCCGTCGAGCTTCTTGATGGCAATTTCCAGAGCCCCCTTGCTCGGCTTCTTTCGTATTCCCTCGCGCATTTCGATCCAGTCGTCCCACTCTTTTCCCGGAACCCAATCAGGAACAACAAAAGCCGCGGGTTTTGCGGCATAGCCTTTCTCTTCGTTGCCTTTTTCTTTTTCTTTTCCTTTTTCTTTTCCTTTTCCTTTTTCTTTCATCGCCGAGTACTCGTCGAGTGTTCGGCGAGCCTTCGGAGAGTGTTCGGCGAGCGGTGGTGGAGCTGGATACCGAAACTTCGACGGCCGGTCAATCGTCTGGTGCCGGAGAAAATTGACGACACCGTAATACCTGGCGCCACCGACTTCGTAGAGGCGAACCATTTTCAGCGTGACGATTTCTTGGAGCCATTCTTCGACTTGGTTCGCTGTAAATTCGTCGTACGGAAACCCCTCCGCCTTGAGAAGTCGTGCGTGCGCCCGTCCGTTGCCGGTATCGTCGGCCTCACACCACAGAGATTGGAAGAGAAGGCGAGCGCCGAGCGATAGCGACGCGATCTTTTCGTCGCGAAAGAATTCGCGCTTTAACATTCGATTTCTAGGCATGGTTTTATGTGTGAGGGTGTTGCTATTTTGAGATTCTCAAAATCGATCTACCGATAATGTCGGGCGCCCGACGGTTCCGTGCGGCTGGAAGTGTCAGGCCGGACAATTTGAACGATTCCCTGGCACCCACTTGCAGCGATCGAAGCCGCGCTATTGCTTCTCTGATTTTACGTCCTACCCCCGCGTCCAGGTCGATTTGCCCGCACTCGACCTTCCACAGCCATTGTTTTGTTCGTCCAAGAGTTATGGCAACGACCGCGAGCGACAGGTCTGCGTCGATTCGTTCTTGCCGAAGCTTCTTGTGATCCATATTATTGGCGTCCTTAATTTAGAACAGGGCAAAGAAAAAGCCGCCAGCGGGGCACTCCCCATGGCGGCCGAATTTCCGAAAAACCAGATATGATCTACTGGCTGTTTTTTAAACGCCTATCAAGATCGTTGCGGTTCTTGAGATTTCGTCGCACCCGGAGATCAGCGAAAGCTTTGTCGCGTGCGACCATAAACTCCGCAGCTTGGTCTGTGATGTCATCCAAGAACACTTGCAACCGCCGCGCGCTCTCCTGGCCCGGGCCAACGATCTGCTTAAGCTCTTCGAGTTCTAAATGCGCCAAAGGGAAAACTACTCGGCGAAGCTTGGCGACGTACTCCGCGATGTGTCGGGCGTAACCGGGTTGCGTCTCCAACCTACCGAGTATCCCAACGAATAGTTTTTTGCCCTCCAGGTCCAACTTCGCGGCCTCGGTGGGACCGCCACTGACGAAGGCTGTATTTTTCTCAAGTTCGAGCTGACGAACCAATTTGTCCGGGTCGGTGAATTTCTCAAAGAAAGCACCTGTAAGCGGCGGCTCGCTTGATAGTTCGCGAAGCTCGGCGGCGATTCGCCTCGGATTAAGTTCGCGCTCAATCGACGCGGTGAGGTTCCGTTTCCGGCCGCGGCGGTTAGCTTTGACTCGCATTACTTTCCACGGATCGCTTGCCCTACGCGAAGCCGCTCTCGATGTCATGTGCGAGACACGCAGCGGCCTGCACGCGCCTTCGTTACAATACCGGCAACGCCCGTTTGCGTCTGGAATTGCTGTGCGCTCGAGGCTTCGGTGAATCTTTACGTTGCCGTCGAACACGCCGAGTCCGTCCTGTGCGCGGCCTTGCGCCGCTTCTCGGCTGATGAGTGTGCGACGAGCGCCGACTTCAAGAACGATGATGGAAGAATCGCGTAGAGACAAGGCTGTTACGTCTCCTGCAAGGAAGTCGCCTGATTTCGCTTTCGCGCGGCCGGCGTACCGTACAAATACATTAGAAGCCGAAAGTCACAAAAACGTCAACCGACATTTTCACTTTTTTTTGGAATAACTTTTAACGTGTTTTTAGATCGTTGCTAAATTTTGGGTTGTCGATCACAGATCGAGTGACCGCCCTTCAACTGTCCTGCAAGGTGTCCTGTAACTGACGATTAGTATCGTTTCGCGTTATTTCGAGTTCGCCGACACGACGCTAAGCGGTTGGAATTCTAGCGCGTCGCGCGATTCTAAAGAATTCGTAATCGGCAGGTCCCCGGTTCAAGTCCGGGCCTCGGCTCCAACCTCTTTTAATTCAATAAATCGTGCCCTGCCGGAACCACCAAAACCGACCATTTGGTTCCAACTGAACGGCAAGATCGCTTGCGCCGACTCGCAACAACTGCGATGCCCGCTAGTTCAACGGTTCCCGGAAATCCTCGGGTTCGACGTGAGCGTATATCCGCAGATTTGTTTTCCCGTCCAAGTGTCCGAGTAGTTCCGAAGCCCCTTTTGTCGCGTGGCGCTGTCTTAACAATTGTGCCGTGAGCCGGAACGGCTAATCTCGTGGCCCGCCCACGGCTTGACAAAGGCGGGGCTCGGGGACTAAATAGCAGCGCAGAAGGACCCGTCATCAGCGAAAGCACCCGAGCGCAGGGATTGGCGACCGACCGAATTGGGTTCGTGCACACCAGCGGACCAACCATTGCCCGCTGTAGAATCCGGCGCTGAGGAGACACCCGGCGATGCAAACCACGCGCAGAGATTTTTTTAGGGTAGCGGCCATCGGCGGCGCAGCCGCTACCGTCTTCGGATTCGACCTCAAGCCAGCCTACGCGCAGCTCAAAGAGCTAAAAATCGCCCGTGCCCGTGAGACGCGTTCCACATGCCCCTATTGCGCGGTGGGCTGTGGCGTGCTGATCTACACCATTGGTGGCGGCGCCAAAAACGTGACGCCGCAAGTCGTTCACGTCGAAGGCGATCCCGACCATCCTACGAACCGCGGTACCCTTTGCCCAAAAGGCTCCTCCCTTGAGCAGGATATGCTCAACCCGCGCCGCTTGACCAAGCCGCAAGTCCGCCGGCCCGGCGGCACCGATTGGGAAGATATTTCCTGGGACCAAGCACTCGACGAAATCGCCAACTGGACTAAAAAAACACGCGATGCCACTTTCGTCGACAAAGACTCCAATGGCCGCACTGTGAACCGTTGTGAGGGAATCTCCTTCATCGGCGGCTGCACGGACACCAACGAGTTCAATTACCTGGTGATTAAAGCCATGAGGGCGATGGGCTTGGTTTATCTCGAAAACCAAGCCCGTGTTTGACACGGCCCCACGGTCTCAAGTTTGGGACCAACTTTCGGACGCGGGGCGATGACCAACGGTTGGATCGACATCAAGAATACCGACATGATGTTGATCATGGGCGGCAATCCCGCCGAGAACCATCCCTGCGGATTCAAGTGGGCCATGGAAGCCAAGCGCAATCGCAACGCGAAACTTATTTCCGTGGACCCGCGCTTTACCCGCACGTCCGCAACCGCCGATCTCTTCGTGCAGATCCGCGCCGGCTCCGATATCGCCTTCCTCGGCGGCGTGATCCGCTACGCCATCGAAAACAACCGCATCGCCAAAGAGTATCTGGTCAACTACACCAACGCGGCGTTTATCGTGAAGGAAGGCTTCGAACTGCCGCTGGATGGCCTCTTCTCGGGGTTTGATTCCACCGCGCACACGTACGACAAATCGACGTGGAACTACGAGCAAGGCGGCGACATGGGCGGCAAATCCGCCGCCGCAGTCTCCGCGGCTCATTCTGCAGCTTCCCACGGCGATCATCCCCCGGCCGCTTCATCAAAAAGCGCGCACGCGGGCGCTCCCGCTGCCGCTGTGCTGCTTCCGCCAAATACCGCCTACGATCTAACGCTCCAGCATCCGCGTTGCGTCTATCAACTGCTGAGGCAGCAGTATTCGCGCTATACGCCGGGAACCGTCGAGCGCATCACTGGAATCCCGGCGGCTCAGTTCCTGAAAGCTGCCGACCTGTTCACGTCCATCCGAAAAGATGGCGACATGAAGAAAGTGGCGACGATCATCTACGCCGTCGGCTGGACGCAACACACCTTCGGAACGCAAATCATCCGCACCGCCGCGATGCTGCAGCTGATGCTCGGCAACGTGGGCCGCGCCGGCGGCGGCGTCAATGCCCTGCGCGGCCATTCCAACATCCAGGGCGCTACGGACATGGCCGGCCTCTACGACAGCCTGCCCGGCTATCTCAAAATACCGATTCCCACCGACACCGACTTGGCTACCTATTTGAAACGCACAACGCCTACAGCTTCCAAGCCCGCACCGTGGAATTCGATGAACTACTGGGCCAACACGCCGAAGTTCTTCGTGTCGCTAATGAAAGCGTTTTATGGCGACGCAGCCACCAAGCAAAATGACTTCGCCTTCGATTACCTGCCGAAACCGGATCGCGACTATTCCTGGACGCACATTTGGGACGATATGTACTACGGCAAGGTAAAGGGCTTGTTCGCTTTCGGCATGAATGGCGTGATGATCGGCCCGGACACCAACAAGAACATCAACGCCTTAAAACAGGCCGATTGGCTGGTAGTCGGCGAAATTTACCCCGATGAAACCAGCGAATTTTGGCGCGCTCCGGAAATTACTGCCGACGAGCAGCGCACCATTAAAACCACCGTCTACCGCCTGCCCTGCGCTGGTTTCGCTGAAAAAGACGGCAGCATGACCAACTCCGCGCGCTGGGTCACCTGGAAATACGCGGCAGTCCCGCCCCCGGGAGAAGCTCGGCTCGATCAAGATATCGTCGCGCAGATTTTCCTGCGCGTGCGCGATCTCTACAAAAAAGAAGGCGGAAAATTCCCCGATCCGATTCTGAACGTGAGCTGGGCCTACGCGGACGCTTCGCATCCCCCGCTCGCGCAAGCGGCCATGGAACTCAACGGCAGGGCTCTTGCCGACGTGAAAGACGCCACCGGTCAAGTAGTAGTGAAAGCCGGCCAGCAGTTGCCAGGATTCGCTTTGCTGCAGGACGACGGCACCACCATGTGCGGCAACTGGATTTACTCCGGCATGTGGACCGAGGCTGGCGCGCAAATTCAGCGCCGCGGCACCGAAGATCCGTCAGGCTTGGGCATATTTCCAAACTGGGCCTGGTCCTGGCCCGCCAATCGCCGCGTGCTCTATAACCGCGCGTCGTGCGACCTCGAAGGAAAGCCGTGGGATTCGGAGCGTAAGCAAATTTGGTGGAATGAAGCTGCCGGCACATGGGCCGGCAACGATGTTCCGGACTTCAAGCCCGATTCCAATCCCAAAGAACACCTGGGCCCCTTCATCATGAATCCCGAAGGAGTTGGCAGGCTATTCGCTCCTATCGGAGTGCTTGTTGACGGCCCGTTCCCCGAACATTACGAGCCGATCGAAAGCCCCACGCCCAACATCCTGCATCCACAGCAGTCGAACAATCCGTTGGTGACCAAATTCAAAACTCCCTACGACAAATTTGGCGAACCCGACGAATACGCCATCGTCTGCACCACCTATCGCTTAACCGAGCAGTATCACTACTGGACGAAAAATAATCCGATGAACGTCGAGCTGATTCCCGAGCCCTTCATCGAAATTCCCGTCGAACTCGCGGACGAAAAAGGCATTCAACCGACCGACAAAATCAAAGTAATCAGCGCGCGGGGCACCTACATCGCCAAAGCGTTCGTCACACGCCGCCTCAAGCCGATGATGATCGACGGAAAAAAGGTCTATCAGATCGGCTTGCCGATTCACCAGGGCTTCCGCGGGATCATCGAGGACGAAGGAAAAGACGCGCGAACGCCAGCGAATCTGCTCACTCCCACCGTCACCGATCCGAATGCTCATACACCCGAATCGAAGGGCTTCCTCGTGAAAGTCGAGAAAGCGTAGGGAGCGCACCGTGAGCCAAGCCTCCACTGAACTCGTCAGGATTTCAGGACATACCGGGACTGTAGCGGGCGCTGGACTGAACCGCGAATACCAGGTTGCCAAACTGGTGGACACCTCCACCTGCATCGGCTGCAAGGCCTGCGAAGTAGCCTGCCTCGAATGGAACGGCTACACATTCAGCGAAACGCACTTCGACAACACGTACCAAACGATGCCGGAGACGCAGTGGAATTACTGGAACCTGATTAAGTTCAACGAGCACGAGCGCGAGGACGGCAGCCTGATGCTGCTGATGCGCAAAGATCAGTGTATGCACTGCGAAGATCCCGGCTGCCTGGCGGCGTGCCCCGCGGATGGCGCCATCGTCCAATACAAAAACGGCATCGTCGATTTTCAGGAAGCGCATTGCATCGGCTGCGGCTACTGCATTACCGGCTGCCCATTCAACATCCCGAAATTCAGTCCGGCGGCGCACAAAGTTTTCAAATGCACGCTCTGCAACGATCGCGTATCGGTGGGCCTCGAGCCCGCGTGCATCAAGGCGTGTCCCACTGGCTGCTTGCATTTTGGCACTAAGCCGGAAATGACTGCACTGGCCGAAACACGCGCCGCGCAACTGCGCGAGAATTCCGGCTATCCGGACGCGGGCGTGTACGACCCTCCGGGCGTTGGTGGAACGCACGTGATTTACGTCCTTCACGACGCGACGAACCCCGAAATTTACGGCGGCCTTCCGAAAGATCCGCACGTACCGATCAGCGTGCGTTTGTGGAAAGGCCCGCTGAAGTGGATCGGCAACCTGGCCATGGTGGGCGGCCTGGTGGGCCTCGCCTGGCATTACATGCGCTTCGGCCCGAAGAAGGAAGAAGATGACACCAAGAAGTAGCGTCAAAATCGCGAGGCGGCCATGACCAGCGACGCGGTTGTCCGATCGGGCGCAGCGGGAAGCGAACAGCTCGTCCCGCGCTACACCCTTGCCGAGCGCATGAATCATTGGCTCGGAGCTCTCGCTTATATCTATCTCCTGATCACAGGTTTGGCCTTCTGGTCGCCGTATCTCTTCTGGCTCGCCGCGGTTGTCGGCGGAGGATTTGTCGCCCGTTTCTGGCATCCGTGGATCGGGCTGCTTTTTACCGTCTCGTTTTTCTGGATGTTTTTTCAGTGGATCGGCGACATGCACGTGGACGCCAACGACCGCGTCTGGTGGCATTCCATTTCGCATTACATTCGCAATCAGGACGACCAGCTTCCCCCCACCGGCCGCTTCAACTACGGCCAAAAGCTTTTCTCCTGGGGCATGTTTTACAGCACCATCCTGATGCTGCTTTCCGGCCTGGTGCTGTGGTTCACCGAATCGCTTCCCTGGAGTCTTCGCTTTCTGCGCTACGCCGCCGTGCTGGTCCACGCTAGCTTCGCTCTCGTCACCATCGGCCTGTTCATGATCCACGTGTACATGAGCGTCTTTCTCGAGGAGGGCAGTTTCGGCGCCATGGTTCATGGAACCGTCACTCGCGCATGGGCCCGCACTTTCCACCGAAGCTGGTACGATCAAGTGGAAGGCGGCGCCTCTTCCAATCCAGGTCAACCATCGCAGCGATGACGCAGACAGCAACACAGGGCCAATGGGACCGGCGCATCCACCGCGCCAACGAACTGATCTCCTCCTATCCGTTCGCCGCCGAGGGTCTGCGCTTCTACGCCCGTGTGGCGGAACTGCAGCGCAGCTTGTCCGCCGGCGCTGCAAAAGTTATCGCCAATTCTCCTATGCAACCCGCGGAATACCTGCCGTTGCGCGAGCAACTATTCAATCCGCTTCTCCTCCCGAAATTCGCCGAATTCGCCGCGCAGGTTAGGCAATTTGCTCCCGAACGTCTGGCCCACGCTGCCGCGCAACTGGCCCGCGCGCGTCCGGAAGCGCAGCTGCTCGCAATCAATGATTTCCTGTCGGGAGGCTTGAGGTCCTCCGCATCAGAAGACGCGGAACAACAATCGGGTGATTTCAACGATTCAACGGCGCAAGGTCTGCTGGCATGGCTTTTCCTGCAGCCATTCGCAGAGTTCTTGGCCGCTCTCATCCAGCCTGTGCAGCTCGACGGAACTCCCTCGGCGTGCCCCATGTGCGGCAGCAATCCCATCGTCGGCGTGCTGCGTCCGGAAGGAGACGGCGGCAAGAAATCGCTCGTCTGCATGTTGTGCGCGCACGAGTGGGCTTTCCGTCGAATTTACTGCCCCTCGTGCGGCGAGGAGCGCGAGCCGCAAATGGGCTTCTACGCGGCGCCGGAAATCGCCCACGTTCGTGTGGACGTCTGCGACTCCTGCCACACCTATCTCAAGACGGTCGATTTAACGAAGCTCGGACTGGCCATCCCCGTCGTCGACGAACTCGCCACGATTCCTCTCGATCTTTGGGCATGCGAACACGGCTATGCGAAGCTGCAGATGAACCTGCTCGGCACTTAATGTGAGCTTGCCGCTCGCCCCGAGAATCCATCGCCATAATTCGCGATACACCGGCGCTGTTCACTTTCAGATTCCCGCCCACTGAACCCAGCGGCACGATTGCTTCTGCACGCCTCAAAAACCTGGCACTTGATTTCGCGTCGATCCAAATCTCACAATGGGTGGAAACAACTCCCGCAATGTCATACTGTTCAGCTCGCTGTCGCTTTCTGACGGCTGACGGCGGAGTCGGCAGGAGATACCGCCTTTATTAGGTTAAGTTAAGTACAGCGCGGCAGATTGCAATTCGTTGGTGCGAAATCGCGTGGAGGTGAGGTCGCTTGACCATGACACGGACATGGAGCCCCGTCCGAAACTACGTGGGAGGCTGGAAAGATTCTCAGGCCACCAATCGATTTCCCGTCCGCAATCCCGCAACGGGAGAATTGCTCGGCGAGACGCCCATTTCACCGGCTTCCGAAGTGGTCGCCGCAGTACGCGCAGCTGCCCAGGCCGTTCCGAATTGGCGACGAGTTCCCGTTGGCGAGCGCATCGGTTTTCTTTTCAAGTTGCGCGAACTGCTTAAGCAAAACGCCGAAGAACTCTCGCGGATCATCACGATCGAGTGCGGCAAGACGGTGTCCGAGTCCCGCGGCGAACTTCTGCGCGCCATCGAAAACGTGGAAGTGGCGTGCGGAACGCCCTCGTTAATCCAGGGCTACAACTCGGAGGACGTTGCTGCTGGAATCGACGAAATCATGATTCGGCAGCCGATCGGAATCTGCGCGATCATTGCGCCCTTCAATTTTCCCGCGATGATCCCTTTCTGGTTTATGCCCTACGCCCT
Organism: Candidatus Dormiibacterota bacterium; assembly: GCA_035534415.1. Lineage (GTDB taxonomy): Bacteria > Acidobacteriota > Terriglobia > Acidiferrales > UBA7541 > Palsa-295. The sequence goes on along the minus strand of DATLSB010000150.1, from coordinate 7,725 downwards.
CGCGTGCGGCAACACGGTCGTGTTGAAACCCTCCGAGCGAGTTCCGTTCACGATGCAGAAGGTCTTCGCGCTGATCGACACCTTGGGACTTCCACCCGGCGTCCTCAATCTTGTGAATGGAGGACGAGAGGCGGTCGATGCCATCCTCGAACATCCCGAAGTCCGGGCCGTAAGCTTCGTTGGTTCGAGTGCCACGGCGCGCTACGTGTATTCGCGTGCCGCCGCCGCGGGAAAACGTGTGCAGTGCCAAGGCGGCGCTAAAAATCCCGTCGTCGTTCTCCCCGACGCAGATTTCAACACTGCGTCTGAGATTGTTGCGGACAGTGCATTCGGTTGCGCGGGCCAACGATGCCTCGCGGCGTCGGTAGCGATCGCGGTGGGAGAAGCTTCCAAGCCTTTCGGCACAGCCATGAGGCACAAGGCGGAGTCGCGGATTACCGGCTTTGGTTTGGAAGAAGGCGTTGAAATGGGGCCCGTGATTACGCCCGAGAGCAAAGCCCGCATTGAGGGATTGATCGGTAAAGCGGTGAGTGACGGCGCCACGCTGCTGGTGGACGGCCGAAACGCCAAAATCCCAAGTTGCCAGGCAGGTTCGTTCGTACGTCCGACAGTCCTTCAAGATCTTCCCATGTCGAGCGAAATCGCTCGGACTGAAATTTTCGGACCAGTTCTCTCTATCCATCACGCCGATACGATTGAAGAAGCGATTGCGTTTGTGAACTCCGGAGAATACGGCAATATGGCATCTCTGTTTACCTCCGATGGATCAAGCGCGCGCAAGTTTCGCTACGAAGCGGAGGTTGGCAACGTGGGCATCAACGTGGGTGTAGCCGCACCGATGGCGCACTTCCCTTTCAGCGGCGCCCGCGGCAGCTTCTTCGGAGATCTTCACGGACAAGGAAGAGATGCCATCGAGTTCTTCACTCAAAAAAAGGTGGTCGTGGAGCGCTGGCCCAAAACTTGGTCGCGCAAGTTCTAATCTGCCAACCTGTTCATTCGCATGACGCTGCCCAACCACCGTTCGCCATCCGCCAATCGCCGTTCTCACATCATCAATCACAATTCATCGCTCAACGCCTTGGCCGGTCGCCCTGGTTTCGTCGTCCTTCGCGACGGCGCAACTTGGCGCGCCTACAGCAATCCACAAAGCGTCCTGGTCGCATCGGATCCGCAATCGCTGCACGACGTTCTTCGCACCGTCGAACACCATCGCCAGTCCGGCGGCGAAGCGGCCGGCATCCTGCAGTACGAGGCGGGATTCGCCCTGGAGCCGCATCTGCGGCATTTCCTGCGCAAGTCCCATGCGCCGCTCGCCTGGTTCGGACTCTACGATCGCTGCGAAATCCTTCCCAGCCTTGGTATCTCGCAGGATACTGAGGCGCCGTTAATTCACAGCTCCAAACTCGCCATCACACGCGAGCAATATTTTCGGAAGCTAGCTGCCATTCGCCGCTATATCGAAGCCGGCGACGTCTATCAGATCAACTTCACCACCCGAGTCCGATTCCGCGCCAATCTGGACGCGTGGGATCTGTTTACCTCGCTGTTCCGCAGGCATCCCGCGCCGTACGCCGCTTTCGTGAATACCGGCTCCGAGCAGATCGTCTCGCTCTCGCCCGAAATGTTTTTCGAAATTGAAGGCGGAAACATTTTCGTCCGGCCGATGAAAGGGACCGCGCCGCGCGGCACACTTCTTCAAGACGATATGGCTGCGGGAGAACAGCTCCGCGCCAGCGAAAAAAATCGCGCGGAAAACGTGATGATTGTCGACCTGATGCGCAACGATCTAGGCCGCATCTGCCGCGCCGGCTCGGTAAAAACCACCAGTCTTTTCGACGTGGAACGCTACTTTTCTGTCTGGCAGATGACTTCCACAGTAAAGGGCAAGTTGGCCAAAGGCTGCACCGCCGAGTCCGTGGTGCGCGCGCTATTTCCCTCCGGCTCGGTAACCGGCGCTCCGAAAATTCGCGCCATGGAAATTATCGCCGCTCTCGAAAATGCGCCGCGCGGCATTTACACCGGCAGCATCGGGTACTTCGGCCGAGGCCGTGCGCAATTTAACGTCGCAATTCGCACCGTGTCGCTTAGCCACCGGCGCGGAGTGATGGGAGTTGGCGGCGGAATCACTCATGATTCGTCTCCGGCCAATGAATGGGACGAGTGCCATTGGAAAGCTGCTTTTTTGCTGCAAAGCGAGCCGGAATTCAAGCTCATCGAAACTTTTTACTGGGATCGCGGTTACCGATTCCTGCGCGAACATTTAGCTCGCCTGCGCGATTCGGCCAAATATTGGAATTTTAATTTTAGCTCCCCGGATGCCGCAGCGGCATTGCAAAGAGCAGCCATGAAATTCCCCAAAGGCGCGCGGCGAGCGCGCATGACCCTCGCGAGCGACGGGACCATCGAAATCACCCACAGTGAATACGAATCGCAGCGCTTTGGGCGCGTCGGCATTTCGAAGCGAACAGTTTCCCGCGCCGATCGCTTTCTCTATCACAAGACCACTCATCGCGAAATGTACGACGAAGTATTAGCGGTCGCGCGCCACCGCGGGCTCGACGACGTGCTTTTTTTCAACGAACGATGCGAACTAACGGAAGGCGCGATTCACAACGTATTCGTGGTGAAAAATGGCGTGTGGCTCACCCCGCCGGTGACCTGCGGATTGCTTTCGGGCGTTTTCCGCGCGCACCTGCTGAAAACCCGGAAAAATTGCCGCGAGGCAATCCTCAAACGCACAGATCTGGATCGCGCCGACGCAATCTATCTCTGCAACAGCGTGCGCGGCGTTTATCCGATCACAATCGCGCTGCAAAACAAAAGCGCCGCCCGGAAGCGAATTCCCGAGCGGCGCCCAAGCTGGTGAATCTACGCTGCCGAAATGCTACTTCGAAGGCTCCCAAAGCTCCACGTATCCCAAGCCATTCGGGTCCTTCAACATCACGGCGCGTCCGCCCTTCACCTTGATGACGCCACCGTCGCTAACCGTCGTGGCCCCGTCCTGCGTCGTCTGCTTGTAGACTTTGTCGATGTCCTTCACCTGGAATGCCAGGTAGTTCACGTTGATGTCGGAAAGCTTCTCGTCCGGACCAGTTTTCCCGGCATTGTTGCCAGCGCCCAAAATTTCCAGACGAACCATTCCGTCCGTGGGAGCCTGCGGGAACCAGCCGTTGAGCATCACCATTCCGCGCATCGGTCCTCCTCCGGCGCCGGGCTTCGGAATCGCCGGATAATCGCCGCCCAGAATCCCGTCGTAAAACTTCCGTTCCGCCGCGGCTTCGCTCACGTTCAAGCCGATATGATTGAAGCCCATCTGATACCCCAGACGGTTCATATTCGCCATCGTGGCCGTGGAGTTCGAAAGTTTGCCTGCATCCGGCCGGACGCCAGGAGCCGGGGTCGGCAAAGCAAACAGCTCGATATACCAACCGTCCGGGTCTTGGATGAAGGAGAAACGGCGGACTCCGTCCTTGCCAACGCCGCCACCATTGCGCATCATCGGAATGTCCGGAACTTTCAACAGTCCTGCTGCCTTTTCCTTGTTCATTACGATGTTGCAATCATCCATCACCGTCAGATCCATATGGCCTGCGCCCAGCGCGCCGGAGTCCAGGTCGCTATAGTTCTTCTGCGGGATTCCTTTGTACTCGTGCAGGTACAAGCGCCACGGTGTCTGAGACACCGAGCTTTGCACCTCCAGAACCGCCGTCCGCGATTTCGTGTCCGCCGGCAGGCCTTCCAGCTTGTTCAAGCTCTTGTCCACTTTGAAGCCGCTTGGCTTTTGCACCACCGTGAACCCGAGAATCTTGTAGAACTTGATCGAGTTTTCCACGTTCGACACCGAGTGGCCGTCGAACACCATCCCCAATACATCCGGGTTCCCCTGGTCCGCCGATACTTTGGGCACTCGCACGGATGCCATTACCGCCACCAGCGCGCACACGGCGATCCCCACGCCGATGCCGCGCGTCAGCCAAGAACTCATTCCCTTCGTCTTTCTCATGGACGCTCCTTGAATCCCATCTCCCGAACCGTTTTGACGGTCCGCTGCGGAGCGGGTCACTCGCCCGGCAGTCCGAAAGCTCCCCCCGGCCGGTTTCGGATGATTGTCGAGCCGCAAAATTCTACACCTGTGCGCACAAGTTTCCAGCAAGTAGTTTTTCGCGGAATCCCTGCACCGAGAGCAGATTGTGCCTCGATTTATCCAACTGCGCATTGGACGGCCCTGCGCAAAAAACGGTTTCGACAAACGCATCCCGGCGACGCGAGGCTTTCCGCCATTCGATTGGCTCCTGTTGAGACGTTGAACCAGAATGAAATCATGCCGATTCCGTTCCTGAGATCAAGCTAGATGGGCCGTGTAAACGGCAGCACACCGAGGGGCGGTCCACCTGCCGATTACCACGGAGACGTCAGCGACCATCTCTAGCTCCACAAATCATGCCTGCAGTCCCTCCGCGTAAGATTCACTGGAGCTTTTCAACTTTGCGATCTGGCCACGCACGTGCGCGGAAAAGCTTTGCTTCGGTTAGCTTACCGTTCGAGACTTGTTTCAAAGCGACTAAGGCGTGTACTCGAATTGGACGATACAGAGACAAGCAAACGTTAACCGCAACCGCGCGGGGACTTTGCGAATATGCCGAGCGACACCCGCCGCAAATTTCGAAGGCCCGCCGTTGAGTTTTGGGTGAGCGGCTGGGCCGATTTTGGGAGTCATTCCCATTCTGAACGGGACTGGTGATGATCGAAGACGACATCGTCAAAGTTTTTCTAATCGAGAGCCGCGAAAATTTGGACCGCCTGGACCGCGACTTGGTCGGCTTGGAGAAAAATCCCAACGACGCCGATGCGGTGGCGGGAATCTTCCGGACAATTCACACCATTAAGGGCACGTGCGGGTTCCTGGGTTTCAATAAACTCGAAAAAGTAGCGCACGCGGGAGAAAACCTGCTCACCCTTTTGCGAGACGGACGCTTGCAACTCAACCCCGAGATCACCACGGGACTGCTCGGCATGGTGGACTCAATTCGCGCGATGCTGTCTGAAATTCAGAACAGCGGCACGACGGCCAATCCGATTACCCCGAACTGCTTCAGACGCTAACCCGCCTGCAAAATGGAGCTTCTCGCGGAACTGCAGCGTCCGCCCCGGCCATCACCGCCGTTCCCGTACCTGCTAAGCCGCTCGATCCTCCGGCCGAAACCGCGGCGCCGCCACCCAGCGAGACCGCCGCGCAGCCGCCAGCCGCATCGAGCAACGGCCAATCGAAATTGGAGACCTCCGAAACTCGCGCCGCTGCTCCGCCCGAAGCGCCGGCAGCATCACCAGACAACCGGACGCACGCAGGATCGACGGAAGCTTCCGCCAACGTGGTGGCGAAGATAGACGCGGCCACCGGGGGATCAGCGCCGATGGAAACCGTCCGAGTCGGTGTGAATCTGTTGGACAATTTGATGACGCTAGTGGGCGAGTTGGTGCTGGCCTGCAACCAACTGCTTCAATTTTCGAATACGCTGGAAGATGCCTAATTGCAGGGCGTCTCGCAACGGATGAACCTGATCGCCACCGAGCTGCAGGAACAGGTAATGAAGACGCGCATGCAGCCGATCGGCAACATCTGGAGTCAGTTTCCGCACACCGTCCGCGATGTGGCTCTAAGCTGCGGGAAAGAAGTGCGCATCGAAATGGAAGGCAAGGAGACCGAACTCGACAAAACGATCATCGAGTCCATTAAGGACCCGTTGACGCATCTGGTGCGCAACTCCGTCGACCACGGCATCGAACTGCCCGACGAACGCACCAAAGCAGGAAAGGACAGGGCTGGACGCTTAACCTTGCGCGCCTTCCACGAGGGCGGGCAAGTCAATATCGAGATTAGTGACGACGGCGCCGGCTTGAACCGCGAACGCATTCGCCAAAAGGCCGTCGAACGCGGTCTGGTGACCGCGGAGCAGGCGCCGCGCCTGTCCGATCGCGAAATTTACAACCTGATTTTCCTGCCAGGATTTTCCACCGCGCAGAAAGTCACCAATGTTTCCGGCCGCGGCGTGGGAATGGATGTGGTGAAGACCAACGTCGAGAAAATTGGCGGAACAGTTGACGTGCAGTCCACAGCCGGCCAGGGCACCACCGTACGAATCAAAATTCCTTTGACCCTGGCGATCATACCCGCCCTGTCGTCAGCGGAACGCCCGCTCCCCGAAGGGAACGCTCCACGAGCTTCCGCATCGTTGATGGGTCGTCCACAATCAAGTCGCTTATGCCGCTCATTTCGCCAACTTTCAAGGCAGCGCGGCTTGCAGTGCTATGCGCTTCCTATTTGGGGTATCGGCAGCGCGTCGGGCGAACTTTAGGACGCCACCCAGGCGATTCTGCCACACAGTGCGCGCCGCATCGGCGTGTTTGCAATCGCACTTGGTCAAAAAGCGGAGCTCGAATTTCGAGAGGCTTGTAACGCACCTTGCGAAACCGGTGAATGCCGCGCGAACCTTTCTGGAAATCGGAGGACGCCAGCCCGAAAGCTCCACACTCGAAAAGCGAGCATGGAGCCCTCCGAAAAACGGAAGCGGACCTTACTGGCGGGAGGAGCGGGCGCGGCGCTTTACGGGCTTAGCCGATTTCGCAGGTTTATCACGTTTGCCAGGTTTCGCGCGTTTGGCTGGCTTCGCGCTCTTCGATGATTTGCTCCAGAGTTCGGCGGACGCAAGCCGCGCGCCTTCGGCCAGCGCTTCGAATTTCGCCCACATTACCGACGGCTGCGCCCGCTCGATGAATTGCGCCTGCGCGAAGCCGCAGTCCGTTCCGGCAATCACGTTTTCGCGCCCGACGATGCGAGCGAAGCGCACGATGCGGTCGGCTACCACTCGCGGATGTTCCACGGTCAGAGTGTGGTGCGTTACCACGCCGGGAATCAGGATTTTTCCCTTGGGTAGTTTGCGCGATTCCCACGCGCGCCATTCGTGCTCGTGCCGCGGATTGGCCGCTTCAATCGAATACGCTCCGGCGCGCACGGCGAGAATGAAATCGAGAATTTCCTCAAGCGGAGCATCGGCGAGATGCGGCACGTGCCAACTGCCGAAGCAAACATGATACCGGACGCGATCCTCAGGAATGCCCTGCAGCGCGTGATTCAGCGCCTCGATGCGCAAACTGGCCCATTTGCGATACGTCGCCGGACTCTGTTGCACCAGATGGTCGTACATGTTGGCGAGCACCGCATCGTCAATCTGCACCACCAGTCCCGATTCGTAGATAGCTCGGTATTCCAGGCGCAACGCCTCGGCTACCGCGTAGATATACGCCTGTTCCGTCGGATAAAACTCGTTGACGCCGTTCCAGATGGCGCTCGCGGGCGCCACCACAGGAAGAAAACCCTCTTCCACTTTCACCGAGCGCAATGCCGATTTCAGGTTGCGAATGTCGCGCTCGATCGCGCTGCGGTCCACGTAGGTGATCGTGCTGACGCAAACGTCAGACGGCACGCCACCGGCGGAGGCCCACGGAAATTCCGCAGCCATCACATCCGGGAACCGTTGCAAGTCGCGGCCGAGCCAAGTCAGCGGACTCAATTGCTGCGGACGAGTCTCAAAGCCGGTGATGCGTTCGCGAATGTAGTTCGACCAGCTGGATTTGCCGAACTCGCCGTCGTTGACGATGTCGATGCCCGCATTGGCCTGCAGCTTCACCACTTCGGCAACCGCTCCGGCAAGCGCGTCCTCATACTTC
>DATLSB010000149.1:0-8372 GCA_035534415.1 Candidatus Dormiibacterota bacterium | reverse complement strand
TTTCGTGGATATCGCGCGCTTTGTCCGTTTCGCGGCACCGCTCTGCAAGTTTTTCCCACACCAGCCTGCATCGACGAATCGCTTTGGCTGATTAAATGGCGCGCCCGGAGAGATTCGAACTCCCGACCCTCTGCTTCGAAGATGTGACAGACGACTAGATGACGCGTGGCCTGCTTTGTTTTTCTGCGACTTACGTGCATGGTGTTCGACGGTGTTCGGCGCGTTTTCGCGCCGTTTTGCTCTCAAACTTGCTCTCACATTTGATCCCTGACTGTCTGCCAGAATTTTAGAAGGTCGTAGACGCGGAGCAATTGCTTAGGGACAAAACGCCAAAAACACCGGACTCGCCCAAGTGAGGTACACGCCGACTACACGGAGTCGCGATGATTTCATGCGGCAGGAGACGGGCCGTTAGGAGGTATCCGTTCGAGTTCGATATCGGCGTCGGCACAATATGCCTTGAGGACGGAAAACCATTGTTCGTCCACCGCGTCTCGGTCCTCAAATACCGAATTCTTCGAGAGTACTTCTCCGATGATTGCCATTTCGTCAGCCAATACGACCGGGCTTAATGATTTCTTGAGAGCTGCATCGTAGAAGATGCTGAAAAGTCTGCTCGACAGTTCCTCGTACTTGTCCGTTACTTCCACGACATAAGATAAGCCCCCAAATAGCGTTACCAATACCCAGCCCTTCTTTTTTCCGGCACTCAGGTAACACATCACACTGTGTTGATGAGCGTTTCGCGCATGAGCGGCCATGAAATTCTTGTTACAAAATACTCTAAGAGGTATTTCCTTTGCGGTTGCCGCCGTACGCACCTGCCGCAACGTGTCGAATTGAGGGGACAGCGCGTAAGCCACTCCGTACTTGTAAGCGACGGACACGAGAGCAATTTTCGCGACTACTTTGCGAGCTTCAAGGCTGAAAACGAATGGCAAAGTTTGCGTCCATGAGGCGTCGAGAACAACTTCGTCTGGCACAGACAACTCTGTCGTTTTCTCACCTCTGGCGCGGGCACGCTCGATGAACCTCTCAGCACTGGCTTGGGAAACAAAAAACCCTCGCCGGTGTTTCTTGCCATCCGGTTCCACGCTAGGCATGACTATATCGGACAGGCTAATGGTTCCGTCGGCCTCGCGTGTGCCAAACAGTCCTTTGGTGTCCATACCTCGAATCTCTACTTCAACCCGAGCAGGTGGAACTTCACCGTTCCGGTTTTCAATCTGTAGCAGGTTCAAGAGAAACTTCGTGCTGTCCCGGATTGCGGATTCCCACTTACCGAACTCACCATTACAGCGTTTGCAGCTCCCCTGGGGCACGGTCAATTCGCCACCCATGAAAGCGGGAAAGACGTGCTCGCGCGTGAGGTCCGCTTCCGATTCACAGAACATGCAAGCCACCTATGGCCTCCTTACATAATTTGTTGGTACCCCAGGTTGCGTCATGTCTCCCAACGGGGCGTTGCCCGGCCCACGAGTGCGGCGTGTATCGCTGAGCTTATGGCCGTTGAAATGCGGCCTCCAACTCCTCCTTAGTAAGGAGCGTCAAGTAGCGCTGATCGCTGCCATTCACTTCCACTGCGGGCAAACGGTCCAGATCGTAATCTGCTTGCCTGACTTTGGCCTTCAGCATGGATATCAGTCGCTTTAGATGCCTTCTTTTCGAGCAAAGAAGTCTTGCCGCATCCTCTACCGTTTCGTCAAACGCCGGAGAATCGGGCAACTCCAAGTCCTTCTTGTCTGTTCTAGCAGCATCCTCGTTATGGCTCTTGTAGACCAGGTTCTCCGCAGCAGAGCCTGCTGCGAGAAAAAGATAATCCTTTTTTGTCCGCTCAGTGGGAGGTTTCGGCGGGATCAGCGTGCAGAATTTGCCGCCCTTTTCGCTTCTTTGGTAGAAAACGCCATGGCAGGGGATTTCCTGAAGCGTAGCCATGAGTGCGTGGCCGCTTTCATGGACGAAAGCGCGCCCCCATTCTTCCTCCATCTTCTGTTCCCAGTCCACCATCACCGATTATCATGACGCATTATTACGACCACTTGTGCTTCCGCCGTTCGAATTCGTGAACGCTAGCCGGAGAAGTGAACCACCTTCTCCTTCCGATCAGTTCACCGTCAGGTTTAGGGAAACGGAGTGGTTCACGCCGCTGGACGTGCCGGTGATCGTTATTGTGCCTGATTGAGTTCCGGTGTTCCCTCCGCTGCTGCTACCGCCGCCGCAGCCCACCATCCATACCAGGCTCATTACAAGAATTGCCAGAGCAGGGACAAGGCGCCGTTTCGGATTTCGTGCGGCGGCTGACTCCGCGATAAACAGCGCCACTGCGAGCACAAGGAGCACGAGCAACACCGGCGGCACAGACGGTTGCCTGCTCGCCGGTTTCGAGTAAGGTCCCAGCATCGAGGCGGCGGTGGTTGTCACAGTCACGGTCAAAGCCGAAACCGACGTTCCGTTTACAGTCACGGAATTTGGAGAAACTGAACATGTGGATTTCGCGAGGGCATCCGTGCAACCAAGTGTAACGGTCCCATTAAAGCCGCTAACAGGGCCAACCTGAAGATTATAAGTTGCCATTTGTCCTGCGCTGACTGTCGCGGACGTAGAACAGTTCCCGCCGCTCGGGCAATTGCTGCCTGTCGCCGCAGAAAGCGAGAAATCCGTTCCTGTCCCACTCAATGAAACGCTCTGCGGGCTGTTTGATGCATTGTCATTGATCGTTACGGACGCTGCCATCACTCCGCTTGCTGTCGGGCTGAATGTCACCGTGATTGTGCAACTCGTTCCGGCAGCCACGCTTGTTCCGCAGTTGTCCGTCTGAGAGAAGTCGTTGCTGTTCGTTCCGCCGGTTCCGATACTCGAAATCGCTAATGCTGCAGCGCCGGTATTGGCGAGCGTTATAGTTTTCGAGGCGCTCGCGGTTCCGGCCATTACCGAGCCGAAATCTAGGCTCGAAGGCGCCACGCTGGCGGCGGGACCGGATTGGGTTGAGCCAACTGCGAATTTGGTGACAAACCCGTCGCTAAAGCCTCCGTAAGTCCTCTGGAGGACGCCCACTGTCGTTGGAAAGTCGAACGAATAGGTGTTGCCAGTAACATAGACACCGCCCGAGGGAGCGAGCGTGATGCCATGGGCAGCATCCTCCTGGCTACCGCCCAGATACGTAGAGTACAGAAGAGCGGAGCCGGAAGGATTCAGTTCGGTTATGAAGGCGTCGCCGTTGTTCTGGCTGCAAGCATCACACGTAGTTTGAAAGGCCCCTGGAGTAATAGGGAAGTTGAGGGATTCAGTGTAACCGCCAACATAAGCATCTCCGGAACCGTCGACAACGATGCTTGTGCCAACGTCGTAGCTGCTGCCGCCAAGATACGTCGAATACAACACCGCTGATCCCGAAGAATTGAATTTTGTCAGGAACATGTCACCTGCGGGTTGTCCACAGCTTCCACCTCCACAGGCGGTCTGAACCGCACCCGGGGTCGTAGGGAAGTTGTTGGCGTAGGTGGTCCCGGTGACGTAGGCGTTGCCGGAGGTGTCTAATGCAATGCCGCCGGGGTAGTTTCCTCCATTATTGCCGCCCAGCAAGGTCGAGTAGACCAGTGCCGATCCGTCTCCGCTGAGTTCTGTTGCAAATACGTCGTTAGCTGAACTGCAATTGGGACAAGTCTGGAACGCACCCGCAGTCGTCGGAAAATCACCCGAACCAGTATTTCCCACTACGTAGGCGTTCCCTGCAGAATTGAGCGCGATCCCGCTGGCGGTATCTGAGTTGTTGCCTCCCAAGTATGTTGAATAAACGAGTGCTGAACCCGTTGGATTCATCTTGGTTACAAAAGCGTTCATGGATCCCCTGTTGGTTGACTGAAAGCATCCCGGCGTAATGGGGAAATCGATTGACGAGGTCCAGCCCGTCACATAGGCGTCTCCAGACTGATCTAGAGCTATGCCAGTGCCTGAATCCCTACTACTGCCTCCCAAATAGGTGGAGTAGACGAGTGCCGACCCGCTCGGATTAAGCTTAGTCACGAAAGCTGCATTGCCGCTTCCCGCGCAATCGTGGCAGATGGTTTGAAATGCCCCAGGTGTAGTAGGAAAATCCGTCGAGCTGGTTTCTCCTGTCACATAGGCATCGCCCGCGCCATCTACGGCGATGCTAGATGGGTTGTCAACGTTACTGCCTCCGAGATAGGTCGAATAGACAAGCGAGGAACCTGTGGAATTAAGCTTGGAAACGAATGCGTCGAACTGTGATCCGTTAAGTGAGGTTTGCAGCGCTCCCGAAGTGGTTGGGAAGTTTGTTGAACTCGTGTCGCCGGTCACGTACGCATTTCCAGAAGAATCCACTGCGATGCTTGTCGCGCCGTCTGCCCCGCTTCCGCCCAAGTAGGTGGAGTAGCTCAATATTGGATCGATCACCAGAGGTCTTTGACGGTCGTACGGCCCTACGGCAAGGCTGACTTGCTGCCCGCGCCCAAGGATGTAATGGGCTTCGACAGAATAAGGGCTTGCGGAGCCGTTCGCTTGATAGGCGATGGGCTTGTGAAATCGAACTTCGCCCCCGTTGATTTTCACGATAAGGTCGCCGTTCGCTGCAATCTGTAGAGGTACTCTGCGATGCGTGTTGAGACCCGCTAGGCTAAACCGTATTAGGCTTGGGTCAGCATCTGGCGCTACAAGAAAATCATATTCGAGTTGACGTTGGCTGCCATAGTAGATGAGGTTCACGCCCGGAAAAACTCCCGTATACTTCACTTTGGCGTAATTGGAAATGTTTGTGCGCCATTTCCTGCGGTCGTTGCCAATGAAGTAGTCGCTCTTACTGGGTAATTCCTGGACTCCGTTAATCGCGGCGTTAGGATTTGCGCCGACGAGTTTCATGCTTAAAACGGAGTTCCTCATGTGCTGATTATGTCTGACACCGAGCAAGTGACGATCAAAATTCGGCAATCTCCAGCTTTCATTTTCTGTTTTTTTCTTTGACTCTTTGCCATTTGTCTTGTCTGCGGTCAATGAAAGGACCGCGCCATCAGGAGTCAGCAAGAGTGTGTAGCCCGCACCGCGAGATAAAAATCGCACTCGTCTGTCGACTTGCCCGTCGTTTTGCTCGAACGCGAGCGCAAGCTTCCCATAATCTTTAAGGATCTTGAGTTGAGCTGATGGATCGGGCTTCGAAATCTTATTAGCGCTACGGTTTGCCCCATTGGGACTTACATGAGGCTCGGTGCTCGTTGAAATGACTGTACCCCGCCAGTTGTGTTTTACGGGTTGGTACGCGGCTATCAAACCAGCTATGCACAGAATGACCCCAAGTCCGTTCTTCACGAGTATCCCCCGATTTCGGATTTATATTTTGTTATCCCACTGTGAGCTACACTAAGCGTGCTGTCACCTGTTTGTAGATAAACGGTTAGTAACTGATTGGCGTGGCCCGTAGCTGGGTCAGTTTGAGAATTAAGACGGCCCTTCCGATAATCAACTTCATGGCATCCTTTTCACGCTTCGTCATCTCGGGTCGGCTCCGGCTGCTTTGCTCACGAACGCTGACCACTTTTCGGTACCAATGTGCCCAGTGTAGTTCGTGTACAGCTAATCTGCTCGTGGTGTTATTGCCCGTGTGTCGTTAAACAAAAGGTGTGGCCAACCACACCAGGTTCTTCCGCGCCCTTGGGATCCGAGTTAAAAACCTACGCAAGGCGAAGGGCTGGACTCAGGAAGACATGATTTCGCGCGGATTTTCGGCGCGACACTGGCAACAAATAGAGGCTGGACGCCCAATCACCATGACGACGCTGCTGCGAATTTGCGAAGTGTTCTCCGTTCGTCCAGATCGCTTACTTCGAGACCTCTAGGCGGAAAGTTATTTGGTTGGCTACTCTGGCGTTTCTGTACCCGGGTATCCCGAATGCGGTTTTATCTTCACCCATCCTGCCCAGTTGAACGCATGCACCGCGCCGGTTAAGCGATCCAAGCGAATCATTACGTAAGGGCCTTTTATCGGCTCCCCTCCGATCTTATCCATGAACTGGTAACGTTCGAGCACGATGAGCTTCACAAACCAAACAACTAGACCCCAAAAGGCTGTTACCGACGCAACGATGATGCTAGTCGCCATATTCTCCCTCCTTCCCGATAAGTCAAGCTTGCGTGCGGTACTTACGGCAGTCGGCGATTAGCTCCCTGAAGTTGCGCTTAGTTATATGCCATTTTTTCCCCGTCGCGTCCCACACGAATAACTCCTTTACGTCCTCGATGCGCGATATAAGCGCATCGGTAAAATCGCTATGCGTTTCACCATCGCGAAGCAGTTTAGGCAAGTTCCGTGGGATTATGACAAATCCTTCCTTTAGGCCTGGACGCTTGTGATGTTTGCCGCCCCAACCCTGCCAAACTATCTGACGCCGCCCACGGTTTATCACGTTCATGACTACAAAAACCTTTTCGCTTGCTCCTTCCAATTCTAGGTCGGGTCTAGCTGCGTACCAGCCGCTGCCCCCAGCCTGCACGATCCTTCGAACATATGCTTCCGGCTTCAAACGCGCCCGATCAATCAAGTCACGATAAAGATTCCAACCCAGGCCCACGCTTGAAAGGAATGCTCCCCATATTGCCAGTACCCTTGTCAGAACATCCGATTGCATGGGCGCATTATATGCCCAGCGCCAGAGTTGGCGGGCACGGGTTCACGCCGAGACAACCGAGAGTGCGCCGTGTTCTTTGCGAGTGGGCCGGACGGTGATTTCCACGTCTTGCCGTAGGGCCATGAGGAATTCCATAAGGCGTCCGACGGAAAAATTGCCCGCGCGGTTCCGCATCAGCAAGGAAACTTGCGGCTGCTGCACACCAAGAATTTTAGCGATCTCGACCTGTGTCATGCCGCTGTCCTTGAGGATCGTATAAATTTGCAGCGTGAGCTGTGCCTTGAGCAACTCTTGTTCGGGATTGGGAAGGCCAAGGTCAGCAAAGACGTTGCCGCTGCCTTCGGTCACGCGGGAAACGCGGTTGTGGGTTTTTCTTGCTTTGGTCTTCATTTTAGTTCTGCCTTTCTTTATAATCCCGTTCGGCTTCCGCTAGCCGCCGTTTAATCAAATCAATCTCCCTGGTCGGTGTCGCGATTCCTTTTGTAGATTTCTTCTGAAATACGTGCAAAACATACACGGCATCCTGAAAACGCACCGTGTAAACGGCCCGCCACGCATTGCCGTGACGCGAAGCCACAATTTCGAGCACGCTGGCACCGCCAAAGCCTTTGAGAGGCTTGGCGGCAGGATCGGTCTTGCCTTCTTGGGCTGTAAAGAGCGCGTGCCCAATGTCGATCCTGACCTCGCGAGGGAAAGACCGCAAATCCCTGAGTGACGTTCCAATCCACCTGACAGGCTTCAGGTCACGATTCGTCCGTATATCATTATACATATATTATTATACCAGCGTCAAATTTTCAACAGCGACAGGTAAGCATGATCCCATGGTTACGTTCGGAGCGGGCTGCCGCTTTTTCATCTTTTGGTTTATCCGCACTCCGTCTCGTAATTTTGGCATAGGGAGGGCCGCGCCCTCATAGCCAGAACCTTGCCGTAGCGAAGCCGCAGTCAAGGGCGACCATCGGGAGCCGCGCCAGCGAGCCTGCCCCTTGACGGCGGCGAGAGCGGAGGGAATCTCATTCATCTGCTCATGCTGTGAATCTCAGCCGGAGTATGTTCCTGTGTTTGGCTTGATGTCGAAGATCGCTTGATCTCGTGCGCTGACACGGATTGACGATTTGATTCCATCGCTGACACGCGGGATACATCGCGGGAGAGTCCTTCCGCGAGTTGAGACTTGTCGTTCGTATAGATTTGTGCGTCGTAGCGGCCACGCGAGATTGCGACATACGCGAGACGCTGGTTGACGAGTTTCTCTCCGGCTTGTTCGGTGTCCACATGCACCAAAACGCGGTCGGCGGTCTGCCCCTGACTGCTATGGCTCGTTACCGCGTAGCCGTGGTCGAGATGCGGGTTCTCGTTGATGTTGAATGCTACAACGCGGCCTGAGTCGAGGCGAACTTGGAGATTCCCGCGCGCATCGATCTTCGCGATAGTGCCCAGTTCGCGGTTGGCGATGTGCTGGTGACGGTTCGGCGCGGTAAACTGCACGCGGTCGCCTTTCGCAAACGCGCGCTCCGCCTCGCGGTACAGAGTGACGCCGTGCAAACGGCGCGGATCATAACTCACTCGCTTGCCGTTCTCGCGCTTCACCGTGACCACGTTTTCTGTCGGATTCGTGCGCTGAACGCGCGCATATTCTCCGGCCCCTATGCCGAGCGCTTTGCTTCCCTTCGTGTAGCGCACTACGTCACCCGGCTTGTATTGCTCGGCCCACTGCCGGTCTGCTCCCGTGAT
>DATLSB010000148.1:0-25602 GCA_035534415.1 Candidatus Dormiibacterota bacterium | reverse complement strand
AGGGTGCGGCGGACGAGCACCTGGACGGCACGCGCGTGTTCCGTGGAAGTGGTGCGGATGAAATGCGTGTACTGGATTCCGAGCAGCTTCCACAGGTCGCGGAAAATCTTCTGGTTGCGGTCCACCAATTCGGACGGATGGATGCCCAGTTTTTCGGCCGCTCGCTCAATGTTGACGCCGTGCTCGTCCGTGCCGGTGAGATACGCTACTTCATATCCGCACATGCGTTTGTAGCGCGCGATCACGTCGCAGACGATCGTCGTATACGCCGAGCCTACGTGCGGCCGCGAATTCGCGTAGTAAATCGGTGTGGTGAGATAGAACTTTTTCAGCTGGTCCATGAATTATCTTTGCACGATTATTTTGGCACGAATTATTTCGGCGCGCTGGAAGCGCTTCTTGCCTGCGCAACCGGCGCCGATTTTTTCTGGTACTCGAATGACGCCGCGGCGATCACTTGCTTCAGCGGCACGCCTCGCTCGACGGCAAGTTTCCGGCAATCGTCGTATTCCGGCGTGGCGTTGAGCACAGCGCCATCCAGCCGCGAAATTTTCATGCGCACTTCGCCGTATGGCGTGGCCACGGGAACGAACTCGCGAGTCAACGTTTTTCGGCGCACATCATAGGTGCGCACGCCGATGGTGGTGGTCTCGCGAAACACAAGATCGATCAGCTTAGTCACGTTCGCCTGCTCGCTCAGAATTGTGATCAGCAGGCCGGGGCGGTTCTTTTTCATTTGCGCCGGCGTGGAAAACACGTCCAGCGCGCCCGCTTCGAGCGCTTTTTCCGCGAAGTAGCCGTAGATTTGCGGGCTCATGTCGTCAAGATTCGTTTCGATGGCCGTCACCGGCGCGTCCCAGTATCCGCGCGGCTCCGGCTGGTCCAGCTCGCCCGCTGCGGTCGTCGCGCGTTCGCCGATCAGCAGCCGCAGCACATTCGGCTTTTCGGCGTTGTCTGCCGAGCCCGCGCCGTACCCGATGGCGAGCAGCGTCATCGCTGGCATTTCCGCGTAGCGCGACGACAGCGTCGTAGCGATGGCCGCGCCCGTGGGCGTGACAAGCTCGCGCCGGAGACCGCTCGAAAAAGTTGGCGCGCCGCGCAGCAATTCCGCCGTGGCCGGCGCTGGAACCGGCAGCAGACCGTGCGCCGTCTTCACCTGGCCCGCGCCCACGTCCAATGGCGAGCAGGCAAACTCGTCGATGCCGAGCATTTCGAAACCGATTGCCGCGCCAACGATATCGACAATCGAGTCGACCGCACCCACTTCGTGAAAATGCACCTGTTCGATCGGCACTTGATGGACGTGTGCTTCCGCTTCCGCAAGGCGGGTGAAGATATTGCGGGCGCGCTCGGCGGCGCGCGGCGCGAGTTTCGCGTCGTTGATGCGCTTCAGGATGATCGAAAGTCCGCGATGATGGTGCTGCTCTTCCGTCTCGACCTTCACATGGGTCGCAAAGATCGGCCCGCGCTGCACTTTCGACGCGGAGATTTTCCAGCCTTCGAGGCCCAGGCGGCGCAGCTCTGCTTCGATGGCGCGCAAATCGGCGCCGGCATCGACCAGCGCGCCCAGCACCATGTCGCCGCTGATGCCCGAAAAACAGTCGAAATAGGCGGAGCGTATCGTCGTCATATTCGCGTGTTACAGACTCGCAATTGCGTGCGAAAGATTCGCGTTCGTGCCTACAGGGCGATTCTGCTGCGGGAACGCGAAAATTCGATACTAGTCTGGCTGCTATTCTCTGTCAATTCACGTCCGCTTCTCGCGATTATGGGCATTCGAACTATGGGCGGCTGTGCAGCTCTGGGTTCGCGTTCCGTTTTTTCCGGCAGCCGAATGATTCCGTCCGGTTACAATCGTCGCCGCGGGCTCATCACAAGGCGGCGAGTATCCTTGCTGGACAAATTCGATGAAACCGAGACCGGGATGCGGGTACGGGTGGCGAGCGAAGCGGACACCGCAGCCATCGCGTCGATCACCAACGCTGCATTTGCAATCGAGACGTTTATCGAGGGCATGCGCACGGACGCGCGGCGCGTGGCGGAAATGATGCGGCTCGGCGAATTTCTCGTCGCATTCGAGCGGCACGCGACGTTGGTAGCCTCCGTCTACGTCGAGGCGCGCGGCGCGCGCGGATATTTCGGCATGCTGGCAGTCGACCCGATGTACCAAGGCAAGGGATTCGGCGCGGGGATGGTGAGGGCCGCGGAAGATTATTGCCGCGAACGCAGCTGCAAGGCCATGGACATCACCGTGCTCAGCCTGCGGCCGGAGCTTTTGCCGTTCTATCACCGGCTGGGCTACGAGGAGAGCGGCCAGGAAGAATTCCACCCGACGCGTCCGCTGAAAGCAGGAACGTCGTGCTACAGCATCCTTCTCTCGAAGAGTTTGTAATCCTCGGAATTTGCATCCGGCTGCTGCGTGAAATTGGCGATTACTCCTGCTGCTGAGCCGCGCTAAATCTGATAATCGATTTCTATGATGGACTGCAGCTCGTCGGTGATGGATTGTAAATCCGCGGACGCAACGCCGTCGGGCGAGTGCATTCCTTCCAGCCGGCGAACGCGTTCGCGGAGGTCTTTCACCTGGGTGGCCACGGCGGAAAGAGCGGCAGACAGTGGATCGTGAATCATCTTGGGATCGGTGATGACCACGCGCTGGCCTCCGCGCAAAACGATGTGGCCCGGCACGCCAACGATGGTGGAATTGTCGGGCACGTCGCGCAGAACCACCGAACCTGCACCCACGCGCGAATTATCTCCCACGCGAATATTGCCTAGCACGCGCGCGCCAGCGCCGATCACGACGCCGTTGCCGATGGTCGGGTGGCGCTTGCCTTTTTCCTTTCCGGTACCGCCAAGAGTGACGCCCTGATAGAGCGTCACGTCGTCCTCCACGATGCTGGTTTCGCCGATCACCACTCCCATGCCGTGATCGATGAAAAGTCGATGGCCAATCTCAGCGCCAGGATGAATTTCGATGGCGGTAAGCAAGCGCGCCACCTGCGAGAGCCAGCGGGCCAGCAGGCGGAAATCGCGCACCCACAGCCAGTGGTTGACGCGATGAAACCACAGCGCATGCAGGCCCGAATAGCATAGCAGGACCTCCAGCACCGATCGAGCCGCAGGATCGTGCTCCAGGATCGACCGGACGTCCTCTCGCATTCCGCGAAACACAAAACCTCACTTGGTCCTTGGGCCGCGCTCTTACGCCATCGCCTCGACGGGAAGCTGTTGCGCCTCTTGCCGAAGACTGTCAAAGAGAATGCTGGTTAGATAGCGCTCGCCGAAGTCAGGCAGCACAACCACGATCACCTTGCCAGCGTTTTCCGGGCGCTGCGCGACGCGCACCGCGGCCAAGGCCGCGGCTCCCGAAGAAATGCCGACCAGCAACCCCTCTTCAAGTGCCAGGCGGCGCGCCATTTCGATGGAGTCGGCGCTATTCACCTGCACCACTTCGTCGATGTAATCGGTGCGCAAAATCTTCGGGACGAAACCAGCGCCGAGTCCCTGGATTTTGTGCGGGCCGGGCTGTCCGCCGGAAAGCACCGCGCTCTCGACGGGCTCGACGGCAATCGCTTTGAATGAAGCTTTTTTCGGCTTGATAAACTCGCTGACCCCTGTGATGGTGCCGCCGGTGCCGATGCCGGAAATCAGGATGTCCACTTTGCCGTCGGTGTCGTTCCAAATTTCGGGGCCGGTGGTTTCGAAGTGGATTTTTGGATTCGCGGGATTATCGAACTGCTGCAGCATGTACCCATTCGGCGTTTCCTTGACAAGATCTTCCGCCTTGGCGATGGCACCCTTCATGCCCTTGGGGCCGGGCGTAAGGACAAGGTCCGCTCCGAACGCGCGCAGGAGCACCCGGCGCTCCAGGCTCATCGTTTCGGGCATGGTCAAAATCAGCTTGTAGCCTTTTACCGCCGCCACGAACGCCAGCGCGATTCCGGTGTTACCGCTGGTCGGCTCGATCAGCACGGTTTTCCCCGGCGTGATTTTTCCTGCCTTTTCGGCGTCGTTAATCATGCTGACGCCGATGCGGTCTTTCACGCTGGCGTTGGGATTGAATCCTTCGAGCTTGGCCAGGACGGTGGCCTTGGCGCCTTTCGTCACTTTGTTCAATTGCACCAAGGGTGTCTTGCCAATGAGTTCGGTAACGTCCTTCGCAACTTTCATCTAATTCGTCCTTTCGCGTTTGATCGATTGCATGGGAACTTTCGAAATATCTCGTCGTCCACGGCCAATCGTTCGGAGTAAACGCTCCCAGTTGACTGGTTGCGCCGGCCCTAGCCCCCACCTTCGCGTTTTGCTGCCGCCGATTTGACCACATCTGGCGCACAGTGGGCTAGCGAAAATGGTTCGCCGCGAATGGTCGAGCTGTTAGAGGCTGAAGCGCTGCTCGCGGAACGGATCGCCGTACATGTTGTAACCGTTCTCTTCCCAGAACCCCGGAGCATCTTTTTCCATAAAGTCGAGTCCACGAACCCATTTGACGCTTTTCCAGGCATAAAGATGCGGCACCACCAGGCGCAGCGGATAACCATGATCGGAAGGAAGCGGCTCGCCATTGTGCTTCAGCGCGAAAAGAGTGCTGGGACGCATCAGGTCCTCAACCGGCACATTGGACGTGTAACCCTGCTCGGCCAGCACCATCACGAATTTTGCCTCGGGCTTCGGCTGCGCTAGCTTGGCCACTTCAGCGAACGGCACGCCATCCCAGCGCACATCGAAGCGGCTCCAGCGCGTCACGCAATGCATATCCGCGGTGACTTCTTTCATGGGCAGGCGCGTGAATTCGTCCCAGGTAAGGCGCAGCGGCCTTTCAACGAGGCCGCTGGCGCGAAAATCCCATGTATGCGGATCGAACGGCGGGACGCTGCCTTCGTGCAGCACGGGCCACTTCAGCGTGAGCGACTGGCCGAGAGGCAGACGTCCAGCCTCGCGCATTTCGCGTTCCAGCCGCTTGCGATCCGTGGTTTCGCCGAAGACCATTCTTGTCCGTCGCCCTCAACCGCGTCGGCTATTGGCCTCAGCGCGGGCCCGACCGACACCGTTCCTGCTCCCCTAATGCTTACCAAAAACGAATGGCCAAATCGTCGGTCATCACATAAATGATCACGGCTGCTAAACAAAAAAACAGGGCCACCCATACACGCCAATCACGATGCGCGCGTCGCCAGTAAGGACCAGGGGAATGCGGAATATGTTCGCCATCCGGTATTCCGTGCCCGTGGTGCTCGTGTTTTCTTTCACTCACTGATTCGCTCTCTCCTTGGTACCACCCCACGCGCGGGAGTACCAATCGCTCACCGTCGTGCCGGTTCGAGCGATCCTCGGCGGCATGATACCCTCTCGGCGCCTTACGCCGCCGCATTTTTTGCGGGCGGCTGCGCAGGTGAGCGCGCCCTGGCGGGCTACAGCTCGGCCCGTGGTGCCTGAGCCCAAGCCCTGACGCGTGATGCCGTGCCTTTGGCGTCTTGAGGCAGGTAAACATCGGCGATCGTCATTTTCCACTCGCGGAAGACGACCTTTCTCTCGGATTCCGGCTTGAGAATCTTTTTTGAGCCTTCATATCTTCGGGCAAATTCCAGCCGTATTTGCGACGTCGGAGTTGCCCGGCCGACTTTCTCAACGAACGCTCTTCTGAGCATTTGAACCGCTTCGTCGGAAAATTGCGAAGGGTGCTGGATGTTGTAGATTGCTACCGTGAGAAAATGCTGCGCCAAGAGTTCCGGAAACTGATACTCCCACGAAAGAATTTCCTCGAGCTGCTGCCAGCAATTCTTTTCGTCTACCAGCGCAGCCCCGCATTCCGGGCAGGAATAAATGTCGCGCATGTGTGTAGGTGCCGAGATCGAGACAGAAGAGCTCCTGATTCAACTTCATTGTAGCGCCAGTCTCCCGGACCGACGGCTCGGCAAATCCATTGTGATATGATTTAGGTTCAAAACTCATTCCAAACCCATCCGAGGAGTTCTGATTTGAGCGCTCGAATTTTGAACGGAAACGCCATTCGAGATCAGATTTACGGTGAACTTGCTGGCGAAATTGCCGCGCTGGCAAAAGAAGGAGTGCGTCCCGGATTGGCGGCGGTGCGCGTGGGTGACGATCCGGCGTCGAGGCTCTACGTGAACAGCAAGATCGCGGCCTGCGAAAAGCTGGGCCTGGCGAGCTTTCACATCACGCCGCCCGCTACGACCACCACCGAGGAACTGCTGAAGATCGTCAACGAATTGAATAACCGCGACGACGTGGACGGCATTCTGGTGCAGATGCCGCTGCCGAAGCAGATCGACTCAAAAAAGATTCTGGACGCAGTTATCCCAGCGAAAGATGTGGACGGATTTAATCCGGTGAACGTGGGCAACCTGGTGGCGAACCGTCCGGCGCTAGTGGCGTGCACTCCCGCAGGCGTGATGGAGATTCTGCGGCGCAGCAACATTCCGATCGAGGGCGCCAACGCGGTGGTGATCGGGCGAAGCGACATCGTCGGCAAACCGCAAGCGCTGCTGCTGCTGCACGCCAACGCGACCGTGACGATCACTCACTCGAAAACCAAGGATTTGCCGGGGATCGCAAGACGCGCGGACATCATCGTTGCTGCGATCGGAAAAGCCGCGATGGTCACGCCGGATTTCGTGCGCCCGGGCGCGACGGTGATCGACGTGGGGCAAATCGTGATCCGCGACGCGAAAGAAGCCGAACGGATTTTCGAGAAATTTCCCGAGAAGCTCGAATCGTTTCGCAAAAAAGGATCGGTGCTCGCGGGCGACGTCCATCCGGAAGTGGTGGAAGTGGCGGGCGCGTATACGCCCGTGCCGGGCGGCGTGGGTCCGCTGACGATCGCCATGCTGATGAGCAATACGGTGAAGGCCGCCCGCATGCGCCGCGGATTGCGCGCTCCGGCCGCGGCTCCCGCGCGCGGCTGATGGTCCGCGTCGGACTCACCGGCGGGATCGCTTCCGGAAAATCTACGGTGGCGGGGATGCTGCGAGACCGCGAGTATCCGGTATTGGACGCCGACTCGCTGGGGCGCGAACTTCTGGAACAGGGCCAGGACGCCTACAAAGAAGTGGTCGCCCACTTTGGCGTGGGGGTTTTGACTCCCGGCGGCGCGGTGGATCGAAAGAAGCTGGCCGCGATTGTCTTTTCCGACGCGCAGGAGCGCGCCAAGCTCAACCAAATCCTGCATCCCCGCATCCGAGATGTGGTCGCCAACTGGTTCGCCATGCTCAATCGTCCGGGCGGGCCAGAGCTAGCCTTTGAGGACGCGGCGCTGATTCTGGAATCGGGCGGGCGCGGCGATTTGGATCGCATTGTGGTCTGCTGGTGCCGGCCGGAACAGCAACTGGCGCGGCTGCTTGAGCGCGGCTTGTCTGAAGCGCACGCACGCAGCCGCATCGCCGCGCAGATGCCCATCGACGAAAAGCGAAAACTTGCCGATGAGGTAATCGATTGCTCCGGATCAATGGAAGAAACTGAGCGGCAACTCGATGCCGTGCTGGAAAAACTGAAGCGAGGATAAGAAAACAGCGATGCGATCCAGCCGTGTGCGCGCAATTCGACTTCTTGCCATCGGGCTGATCATCGGCCTGGGCGCGTACTGGATTGGCTCGCGTTACGGGCAGCACACGCCGGCGTACGTCGGTGCGCTCTCTCCCGCGCCGCCACCCCAGAAAGTTTCCGAGAATTCGCCCGAAGTACCGCTGGGCCTCGATCCCATCGAAGCGGAAAATGTGCGCATTTACAAGGACGTCGCTCCGGCTGTGGCGAATATCGTCACGCATGCGGTGCAGTACGATTTCTTCATGGATCCAATGCCGGTGGAAGGCGCCGGCTCCGGTTTTTTGATCGATAACGACGGCCACATCTTGACGAATTATCACGTGGTAGCCGGCGCGCAGACGATTCAAGTGACGATGGGCGATCAATCGCGCTACATCGCGAAATTCATTGGCGCGGATACACGAAACGATATCGCGCTGCTGAAAATCGATCTCAAGGGACGCAAGCTGACGCCTTTGCCGCTCGGAGATTCGGGCAATCTGATCGTTGGGCAGCGCGTTCTGGCCATTGGCAATCCATTTGGATTTCAAAGTACGCTTACCACGGGCGTGATCAGTTCCCTCGGGCGCACCGTGCAGACCGACGAAAACACGTTCATCGATCAAGCCATTCAGACCGACGCGGCCATCAATCGCGGAAATTCCGGCGGCCCGCTGCTCAATACGCACGGGCAGGTGATCGGCATCAATAGCGCCATTTTTTCTCCCAGCGGCACCGCGGCGGGAATTGGTTTTGCGATTCCGATCAACACCGCCAAGCGCGTGGCGCAGGAATTGATTAAAAACGGGCGCGTGGTGCACGCGACGCTGGGCGCGTCCGGGCGCGCGATCTGGCCAGGGCTCGCGCAGGCGCTGAATCTGGGAGTGGATCAAGGAATCTTGATTGAGAGCGTGACTCCCGGCGGGCCGGCGGCACAGGCCGGAATCCGCGGAGGCAATCGCGTGATCCTCGCGGGCCTGCAGCAGCTAACGATCGGCGGCGATATTTTGGTGGCCATCAACGGCAAGGCCGTGACGGGCCAGAGTGATTTAACCCTGTTGCTAGATCGCGCGCAGCCCGGCGACGTTGTCACGCTGACGGTCATGCGCAATGGCAAGAAAATGGATGTGCGCGTGAAGCTGGGCGAGCAATAAATCAGCAGAAGGTCATTGCTGATTTCTATTGGCGGTACTCGATATTCGAAGCCGGCTCGCGTTGCGTGGTTGCGCGTTGTCATTCTGAGAAGCGCAGCGACGAAGAATTGCTCTAGCTGCAGCACTTCGATCATTCGGTTCCACGGGAGGGTGTCATTCTGAGCTGCGCTTGTGGCCGAAAAATCCCCCTTGCTGGCAGGATTGACCAAGAAAGGCTCTTCGTCACCATCGCCCCTCAATTCCCTCGACGCGCGGTTTAGTGTCCGTCGCCGTCCTTCGGCGGCGGGGCGGGCAGGGCGGCCGCGGCGGATTTCGCCTAGCGCTCGCGCCACTCCGCGCGGATCGCGTCGCGCTGGCTCTCGGTTTTCGAAAACCACGATTCGGCGAAATCCCGCACGCGCTCCAGCGTAGACTGCACTTCGGCTTGCTTCGCTCTGACCGTTTCGCTATCGGCATCGACTGGCACACGAATGGGCGGCGCGATGAACATCACCACACGCGAAAAAGGATACGGCAGGCGGAAGCGGTCCCAAGATTTGCCGAACGTATAGCCCCACTGTACGCCGATGTGAAACACGGAAATCGGCTTGCCGGTGCGGCGCGCCAGAATCACGGCGCCGGGCTTGGCGACGTAACGCGGGCCACGAGGGCCGTCGATGGTGAGCGCCACGTGGCGGCCATCTTCGAGATGCCTGGCCATCGCCGCAAGGCCCTCGATTGCGCCGCGCGTGGAACTGCCCTGTGCCGTGCCAAAGCCGAGCCGTTCGATCACCCGGCGCGTCCACTGGCCATCGAAATTGACGGTGTTCAGCACCACGATTCCGCGCCGCTTCCAAATCCACACCGCGGGAAAAATGCAGCGGTGCCAAAAAGTGCCGATAGCCGGCTCGCCCCTGTCGCGAAACTGAGAAGCATTGTGCACGCCCACGTATTCGATCCGCAGCGTGGGACCGATCAAGCGCAAAACCCAGTAGACAATCGTCGCGACCACGGGAACTTGCATCTGCCGCCAACGCGACATTCGCGGCAAAGGAATAGCCGAGGCCACACCGGCAGGACGCTTCGCCGTTGCGGCGGATTGAGCGCCTTCGGCGGGCGAACCGGATTTCGAGAGGGTACCCACTGCTGTATAGTATAGGCGGTCCTGATGCATCCTAATTTTCAAATCAGGCGTGCTGCTTTGGCGGCAACGGGCGCGAAGCGTCGACTGAAGACCGCTTCCCTACTGGTGATCCTCGTCTCGCTGCTTTCCGCGGCGGCGCACGCGCAAAATTCCCCCACGCAACCGATCGGGCGCGTTCAGGGCTTGGACGTGTCGGTCGACGGCGGCACAGCCGCGAGTGTCGCCACGGCGGACGAAATTCCCAGCATCAACATCTCTAACGGCAGTGTGGTGACCGTTCATTCCGGGAAGGCGCGCCTGACATTGCTTCGCGGAGGCGAGGTGGACGTCTGCGGCCCAGCGAAATTTACGATGCTCACCTCGGGTAACGACATCACGCTGGCGCTCAATTTCGGGCGCTTGCACGTGCAGCTTCCGGCGAACGCGTCGCTGCGCATTTTTTCGCCGACGGTCATCGCCACTCCCATTGATATTAACGGCGGCTCGCGCGACGTGACCATCGGCCTCGACATGAACGATTCCCTATGCGTGCTGGCAACCAGCGGCGCGATTCAGCTCGAGCATCAGTTCACCGGAGAAAAGCTGATCGTTCCGCAAGCAGGGGAATTTTATCTGAACGGCGGAACTCTGGTGCCGGTGGCTGGTAAGCCGGGGAGCTGCGGATGCACTCCGATGGAGACGCACGCGCCACCACAAGCTCCGGCCAGGATTCCGGAATTTGCGCGTGCCGCCGGGGCGCATCCCACTGTGTCGGAAGTGCCCCCTACGAGCACGCGAGCCGCGGAGGCGCGCTCGGATTCCCCAGCGATTCAGGAGCCGGTGCAACCGGGCGCGGTATTCGTGATTCCCGTGTACTCGAACGATTCGCGTCCCATCGCGGCGCCGCACGACGACTCTCCGGGCGAAGCGCCGTCCGTCGGCGAGCCATTGCATGGAGATGTTACGCCCGCGCTGGCTTTCATGGCGTCGGCGCCTCCGCCGCCGGCCGAAGCGGAACCTGAAATGATGCTGCTGGTTACCGAAGCGCGCGAGTCTCCGGACTGGGAATTCGACGGGCATGTGGATGCGCCGGAGTTCGCGGCGGCCATGCAGCATGCGCTGGGAGAAGCGCCGGCTGCGGCGGCGCGTCCAGCGGCCGGGAAGCCAAAAGCGAAGCAACAGAGAGAGAAGCACGGATTTTGGGCTTCGCTGAAGGGCCTTTTCTTCGGGAAAGTGGAAGCGGACGACAGCTCGGAGGCCGGAGTTCACTGACGGGCGTTATCCGCACCGCGGAATTTCGAGCCACTAATCGATTGCGGTGACCTTCAGAATGGGCCGAAGGGATGAGAGAGCCTTCGGGCGCCTTTCGCCCTCAGGATGACAATCCCCACGTATTGTCACATTCCTTCGTAGTTCGGACCGCCTCCGCCCTCGGGCGGAATCCAATTGATGATCTGGTACGGATCGGCAATGTCGCAGGTCTTGCAGTGGACGCAATTCGCGGCGTTAATCTTGAGCTTCGGCGCACCCTGTTCGGTCACCATCTCGTAGACCGCCGCTGGGCAAAAATATTGGCAGGGATTGCCATACTCGCGGACGCAGCGATCTCCGCAAATATTCGGGTCGAGCACGACGAGGTGGCAGGGCTGGTCTTCATCGTGACGCGTAGCGGAATGGTAGACGTCGGTGAGCCGGTCAAAGGTGAGCTTTCCGTCGCCTTTGAAGCGCGTGGATTGATCCACCAGCGTGCGGTCGCGGTGCAGCTCGCGATATTCCTTGTATCCCGGATCCGATTTCATCGGGTCGATCAGCCCGCGTCCGCCGGTGACGAATTGCAATCCCGCGTGCATCAGGCCCTTCCACAAGCCGCCGTGAAAGCCTTGATGAAAATTGCGAACCGTCCACAACTCGTTTTTGAGCCAGCTCTGATCGATTTTCTCCGCGTATGCGGAAAGCTTCGCGGCTGATGCATCGTCCGCGCATAGCGCTTCGTAGATCGTCTCGGCGGCAAGCATGCCGCTTTTGATTGCGGTGTGAATGCCTTTCAGCCGCTGCGAATTCAGGAAGCTCGCCGAATCGCCGACGATCAATCCGCCATCGACAAAATTGCGCGGCATGGAATACCAGCCGCCGTACGGGACGGTTTTCGCGCCGTAGCGCACCAGCTTTCCGCCCTCCAGTATTCGCTTCACGAACGGATGCGTCTTGAATTTCTGAAACGCCGCGTGCGGATCGAAAAGCGAATTGTGGTATTCGAGCGCCACCACCAACCCGAGCGAAACGCGATTGTCGCGCATGCCATAGACCCAGCCGCCGCCGTAAAGATCGGACGTGAGCGGCCAGCCGAGCGTGTGCGCCACGTAGCCAATGTCGATGCGCCCCGGAGGAACTTCCCACAATTCCTTGATGCCAAGCCCGTAGATCTGCGGATTCAAGCCGCCAAGATTCAACTGCTCGACGAGTTGCTTGGTGAGCGAGCCGCGCGGTCCTTCGGCCAACACCGTCACTTTCGCGCGCAGCTCGTAGCCCGGAGTAAAATTCGATTTTGGCTGCCCGTTCTTATCGATGCCTTTATCGCCGGTGAGCACTCCCGCGATACCGTTCTTGTCAAAGAGCAGCTCCTGCCCGGCAAACTCGGCGAACACGTTGATGCCCTTCTGTTCCACCAGCCCGCCGAGCCATTTCACCAGCTTGTTGAGCGAGACGATGTAATTTCCATGATTGCGAAGCGGCGGCGGCGTAATCGGCAGCTTAAATGAGCTATTTTCGGTGAAGTAGTAAGCGGCGTCGCCGGTGACTGGCGTGTCGAGCGGCGCGGATTTTTCGAAGTCGGGGACCAATTCGCGCAGCGCGCACGGGTCCATGATCGCGCCGGATAGCTGATGTGCGCCTATCTCGCGCGCCTTTTCCAGCACGTAAATATTTTCGCTGGATAGGGCGGGAGATTTCTTCGCTTCGGTGTGCCGCTCGATTAGATTAGCCAGATGCAGCGCGCATGCAAGCCCCGCGGGGCCAGCGCCCACGATCAGCACATCGGCGTCCAGCCGCTCGCGTTCGATTTCCAGTTTATCGGGCATCGCTTGCTAAGCGTAGCATAACGCGGTCGGCCAGCACCTGCGTCTGCGGCCGTCTGGCGCGCGGGCGAATCCGCCATCAGGCGCCGCTCGCGCCTCGCAGCGGTGCGGTCAGTGCCTGTGGAAAAGGAATTGGCGGACATCCGGCCAGAATTCCTTGGCGACGTTGTTGAGCGC
Source organism: Candidatus Dormiibacterota bacterium (assembly GCA_035534415.1). Lineage (GTDB taxonomy): Bacteria > Acidobacteriota > Terriglobia > Acidiferrales > UBA7541 > Palsa-295. Next base: position 12,553 of record DATLSB010000148.1, on the reverse strand, counting down.
GGCGGATTCAAGCTGCGTTCCAAAACCCTCGCTGATCTTCACCATGCCACGCTCCTGCGGCGGGTAATACGCCGTGGAAAGCGCGGCCCCTGCGAAATCTCCGCAGACTTCCCCGCAGTTGAACGTCGCTCGCCCAGAATCCGAATAGGTAATCACCACCCGCGACAGGGCGTAGCCAAGCCGGGGAAAAAATCCGCCGCGGCCCATGGTGAAATAGCGCGGGTCTTCGTGAGTGAGCACCGGGAAGATGGCTTCGCTGAAATATGAATTGGAAATCCCGTCCAACATGCCGCGCCAGTAGTATCGGCCGTAGGCCACTCCCCCGGTGCCCAGCTCAGGATACTGATCGAGCCCATAACTCTGCGCCGCCAGCACGCCGGTCCAAGCAAAGGACGAATAATCGAAGCTGTCCTCCGTGGCCACCCAAAATTTTTCCTTGGGGGTCATGGGCTTGAACTTCACGCCGGGGCTCACCGCCGCGAAGTTCGGGACGATCCACATTAAGCGCTTGGTCTGCTGAGGTTGATTCGCGGACGAACTGCTGGACTGCGGCGCCTGCGGCAGTTTTTTCTTTGTTTCCTGCTGCTCCGAGTCTTTTTTCGACTTCGCGGAAGTTGTGGAATCCTGCGAATTGACGGCAGCCGCCGGGGCGGGCTCAGGCGCTGCGCTGGTCGAGTCCTGGAACTGCTGAGAATAAGACGATTGTTGAGCCGTACCGGTATTCGCCACAAGCGGCCCCTGGGCCGAGAGATACGCTGGAATCAGCAGCAGCGCTAGGACAGCACTTACAGCTCGAACGATGAGCGGCATTTTGGACCTTTCGCATGTGGATGATTTCGCCGGCAGAGTAATAGAGCACCCGGATAGCGGTTCGATGGGCTAAGTCCCCTAAACCGTTGCCCGCCGAAACACACATCGGCCTTAGATGCACCTTCCGCCCGAATGGAACAGGGCGGGGCGCTTTCCGACCGGCATGGAAATACCTGGGTACCGTTGAGGGGTTGGCGCTTGCTGGCGGCAGAATCGTACCGAAGACGGTTCACCCGATTTTATTCGGCGCCAGAGAAACGCATGCGTCTTCGTATTTTCCGGTTCCCATTGCTCCTTCCGGGAAAATTCCGTGCTCCGCGATCCACTCGAACGACTGCTCGAATGCGTCCTTCGTGTACGGCTCGAAGACGATGCGCTCACCCGGCCCCCATCGTCGCGTGTCCATCGCGTTGTGGAAGCGCACCGGAAATTCCTTCTTGTAGTAATGCGTGTAGAGGTCGGGGCGCAGATCTATATCCCGCTGCGCGTTGCGCAACGCCCGAAAATACTTCCTCACGTCTCCCATATCAGGATCGCGCTGGATCAATGTGGCCATCATGAACGTCGTGTCGATCACCTTGCGAAATCCCAGCTGCTCCGCGAAGTAATACGGCCCGCTGAATAGTGACGCGGCCGGCACTTTACGGTCGATCAGCAGCTCCATGCGGCTGAAAAGCATGCCGTCGGCAAACGAGAGCTTGATGTCGCCGCGCTTCATGTACGGCTCAAGCGCCTGGATCGTCGAATAGTGGCTTCCGGATTGATAGCCAACGGAAATCGGCACGTCCGCGAGCTGTTCCGGGACGCGAATTTCCGATTCGGCCGGCACGAAAATTCCCGCGGGCGAAACCGAATATGCGTCAGCGTAAAGTTTCCCGTGCCCCGCTGACGCCGAAACATTCACGGTCCAGTGGCACGCGCAACCGATATCCGACCCGCGGCCTTTCTCGAACGTTTGGTACGCTCCAACTTTATCTCCCAGGTTATGGTTCTTGCCCTCCGCCGAGGGCAGCGCCTCGTGGAATTCGTAATCCAGGCCTTCGGTTGCGAAGTACCCCTTCTCCTCCGCAACCCATTCATGAAGACGCATGTGCGGCGCTATAACGAACTTCGGCATGTCCGCCTCCTTTTGCCCGCTTCCAGAAACTAAAACAGCCATATTTAATACTGCGGAGCAACCGTGGTCAATCTGGGCTTCGGCGACCCGTGCGCCGGACGGGATTGGCGCGGACGCGAGCGTAAGCTATACTGGTTCGCGAAACTAGTGCGCGCCGGCAATGAAATTTTAGGCTGGCGGCAAGTCTCCGGGGGCACGTGGGTACGGAGGCGCAAGCCCGGCAAGATTTCCTAATTAAAAGTGTTTTCCCGAAGCGCACGGCGCAGGTGTCGCTCGGGCGGCAGTGCAAATTCGCGATGAAGGACGACTCTCCAACAAGATGGTGCAACAAGCAGGCGTTGAGCGGGACGATTCGGCCAACAATCCCCGCGCTGTTCCCCGCGAAACGGCGATCGTCGGCGGCTCGGCCGCCGGGCTTTATACCGCAAACCTATTGGCTCAGCGGGGCGTTTCTGTCCGGGTGCTGGAGGGGCTGAGCGCTCTCGAACCAGCGCAGCGAACGCTGATCGTCACGCATCGCCTGCGCGACATGCTGGGCGGCGCGACCGACGGCTGCGTGCTCAACGAAATTCGCCGCTTCGAGCTTTTCACCGACGGGCGCAGCGCCACGGTCGCACTCAAGAATCCCGATCTGATCATCGAACGCCGCGCGCTGATCCAAAATCTGGCAGCCGCCGCACAGAAATCCGGCGCTCAAATCGAACTGGGACGGCGTTTTCAAGCGCTGCATGCCAACGGCCGCGGCCTGGTGGTGGAAGTCGAGCGCAGCGCCGATGGCGTGCGCGAGGAAGTTCGCGCGGAGACGGTGATTGGCGGGGATGGCGCAACGAGCCGCGTAGCTCGTGCCGCGGGTTGGGCGCCGCTGGAAACCGCGCCGCTGATGCAGGCCGTCGTGCCGTTACCCAAAGATATGGCGCCGGATACGGTGCGCGTCTGGTTCATTCCCCAGGACACGCCTTATTTTTATTGGCTGATTCCTGAATCGCGCGAACGTGGCGCGCTCGGCGTAATCGGCGAAACGGGACCCGAAACGCGTCGCCGCCTGGAACAATTCATGGACAAGCGCGGGTTCGAGCCCATTGCGTTTCAGGGCGCCCGCGTTCCGGTGTACACCAGCTGGATTCCGGTGCGCCGCCAGGTTGGCAACGGCTCTGTCTATTTGGTTGGCGATGCGGCTGCTCAGGTGAAAGTATCCACGGTGGGCGGGACGGTCACCGGTTTTCGCGGCGCGCTCGGCGTAGCGCAATCGATCCTCAACGGCGGCGAAAGCCGCGAACTACACACGCTGCGCCGCGAACTCGATTTGCATCTGCTGCTGCGCCGCTCCCTGCATCGCTTCGAGCAAGCGGATTACAGCCAGCTCGTCGATCTGCTGAATGATGGCGCCAGGCAATCGCTCGCGGAATATTCGCGCGACGAAGCGTGGAAGCTCATGTGGCGCGTCTTCCTGCGCCAGCCGCGGCTGGCGCTGCTGGGCCTGCGCGGGCTGCTGATGAGCAGGCGCTCCTTGGCGCCGCGAGCCTAACGCGCTGCCGCTCGCGGTGTATCCGTAAGCCCGGATCGTCTTTGTGCGAACGAATCGCGCCGATTTCTAAATGGCCCGCCGAAAAACTTTCGAAATCACTGCTCTGGTTGTGCTGCTTGCCCTGGTGGTCGCCGGCGTCTTTGCTTTTCGGCGCGCAGGACGATGGCTCATCCGCGAAGACGCGCTGCGTCCGGCGGACGTAATCGTCGTGCTGAGCGGTGGTATGCCCTATCGCGCCGAAGAAGCCGCGCGAATTTTCCACATGGGCTACGCGCACGAGGTCTGGATCACTCACCCCGTAAACCCCGCGCGGGAACTCGCAGCGATGGGCATTCAGTTCATGGGCGAAGACGATTACAGCCGCGAAGTATTGATCCACGATGGCGTGCCCGGCGCAGACATTCGCATTCTGCCTGACACGATCATCGACACCGAGCAGGAAGTCGATGAAGTCGCGCGCGCCATGCGGCAGGACCGCCTGAGTACCGTCATCATCGTCACCTCGCCCCCGCACACGCGGCGCGTGCACGTGCTATGGCGCGACCTGGCGCCGCGAGATTTGCACGCGCTTGTGCGCGCGGCTTACCAGGACAGATTCGATGCGAGTCATTGGTGGCGCAACACGCACGATGCGCTCTCAGTTACGCGCGAAACCCTGGGCCTGCTGAACGCATGGGCTGGACTGCCAGTCCGGCCCCGCGCCCGCTGATTTTTTTCCGTTCGATCAATCGTTACCGGCCCGAACGGCGCCCGATTCCCAGATGCGCCAGCGTTCCCATTCCGCTTTCTTGCCCAGATCGCGCACGCGAAGTTCCCACTCGATGCCCAGTGTTTCGTCGCAACCGGAATAAAAAGCCTGCCAGCAGGCGGTGCTGTTCGTGCGCTGCGAATTCGCCGCGCCCTTCTCGCTCCGATTGCCGCCGGCGCATGCAGCGTCGCCTGCCAAGCCTGGATCGTCGCGAAGATATTCGCTTAATTCCTTTGCATCTAGCGGCAGGCGGAGCAGCGTCTCGGCACCGTCGGGCTGCGATGAACCGAAATGCCGGTTGCCGGAAACTTCCGCCACGCCGAAAAAAAATGGCCCGCGAAGTTCCAGGGCGTTGTCGCGCAACAGCAATTCGAGCGCAGGCGGACGCAGTCCTGGCGCGGAGGGCCGCGCCAGTGCGAGTTCCCATAGCAGAAGTTCGTCAACTACATCTTCTGAAGGGCCGCCTCCGGGGTCCCTGCGGCCATTCGCGGCGTTCGGATAAAAATCCAGCGTGCGCGTTTGCAGGCTAGCGGATTTTCGCGCGGGAAGAATTTCAGAAACAGTCGCGACGGTGTGGCTGCGCCAGCGCTCCAGCTTCACCGATGCCAGAAAGCTGCCGTATTCGTGAATGAATCGGCGGTCGACTTCGGAAACACGCTCCGTCTCGCGCCAAAATTCTTCGCTGAGCCGCAGCGAAAAGTTGAAAACCTGCTCGAGCGGAACCGGAGCCGCGTCGCCCAACCGCCGCCGCAACTGCGGATCGGCCATGTCCTCGATACCGTGGATACGTTCGGCGAGCTGCCGAATAGCGCGCGACTGCTGGCGCAGCAACTGCCGCCAATGCTGGGCCAGCACAAAAAACACAAAGACCACGATTAGAGCTATGCCCAGCCCCGTCCAGAGGACGTCCATTCCATCGAACACGCAAGACCCCAATGGGAGCGAACACCCCGCGAATGCCGGGATTCTACTACGATAAACCCGGCGCGCCAGCGTCAACCTGCCTGGCACTTTGCCGGAAGCTCGCGCCGCCGCGCACTTGCCCCCCTGCCCTATCGTGGCGCATGTCCGCGCTCCGCGGAAGCAATCACACGCTGCCGGCCGGCTACTTCGACGAAGTCGCTCCGGTAATGTTGATCTTGTAGATGGACGTGCCCGGCGGATAGAGCGCGTCGCGAAACTGCGTGCTCTGATCGTCGCCCGGAGCAAGCGTCAAATTTAATTTGCCGTGATTCACGAGTAGTACGTTATTGTTCGCGTCGATGTACATCGTCTCGTACGCGATGTTGCTGTACGTGTAAGTCCGCGAATCGTTTCTCAGATCGACCAGCCATTGCGCCGTGGTGCCGGTGTAATCCTTCTGCATCTTCATGTCGACAAAGTGTAAATCGGTCTTCGGATCGGCGCCTGCAACCGACGAAGCGCCCCCCATCGAAGCGGCCGAGACTGCTCCGTCCGGTGCGCCTTTTGTCGGCTTTCGGCTAACGTAAACAAAAAAGGCGATCGCAATAATCGCCACGATCGCCACACCAATCCAAATTCCAACTTTGCTATCGGGTACCTGCTCCTGGGGTGTTTCAAACATGGTAGTGCCTCCCGTCGCTCGCTGGACTGCACCCGCGAACGGGATCGCTGCCAAGTCCTGGGCCCCGGCGCACTAGTCTAGTACGTTGGGGCGCTCACTTTCGGCAGCACGCAAATCCCAGCGAAGCGCATTCCCCCTGTCTTGGGCCGGGACGGTAGCACGTCGGGCTTGTCTGTTCAATAAATTCCTTGGGAGGCATCCCGGCGTGTAGCACGGCCCCACGGCGCGCTCTCGACGGGCAACTATCGCGGGCTGCTGAAGCGTTGCAGCATCCAACCGGGATATTCCGGCGACAGGGCGCTCACTTCGTCGAGCCGTTTCAGTTCGTCGGCCGAAAGCTTCAAATCGACGGACTTCAAATTGTCGTCAAGCTGCTGCTCCGTCTTCGCGCCGATGATCACGCTGGTCACCACCTTCTGGTGCAGCAGCCACGCCAGCGCCACTCGCGCTACCGACGCGCCGTGAGCGCCGCCCACTTCCTTCATCTCCGCGATGCATTTCAGCGCGCGTTCCTTATCGATCGGCGGAAAATCGAATTTCGCGCGGCGTGCATCTTCGGGCCCGTTACCGCTCGCGAACTTATCGGTCAGAAATCCCCCGGCCAATGGGCTCCACACCATCAGCCCCATGTTTTGGTCCGCCAGCATCGGCACCACGTCGCGCTCCAGATCGCGGCCTGCAACCGAGTAATAAGCTTGCAGCGATTCGAAGCGCACCCAGCCCTGTCGCTCGGAAATTCCCAGCGCTTTCATGATCTGCCACGCCGCCAGATTCGAACAGCCGATGTAGCGCGCTTTTCCGGCGCGCACCACGGAATCGAGCGCACGCAACGTTTCATCGATCGGCACCGCCGGGTCGATACCATGAATCTGATAGAGATCGACGTAATCTGTTCCCAGCCGCGCCAGGCTCGCATCGATGGCTTCCACGATGTGCTTGCGCGATAGTCCTATGTCGTTCGGCCCTGACCCCACGCGCCCGCGCACTTTAGTCGCCAGCACGATGTCTTTGCGCCGCGCGCCCAGCGCCTTGCCCAGAAACTTTTCGGAGTCGCCTTCCGAATACACGTCCGCGGTATCGAAAAAGTTCACGCCGGCGTCCAGCGCCTTGGTCACCAGCTTGTCGGCTTCGCTTTGCGTCAGCTTCCCTACCGCGGCGAACATTCCCCGCCCGCCAAATGTCATCGCGCCAAAACACAATTCCGAAACCATCAGCCCCGTGCGCCCCAGTGAGCCGTAATTCATCGCAAGTTCCTCTCTTTAGATGGAAAATTTAGGAGTGCAGCGCGGCCCAAAATGCAGCCGCGCCATTCACGCAGATCGCGGCCACAGCGCGAAATCGAGCACTCTGTGCCGCGCGTTAATCGCGCATCACGAAAAAATCTCGCGCCGCTTCGCTACTTGACGCACCACGCGCGTCGATGATACCACTGCGCCCACAGGTGTGGTTGGCGCAATCGCGCGCGTTCGTCGGCGCAGGAGGTTTCAAATGAGCAACGGAGCATCGAGCGGCCAAGGGCTTTGGGGGCCAGTCGTACTGTTGGGGCGCATCTGCTTCGCGCTGGTCTTCATTATCGGCACCACGGGCCATTTCAACGGACAGGATCTTCCCTACGCCATTCAAGCCGGCATCCCGCTGGCGAAAATCATGGTGCCGCTTGCAGGAGCCATTGCGGTGCTCGGCGGGCTCTCGATTCTTTTCGGCTACAAAGCGAAGCTTGGCGGCTGGCTCATCGTGCTGTTTTTGGTTCCCGTCACACTGATGATGCACAATTTTTGGGCTGCTCCGGCCACGATGCGCATGATGCAGTTGACGAATTTCGAGAAGAACCTCTCGATGCTCGGCGGCGCATTCCTGATCTCGCAATTTGGCGCCGGCCCGTGGAGTCTCGACGCGCTCTCTGCGTCGAAGCACTCGACGCCTGCTCCCGGAGCCGCCGCAACCGCGGCTCGCTGACGCGTATCACCCGTCAGTACTGAATCGAGCAGGCTCGCGCTGCCGCACGCTCAGATTGCGAAGGTAGGAATTTTCTGTCGCACATTGCCGCGTCGATTCACTGCGCCTTGCATCCGATCCTGTTCACGCTGGAAATAATCTCAAGGAGCAGCTCATGGACACAATGAAAGCCATTCGCGTTCACGAATACGGCGGTCCCGAAGTTCTGAAATACGAAGACGCGCCGCGCCCCACGCCAGCCGCAGGCGATGTTCTGATCCGCGTCCACGCCACCAGCGTGAATCCCGTCGACATCGCCATTCGCAACGGTTTTTTCAAAGAGCGCATGAAATACAAACTCCCGATGATTCCCGGCTGGGACGTTTCCGGCGTAGTCGAGTCCGTAACGGCGGGCGCCACGCGCTTGAAAGCTGGCGATGAAGTTTATTCGCGTCCCGATCTGGCGCGCGATGGCGCGTATGCCGAATACGTCGCCGTGCGCGAATCCGAGGTCGCGCTCAAGCCGAAATCGATCGACCACGCGCACGCCGCCGCAATTCCCCTCCCTGGGCTCACCGCCTGGCAGGCGCTATTCGATGCCGGCCATCTTGCGGCCGGGCAAACCGTGCTGATCCACGGCGCTGCGGGAGGAGTCGGCCATTTCGCCGTGCAGTTCGCCAAAGTGAAAGGCGCGCGCGTGATTGCCACCGCGTCCAAGCGCAATCATGATTTTCTGCGCTCGCTCGGCGCCGATGAAGTGATCGACTACAACACCACGAAATTCGAAGACGTGGTGCACGACGTGGATGTCGTCGTCGACACCATCACCGGCGAGACGCAGGACCGCTCCTGGCAGGTCATTAAAAAAGGCGGTATCTACGTCTCGATCCTGCAGCCGCCGAACCAGGAGAAAGCCGCGGCCCATGGAGTCCGCTCGGCGCACGTGTTCGTGCAGCCCAATGTCGATGAGCTCAACGAAATCGCGCGCCTGGTCGACTCCGGCAAAGTGAAGCCGCACATCGAAAAAGTGTTTCCACTGCCCGAAGCCGACGCCGCGCACGAAGCCGTCGCCCAGCACCACACCCGCGGCAAAATCGTCATCACGGTTTCATGACCCCGGTGCGCGTTTGTCGAAAATCCGCGTGTCGTTCCGAGGAGTTCGCGACGAGCGAACGACGAGGAATCTGCTTTTGACATTTGGCCGCCGGATCGCTCAACACCGCCGCTCGGCACGCGGCGGCTGGCGGTGCTATCATGGTAGTGACACCGGCATCGGCAAAGGAGCCACAAATGTTCCCCGAAGAAATGGTTCGTGACATGCGCGAAGATCTCACTCGCATCGGCTTTCAAGAATTGCGCACGCCAGAGCAAGTCGACGCCGCTTTGAAGCAAGAGAAGCGCACGACGCTGGTTGTGGTCAATTCCGTCTGCGGATGCGCCGCCGGACGCGCCCGCCCCGCCATTGCCGCTGCCCTGTCGCATGGCCCGCGTCCCGAAATTCTCACCACCGTCTTCGCCGGGCAGGACACGGACGCCACCTCGCGCGCCCGAACGTACTTCACCGGCTACCCGCCATCGTCTCCATCGGTGGCGCTGCTGCGCGACGGCAAGCTCGTCTTCATGCTTGAGCGCTCCGACATCGAAGGCCGCGATCCCCGCGAAATCGCCCAGGATCTCGCCCAAGCCTTCGGCCAATTCTGCTCCCCCGCCCCGGCGAGCAAATAGCCGCCGCACCGCCTGCGTGCTTTTGCCTTAGGTCTATACGTACCGCCGCGTCCTTTAGCGCGGCATGAGCTGCGCCCTTGCGGCGCGCCGTCACCCTTCGGCGATCCGGCAAGGATCGCCGAAGAATCTCTCCAGCTCTTCTTGGCGGACGCGAACTCGCGCTCTCATGTGCAAGTGGCCCCGGCGGAAAGCGCTATGGCTGGCTCGGCGCCGGTAATTCGAAGCGCAATCAAAATTCCGCGCACGTGTCATTCCGAGGAGTTCGCGACGAGCGAACGACGAGGAATCTGCTTTTTTAGGACCTGCGGGCGGGTTTCCTCAGCGAGGCCCTCTTCGCCCGCCAGTGCTCCGCCGTCTATATCATCTGCTCGGCGGGTAGCCGCAACCAACTTGACAGAGGCGAATAACAAGCGAAGAATGCAAGGCGATGCGAAGTACTAAATCACAATTTGAAGCAATCGGTTATTGGTCGGAGATAAAACTCGAAATTCTCAAGAAATATGCAGATGCGTACTCACGAATATTTTCGGCAAAGAAACAACATCTGTTCTTCCACGTCTACATTGATGCTTTTGCCGGCGCGGGGAAACACCTCTCAAAAAAAAGCCACGATCTAGTTCCGGGAAGCCCACTTAACGCGCTTGCGGTCCAGCCCGAGTTCCGCGAGTATCACCTCATCGACATCGCTCCGGAAAAGATCGAGACATTGCAGCATCTTGTCGGTTCAAGAAGCAACGTCTTCATCTACCGGGGCGATTGCAATGAAATATTACTTCGAGACGTATTTCCGCGTGTTCGATACGACCAATACCGTCGAGGGTTATGCGTTCTTGATCCGTACGGATTGCATCTTGATTGGAAGGTGATCTCCACCGCAGGTAGCATGAAGACTTTGGACCTGTTCTTGAACTTTCCGGTACAAGACATCAACCGTAATGCCATCTGGAGGAATCCCGAGCGCGTAAAACCAGAGCAGATCGAGAGAATGAACCGATTCTGGGGCGATGAATCCTGGAAGAAGGTCGCGTACGGAACGAGCCCAGGTCTCTTCGGGCCAATAGTTGAGAAGGAGCCAAATGAGGTAATCACAACAGCATTCCGTCGGAGACTCAAGGATGTCGCTGGATTCAGTGCCGTGCCCGAGCCGCTACCGATGCAGAATTCCAAGGGTGCTGTGGTTTACTATCTATATTTCGCGTCGCAGAACGACAAGGCGGGACGAATCGCCCGCGAGATTTTCTCGAAGTACGAGCGCAACCGGAGGCAGTAATGGCCGAATCATCGGCGATCGAATGGACCGACGCAACCTGGAATCCGGTCCGTGGCTGCACCAAGATCAGCCCCGGTTGTAAGCACTGCTACGCCGAGACATTCGCGGAACGCTTTCGCGGCGTCAAAGGACATCCCTACGAGCAGGGCTTTGATCTCCGTCTGGTGCGCGAAAAACTTGCCGAACCTTTGCGCTGGCGCAGCCCGAAAATGATTTTCGTGAACTCCATGAGCGACCTGTTCCACGATTCCGTGCCGGAGAGCTATATCGTCGAAGTCGCAAAGGTCATGCTCGCGGCGAGATGGCACACGTACCAAGTTCTCACGAAGCGCTCCGAGCGGCTGCAAAAGCTTCTGAAATCGACATTGGCTTTTGCCGCGCAGCAACCACACATCTGGTGGGGAGTGAGCGTCGAAAACCGGAAGTACGGTCTCCCGCGCATCGACGATCTGCGCCAAGCGCCGGTTAGCGTCAGATTTCTTTCCGTGGAACCTTTGCTCGAAGACCTGGGCAAAATCGATCTCGCCGGAATCCATTGGGTGATCGTCGGAGGCGAAAGCGGCCCTGGCGCCAGACCGATGAAAAAAGATTGGGTGCTGTCCGTGCGAGATCAGTGCCGCCAATCGGGCGTTCCATTCTTCTTCAAGCAATGGGGCGGCACACGAAAATCTCTTACGGGCAGGAAACTAGACGGACGTACCTACGACGAATTTCCGAAAGGGGCCGCAACCGCAGCGCCAGTTGCTTTACCGCCTACTCCCCGGCCCGAAGTTCTAGTCCCCTAACCCAAAACCCATGACCCAAAACCTGTACCTCTGACCAGTAGAAACTGTTGCCCCTCGTTTGCTACGGTCGATCTGTAGCCATGTGCGCAGACGCAAAACACGGGCAATCGACCACCGAAGCAACGCGGGCAGCGTCCCGCCTCTTTCGCGGCCTTACGCGCGCTGATTCTTCGCTTTCGATTCGCCTGTGCGGCTTCGCAAGGGGCGGAACGGTCAATCGACCTTGCGCACACGTAAGTCACAGAAAACAAACGACCGCGCACATGCAAGGGCGGAACTTCCCGGTGCACTTTCTTTTTCGCTTTGCGCGACGATTCGCAGCCCCCAGCGCGGTCTTCCGTGGTGGGGTGGGAGCCGGCATCCCGGTTCGGTATCTGGACTCCAGCAAAGTTCACCGGGCTCTGGACGCCGGAGCGCGCAAGTTGCACGCGGTGCCGGAACACCAATCACCTACCAATCACTATTCACCAGTCACGAATCACGCATTTCTACCCGGAACAGTCAATCGAGTAGAAATGCACCTAAGTCATAGAAAACAAACGATTGGACACACGTCTACCCGGAACGTCCCGGTGCATGGTTGTTTTCGAGTTTTGTTCGCGGCAAATGACGAATTCCAGCACCTTGCCGAAGCCAAATACTGCCGCGCTAAACATCGCGGAGCTTCTCTGCTCCGTCGATCAGTTCTCCTTTCGCGCATGTCCACCACGCACCCGCGGGGCCGGATCGTTGCTTGCATCGGGCTGCGGCGATGGGATATAAACGCGCGGCGATTGATTTTGAGCCAGCTCACCGGCGGAGGCATTTGCGCGCCTGATCTATAGACGGGCGCGGCGAAACGCAAAGAGCTGGCCGCACGTCAGAGTAGTTTCTGGGCTCGCTCTCGGGTGCGTTGGGCGGCTCGGGGCGTCACCTTCGCAACTTTGTTGGGCGATGCTTTCGATTTTTTGCGAATTTATCGGCAATTTTTTTGGGGGAATGGGATGAAAAAGAGTGTGTGTTGGGCAGTAACGCTATTTTTGGCGGGCGCGATGGCGCCACTGGCGCTGGCGC
>DATLSB010000147.1:0-9425 GCA_035534415.1 Candidatus Dormiibacterota bacterium | reverse complement strand
GCTTCGCCGAGGGTTCGTTCAACATTTCCTCCGGTATCGCGTTCGCGTGACAGGGAACGTCGTCACGTTCATGTCCCGCGCCATACTAGTGTGACTGGCGGTTAAGAACAAAGGTTTTCGCAAGCCCACTCGTTGTGCGCTTTCGACTGTAACCCTGGCCCGCCGGGGTCCGTCTACTGTCTTGCGGTACGCGCATTCCCGTTCGTTTGCTTGTGCCGATCTGCTATATTGTCGCGGGTTCAAACGATGGTGGTCGCAAGCCGGAGAGGTGAACATGAATCGGCGTAAACTTTTGTCCATTCTCGGATTGTCGCCAGCCCTGCTGCTCGATGCGCGCGCGGCGGAAGCGAAGAATAAGAAAAGCGCCCGTCGAGGAGCGGAGGGCGATCCCAAGATTACGGCGGTGAGTCCCAAGGGCACGCCGCCTCCGGTTCATCTCTACTCGATGGCGCCGCGTGTCAGTTCCCTCGAAGGCAAAACGATCTATTTGGTCGACGCCACGCACTTTGACGGCAGCGAGACACTGCTGCTGAAAATTCAGGCGTGGTTTCAGCAGAACATGCCCGGCGTGAAGACCGTCTTCCGCAAGAAAGCCGGCGTATATGCCATGGATGACCCGAAGCTCTGGTCGGAGATCAAAGCCAATGGGTACGCAACCATCATGGCCATTGGGCATTGAGGAGGCTGCGCCCCAGCGACCGTGAGTCACTGCGTAACGATGGAAAAGATGGGCGTCCCGGCAATTCCGATGTGCACCGTCGCGTATAAAGAAATTTCGCGACTCACCGCCACGCGGGACGGCATGCCGCACCTGCGCGAAGTGTTCACTCCTCATCCCGTGGGCGGCAAAACCGCGGCTGAACTTGCGGCCTACATTGTGAATCCCGATCCGGCATCGGGAATCCAGATCATGAAAGAACTTGTGGACGACCTGACGCGGCCGCTCTCCGCGGATGAAATGAAGTCCGGCGTGGAACCGATTGCCGCGGGCCCAGCGACGTTTACGGACACCGCAGACAACCTGCAAGAAAGCTTCATGACCAACGGCATGACCGATTACATGCCGATCATCATTCCCACCGAAGAAAAAGTGGAAGCGATGCTAAAAGGCACCAGCCACAGCCCGGACGAGGTGCTGCGGACGCCGCTGCAGGGCGTGGGCTACACGTCCTCGCGTTGGGGATTCACGGTGAGGCAAGTCGCCGTGAACGCGGTGATGGCAGGATGCAGACCGGAATATTTTCCGGTGATACTGGCCATGGCTTCCGTAGGCTTCCTCGGTCTCTTTGGGTCCACCACGTCGAGCAGCAGCGCCATCGTGATCAACGGCCCCATCCGTGACAAACTCAACATGAATTACGGCCTCGGCGCGCTGAGCCCGTTCGCGCACTCAAACGCCACCATCGGCAGGTCGTGGACGCTGATGGGCAAGAACCTAAGCAATGCTGGTATCCCCGGTGATACCTACCAGGGATCGCAAGGCAACCAGCTGGACTACAACAACTGCGTGATCGCCGAAGACGAGAAGAATAGCCCGTGGGAGCCGCTTCACGTGCAATTCGGACACAAGCCTGAGGAAAGCGTAGTCAGCTTGTATTTGGGACCGGATGTCCGCCAGGGGCACGGCGCAAAAGGCGCGGGCGCGGAACCGGCGATGTTCGACCAGCAGATCAGCTTCATGTGCCAGTCGCTGGTGGGAGGATCGGGCGCGCTGGCCATTCTCGACCCGCTGGTGGCGCAGCGGCTGGTGGCGCAGGGCTACGACAATAAGCAAAAGCTCACGGACTATGTGTTCAAGAACACCACGCGCACGGTGAAGGATTTCAAGGAATCGTTCCTCGCGCCGTTTCATCTGTACCCGCTCGCGCTGCAAGGACGAGAGCCTTACGCCACATGGTACAAGATGCCGGACGACGCGCAAATCCCGTTCTTCGTTTCCGAGCGGCAGATCAATTTCGTGGTCTGCGGCGGCCAGGCCAACGCTTTCTTCCAGCTCGCCAACATGGAGCGCACCCGCAGCGAATCGATCGATAAGTGGATGTGAGGTTCCAGACGCTCATGTCTGCACGCCGGATCTAGATCGCGCGGGTCCGGCGTTGAACGTTTTCTAATCGCGGTGAATCAACTCTACGGATTGCTCTCCTGCTGTGACTGGCGAAGTGGTAGCGGACGGCTCTGCCGCATGCAGACCTGATCGAACCCCCTGCCGTAGAAGTTTGAATATGGTTCGCCGATTTTCGAAAACCGTTTTCATCCATGCGAAGCGGCCCATCTGCGGGAAGTAAATCCCCCGGAAACAAAGGCGCGAAACAAAAATATTGATGCGATAGCCTAACGGCTTGTGACTGAGCGAATCCACCGCCTTTTCGATGGCCTCGGGACTGTATGATTTCGCCCACCCGAGCCGCACTTCGTCATGAGCTTCGTCGATGCTCATATTTAGTGGCGTGTGCGCCATTGCGAACGGTATGAATTCCTGCCAATGCTTCGGACGCGTAAGCCGCCCCGCGGCTTCCAGCCTCTTGTAGAGCGGGGTCGACGGCAAAGGAGTCATCAACCCGAAAATCGGCAGTCCCGGCGGCCAGCTGCGAATCTCTTTCATGGTTCGCTCGGCCACCCCCGGCGTGTCGTTGTCCATGCCAAAAATAAATGAGGTGATGGCAAACACGTTGCGCCGCTCCAGCCGTTCCAGCACGGCCGCGTACTCAGCTGGTTTGTTGAAACCCTTTTTGACGTCGGCAAGGTTGGCTGGATCGATGGACTCCATTCCGATGAAGATCCACTTTCCGCCCGCCGCCGCGATCAGATCCACCAGCTCTTCATCGCGCAGCAGATTGGCGCTGATCTGCGCCACCCAATGCACCTGTGCGTTGGCGGCGATGATGTCTCGCAGCAACGATTTTGTGCGTTTAGGGTTGATGGCAAAATTGTCGTCGATGAAAAACACGGCAATTTGGCCGCCCTCTTCGCGCGCCCGCGCTTTCAGCAGCAACAGCTCGTTTACCACGCTCTCATTGGTGCGAAAGCGGATGGAGTCGCCGAAAAAGCCGGTCACCGTGCAAAATTCGCATCCGTAAGGGCAACCTCGTCCGGACTCTACCGGAACGATTCGGAACGTGCCCCAGCCCGCGCCTACGCGCTTTAGCAACGGATGCAACATGCCCGGAAGCAAGTTGAACTGGTCGAGCTTGATCTTGTCCCAGGGGATCACGGGATAAGGCTGAAGCGGAGGTTTGCGCTCTTTTCCGGCGGAGTCCAAGGGCGCGTAGACGTCCTTTAGCGTGCCCCGCGCCGCATCTTCGACGATTTTTGGCCAGGTGTCGTCCGCTTCGCCGAGAGCGACCGCGTCGGCGTGACGTGGACCACCATCGCGGCCGAGTGCTTCGTCGGGAAGTTCGGTGACATGCGGGCCGCCCATCACCACCTTTACGCCCGCGCCGCGCACCGCGTCCGCCATGCGATAGGCCTTGGCAATCATTCGAGTCATCGCACCGATGCCGACCAAGCCGATGTTGTTTTCACGCACATAGCGCGCGATGCTTTGTTCATCCATGGGCTGCGCGTTACCGTCAATCAGCGCCACTTCGTGGCCGGCGGGAGTCAACGCTTGCAGCAGGAACATCCAAAGATGCGGCATAAAGTTCCGGGTTACGCCGTTATCAGGGTTGTACAGTAAAATTTTCATTGCATCCTTTGTAGTGCAATCACTTTGTCTGCATTTCCAGTCGAACAGAGTCCGACCATGCGAGCGCAGCAGCTCTCTAAAATTACCCCATCAACTCGGTCCAGCGATATGACGAAACTTACGCAGCGTGAAGGGAATCCACGGAAGGCGCCGCCCTGCGGCAGCGACACCGTTTGCGAGCTAATCACACGTTGCGCTTTGCCACAACACAAAAATCGAGTGGACATTCTGAGGGCGCACTCGGGCTGGTCCTTTACGGGTACGCGATTCGACTCGGATCGTTTCTCGCGCGGTTTCAGCGACGACGTTCTTCGTTTCCCATGGCTGCGATCGCGGCCGCACGAAACGGAACGCGAGTCCTAAGCGTCGAACTTGAAGCAGATGAAATCCTCGTTCGGCCTTAAAATCTTTCCATAGGCTGCGGGATTTTTCCGCGGCCTGCGCGAGCTCGTCTTATCGGGGAACGGCAGTTCGGCGCGGATTCTCGTCGGGTATGCAAGAATGCTTCGAGGCGAATAATGGGTGGAATTAAGAACCTGGCGGCCATGTCTCTGCTAGCCGTAATGTTTGTGGCGGGCTGCGGCGATACATCGGGCGCCGGGCAAACATCGAGCGCCAGCGGCGCCCTTTCGCGGCCGCAGAGCACATCCGCGGTTCCGGTGGTCGCTGCGAAAGTGCAGCGGACCTCGATTCCCATCGAGTTACACGCGATCGGCACGGGCCAGGCCTTCAAAACCGTCTCCGTGGAATCCCAAGTAGCGGGCATCATCAAGGCGGTGTCTTACCGGCCGGGCGGGTTGGTTCACCAGGGAGATCTGCTGCTGAAGCTTGACGACGCACCATATCTGGCCACGCTCTCGCAGGACCAAGCCGCGCTCGCCAGGGACAAGGCGCAAGACCAACTCGATCGCGCCGAAGTGGCGCGCTACAATGAGCTATATCGGGACGGCGTGGTGTCGAAGGAGCAATACGACCAATATCAGGCGACTTCTTCTTCCGCCGTCGCCACCGTTGCCTCCGACGAAGCCGCCATCCAGGGCGCGAAAATTCAGCTTTCCTACTGCTCGATTTACGCCCCTATTAGCGGCGTCACCGGAGCGCAGCTCGTCTATCCCGGCGCCACTGTGTCGGCCAACAGCGCTCCCGTGCTCGTGGTAATCAATCAAATTTCGCCGCTGTATGTCGCTTTTTCCGTGCCGCAACAATATTTGGGTCCGATTAAGCTGGCGATGGACCGATCGCGCCTGGCGGTGCAGGCAACGCCTCCCGATAGCACGATTCCCGAGAACGGTTACCTTTCCTTCGTCAACAACACGGTCGACGCGAATACCGGCACGATCGAGCTGATGGGCACATTTTCCAACGCCGATCACCGTCTCTGGCCTGGCCAGTACTCCAACGTCCATCTTCGCTTAGGCGAGCGGCAGAATGTGATCGTGGTGCCGTCTCAAGCTCTGCAGTCTGGGCAGCAGGGCGATTTCGTTTTTGTGGTAGAGCCCAACATGACGGTTGCCGTCCGGCAAGTAAAGGTAGGGGAAACCATCAACAATCAGGCCCAAATCTTGCAGGGCCTCTCTACTGGCGAAACCGTGGTCGCCGACGGGCAAGTGAACCTGGCGCCGGGCACCAAGGTATATTTCACGAAAGCGATTTAGCTGCATTGGCATCCCATGAATCTTAGCAAGCTGTTCATTGAGCGCCGGGTGATGACCAGCTTGTTGATGCTGGCCATTGTGGGCTTCGGGATTCTCGCCTACCGCGATCTGGCGGTCAGCGATTTGCCCAATGTGGATTTCCCGACCATCCAGGTCTCCGCCGGCCTGCCAGGCGCGAGCCCGGAAACCATGGCTTCATCGGTCGCGACGCCTCTCGAGAAGCAATTCACCACCATTGCAGGCCTCGATTCGATGACGTCGACAAGTTCTCTCGGCAACACCCAAATCACCCTGCAATTTTCGCTCGACCGTAATATCAATTCCGCCGCTGTGGACGTCCAAACCGCGATTTCCGCCGCTGCCAATCAGCTGCCGGCGAATATGCCCTACCCTCCTACTTTCCGGAAGGTGAACCCGGCCGATCAGTCGATCTTCTTGCTGGCTGTCACTTCGCCAACGTTGCCGCTCTACGATGTCGATAAATACGCTGAAAGCCTGATTGCCACGCAGATTTCGATGATTCCCGGTGTGGCGCAAGTAAACGTCAATGGGCAGGCGACCTACGCCGTGCGTGTTGGACTGGACCCGGATGCCATGGCCAGCCGCCAGATCGGCATCGATGAAGTGGCACAGGCGATTCAAAACGCCAACGTAAACATGCCGATGGGCACGCTCTTCGGCTCGCACAAAGCGTATAACCTGCAGTCCAACGGCCAACTGAACGACGCTGCCGCGTACCGTCCCGTCATCGTCGCCTACCGCAACGGCGCTCCGGTGCGGCTCGACCAAATCGCGAGCGTCACCGACGGCGTGCAAGACCGCTATGTGGAAAGCTGGATCAACGGCATTCCAGGCATCCTGTTGGCCGTTCAGCGGCAGCCCGGCACGAACACCATCGACATCGTCAACCGAATCCGCAAACTCATTCCACATTTTTATTCGCTGGTGCCTCCGTCGATCGACCTGTCGATCGAATACGACCGCTCGGTGCCGATTCGCGCGTCGGTCAACGACGTGAAATTCACGCTTCTGCTGGCCATCGCGCTGGTGGTTTTGGTTATTTTCCTGTTTCTCCGCAACATTTCCGCTACGGTGATTCCCAGCTTGGCCCTGCCGATGGCCATCGTGGGCACGTTCGCGGTGATGTACCTGCTCGGCTATACGATCGACAATTTATCCCTGCTCGCCTTAACTCTATCGGTGGGCTTCGTGGTCGACGACGCTATCGTTATGCTCGAAAACATCGTTCGACACATGGAGATGGGCAAAACTCCGCTCCAGGCGTCGTATGACGGTTCACAGGAAGTCGGATTCACGATCCTGTCGATGACGCTTTCGCTCGCCGCCGTATTTATTCCGGTCTTTTTCATGGCCGGCGTTTTTGGACGCCTGCTGCACGAATTCTCGGTGGTGATTATTTCCGCGGTGCTCGTTTCCGGCGTGGTCTCGCTGACACTTACGCCCATGATTTGCAGCCGCTATCTTCGTCCCGAGCATAATCAGCATCACGGCTGGCTCTATCGCAAACTTGAAGGCGTTCTCGATGGCTCGCTGCGATGGTACGGCGTCAGCCTGCGGTGGTCACTGCGGCACCGAGTGGCCGTCATGCTTTTGGGAGTAGCGATTTTAGGGGGCACCCTTTGGGAGTTTTGGGTGATCCCGAAAGGGTTCCTGCCCGAGGAAGATCTCTCCGAAATTCAGGTTTCCACGGAAGCCAATCAAGGCATTTCGTTCGCCGACATGAGATCTCACCAGGAGGCGCTCAATCGTATTTTCGAGTCCGACCCCAATGTCGTCCAGTTCCATTCGAGCATCAGCGACACGAGCGGCACTGGATTGAATAACGGAAACGCCTTCTTGCACCTGCGCGACCTTTCGGATCGCCCCTGGACCGACAACCCAGCCTACGATCATTTGACCGCTCGCTTTGGCCACACGCCTGTGCTCGGCTCGCTAATCCGTTTCATCCGCCCCCTTTTCGAGCACCACATGACCATCGAGGACGTGATACAGGAACTTCAGCCGAAGCTTAGAAAAGTGCCTGGCATGAAGGTTTTCCTTCAGAATCCGCCGGCCATTCGCATCGGCGGACAGCAGAGCAAGAGCTTCTACCAGTTCACGCTGTCGAGTCCGCAGACTGGGCCGCTTTATCGTTACGCGCAAGAGTTGGAACAGAAAATGGCGGGGCTTTCCGATCTCTCCGGCGTCACCAGCGACCTGCAAATCAAGAATCCGCAGGCCAATGTAGTGATCGACCGCGACAAAGCCTCGGCACTCGGAGTGACGCCCCAGCAAGTGGAAGACGCGCTCTATAGCGGGTACGGCCAGCGGTTGGTCTCACCCATCTACGCGCCGAACAATGAATACTGGGTTGTTCTCGACGTGCAGCAGCGCTTCCAGGAAGATCCCAACATGCTGTCGGATCTCTACATCCATTCCACTTCCGGCCAGATGGTTCCGCTCAGCGCTGTGTCGAAATTCACCACCAATGTGGGGCCGCTCACCGTCAACCACACCGGCCAGCTTCCTTCCGTCACCATCTCTTTCAATCTGGCTCCCGGCGTGGCCCTCGGTCAGGCCGTTAACGAAGTGCAGAAGCTCGCCAGCTCCATGCTGCCCCTATCGATCACCACCAGTTTCCAAGGCAGCGCCCAGGCTTTTCAACAATCGCTCACCACGCTGCCCATTCTCCTGATCATGGCCGTTTTGGTGATTTATCTTGTCCTCGGCATTCTTTACGAGAGCTACGTTCACCCGATCACCATTCTCTCGGGCCTGCCTGCTGCCGCGTTCGGCGGTCTGCTGACGCTTTCTCTATTCCACATGGAGCTCGATATCTATGGATTTGTCGGCCTGATCATGTTGATCGGCATCGTGAAAAAGAATGCCATCATGATGGTCGATTTCGCGATTGAGCTCGAACGGAAAGGCGATATCGAAGCCGCCGAGGCTGCCTATCAGGGCTCCGTGGTTCGCTTCCGGCCGATCATGATGACCACCGCCGCCGCGATCATGGGCACGCTTCCCATCGCCATCGGATTTGGCGCCGACGCGGACGCCCGGCGCCCGCTGGGCCTGTGCGTCGTCGGCGGGCTGATCTTCGCGCAGTTCATCACGCTTTATTACACGCCGGTCTTTTACACCTACATGGACAATTTCCTGAAGTGGCGCAAAAAAACTGTGCCCGCGCCCGCGCCGTCCCGCGAATCGCGCGTTCATGAACCGCTCCTCGATCCGCAGCTAAAGCGGATCGGGCATGAGTAGTCGCCGCGCCCGTCCGCGCGTCAGAGATTTGCGCGCCGCCGCAGGCTAAGCCGAGAGAACCTTGTTACCACCCTCTGTGGCGCCTGGAGGAAATGAAAAATCCTCCATTAAAATAAAAACATCGCTATCGAGTGCTCCTGGGAGGAATCACAGCCGTCCTGACGGTCGGCCTCAATCTAGTGGCAACTCGCGAATCTACCAGTGTTAAGTGAATCCTAATAGCGGGTGAGCCTGTAAGCCGGTTTTTACCGGACGCGTCTTGTTTTCTGCAAGTTGCGTGTTTTCAATCCCGCCGAACCATCAATCACGTCAATAGTGTCACAGTTTTCCCGATCTTGGGCACAATTTGGGCACAATTTGTTAATTCGGAAGTTACGTGCGCGGAATAGAACAATTCGGAATCGTTCTTTTTCTGGCGTTGGCGATACTCGCGCTCGCGATGTGGCTCCGTGGCGCGCTCGGCGGAAACGGCAGCGCGGCTCCGCTCGCGCCGGAGCTTCCGCCCGAACCATAAAGGCGCGAGCGCAAAGGGGGCAGAGATGGACAGCAGTAGTTCCGAGAATTCGGGAACTTCTGGATTTTCGCTTTTTGAAATGGTGGTCTGGGCGGCGGTGATCGTCGGGATAGTCCTGCTAACCCGGCATCTCGCCAAAACCGGGGCGAGTGCTCCGGCAGTCGCGGCAGGTACGGCAACGGTGGCATTTTCGCCGTGGTTTCCACTGAGGTGAGCCAATGGACCTACAAAACAAATTCGTGGGCGTCTGCGGGCGCAAGGGCGCGGGAAAGAGCGTTCTCGCGCGGCGCATCTTACAGCGGCAAGG
>DATLSB010000146.1:0-7869 GCA_035534415.1 Candidatus Dormiibacterota bacterium | reverse complement strand
GGCAGAGGTCCTTCATGGGAACTCCGGCCTCCGCCTCCTTCAACACCCCTACGATCTGCTCTTCACTAAAACGGCTTCCTTTCATGGCGCTTCTCCTCTCCCGGTCTTATACCCGGAGAAGCTAAGTTTTGGCTGGACTAATTTTCGGGGAGCAGGTCAGCGGAAATAAAGGAGTGGCGCGCCCAAGGGGATTCGAACAAAGAAGCGTCCGGTACAGCTCCTGTCCTCCTGTACTAAACCTGTCCTTCCGGCCAGTAGCTTTTTCTCCCGTCGCTGGTGCTATCGTCGATTTGTATCTATGCGCGCGCACCAAAACACGGTCGCAAAAGCCCCAGCACCCAGCGGCAGGCAGAACTCCGCGCGTTCGCAACGCTGGCCGCGGAATCCCACGGCCGCGAAACGCTCGCTCGCCCGCTCTAGCCACTCGCCACTAACCACTAGCCACTCGCTTTGGCAGATAGCGGGGTCCCCAATGCGCTCGCGCGCATTGGGGTGCGAGATCGATACATGTTCGCCCCAAACGCCTCGTAAGTTACTGAAAAAAAATACCGGCGACCTAGCCAGATCGATACACTTTCGTTGCAGTTCCGGCACCGCATTTCTAGCTCTAAAATGTCGCTCCTCCTGGAAAGCGCGCCGCATCAAGGCTCGCGCCATGGAAAGTGCTGCTGGACACTCTCTGGCGAAATCTCTAAGCTACTGCGTTCCACATTTCTCGGGAGAATTCCTGTCCATGAAGTGCAACAGCATTCTCGACGCCATTGGCCGCACGCCGCTGATCCGCCTGAATCGCGTGGCGAAGGACGTCCCAGCCGACGTGTACGTCAAGGCCGACTATCTAAATCCAGGCGGCTCCATGAAAGATCGTATCGCCGTTTGGATGATTGACGAAGCCGAGCGCAAAGGCCAGCTTCGCCCCGGCGGCACGATCATCGAGGCGACCTCCGGCAACACCGGAATGGGTCTGGCGCTGGTGGCCGCCGTGCGCGGATACAAATCGGTTTTCACTATTACGGACAAGCAGTCCCGCGAAAAAATCGATTTGCTCAAGGCGTTCGGCTCGGAAGTAATCGTGTGCCCCACGGCCGTGGAGCCGGAAGATTCCCGCAGCTACTATTCCGTGGCCAAAAAACTGGCGCGCGAAATTCCCAATTCGTTCTACGCCAATCAATACGAGAACCCCGCCAATCCCGAAGCGCACTACCGCTTTACCGGCCCGGAAATTTGGGACGACACGGGCGGCAAGATCACGCATTTCGTCTGCGGCCTCGGCACCGGAGGCACCGCCACCGGAGTGGGCCGCTTTCTCAAGGAAAAAAATCCCCAAGTAAAGATCATCGGCGTAGATCCTGTTGGATCGCTTTTTTACGAATACGCGAAAACTGGAAACATCGGCAAGGCGCGCACCTATGTGGTGGAGGGAATAGGCGAAGATATTTTGCCGTCGACCATTGATTTCTCCGTGCTCGACGACGTGCTGCAAGTCAATGACGAGGAATGTTTTCTATGGGCGCGCCGCCTGACCAAGCGCGAAGGCATTTTCACCGGCGGCGCCGGAGGCGGATGCGTCTCCGCCGCCTTGCGCCTGGCGCGCAATTGCAACAAGGGCGATCTGATCGTCGCGTTTCTGCCGGATTCGGGCACGCGGTACCTGAGCAAGGTTTACAACGACAGTTGGATGCGCGAGCATGGATACGCCGAAGCGGAAGTGACCCTCACCGCCGCCGACGTGATTCGCGTGAAGCGCCAGAACGGCAAAACGCGCGAACCCATTTTCATCGGACCCAACCGCACCGTTTTTCAGGCGCTTCAGACCATGCAGCAACAGGATATTTCGCAGTTGCCGGTCTTCGAAGACGGCCGATCCGTCGGAGCCATTTTCGAAGATCAGATTCTGAACCTCGCGCTGCAAGGGAAAGATCTGCGGAAATTGATCGTTCGCGAAGTGATGGCCAAAGCGATTCCGCAGGTGCCCGCGAACTCGCCGGTCGAGCGACTAACCCACTTGCTCAGCCACGAAAGCCCCGCGATCTTCGTCGAGATGGAAGGCGGGAAGCTGGAAATCGTCACGAAATTCGATTTGATGGACACCGTCGCCGGCCTGGTTAGCCAGAAGCGGTAGCTGACGCGCGCCAAAAAAGTCGCAGCGCCGCTGCGGAATTCCTAGCGCGATCCTCCAGAGCTAGCCACCATGAACGGGGTAGGACGCGCCGGTTGAGGCGCGCTGAAGACTCTCCGCAACGAGGTCAGAAACGCCAAGATGCTCGGGGACGCTTCGCCCTTTCGCCAAACCATGTGCACTTCCACATTCGCGCCTGCGTCCTCGATCGGCACGGCAACCGCCGCGCAGCCAAGCGCCATCCGCGCCGGCGCTTCGTCCGCGACGATGTAAATCCCGCGGTTCGCGGCCAGCAGCACTTTCTGCACTTCGTCATTCGGCAGCGGGTCCGCCGGCAGCTCCACAATGTGAGGAGATACTCCGGCTCTGGCGAACACTTCCAGAATTTTATCGTGCAGCCCGGGAGAAAAGCGGCGGTCCTGCAGCAAGATGGTTTGTGCGGCTAGATCTTTCGCGCGCACTGATTTTCGTTTCGCGAGCGGGTTCGATCGATTTACCAGCGCCGCCAGGCGCTCCTCAAATAGAATCTCTGAATTCAAGTGAAGGTGATCGATGGGCGGGCGCATGAAGCCGACGTCAATTTTGCTTTCCACCAGCGCGGCATTCTGCAAAGCGGGGAAGATGCCGGTGGTCTGAATTTCGACCAGCGGGTATTGCTTCGAATGCTCGATGACCGCGCGGCTCAACCGTTCACCCAAATGCAAGCCGATGCCGATCCGCACCGTCCCCGCATCGCCGTGCGCAGCCTGGCGAACGCAGTTGGTAAAATGAGCCATTTGCTCGGCCAGCGTTTTGGCCTCGCGCAGGAACAGCCGCCCCGCATCGCTCAACAGCACCCGCCGGCGATTGCGGACGAAAAGCTGCACATCGAACTCTTCCTCGAGTTGACGGATTTGCCGGCTCAGCGGCGGCACGGTGATGTGCAATTCCTCAGCGGCCTTTGAAAAACTAAGGCATTCAGCCACAGCGATAAAGTAGCGCAACTGCCGCAACTCCATAGCTCACCCCCCATTGTGCGCGATCAGTAACACAGAACGTCAAAAGAAGCAACGGACTTCTCCATCCTACTGAGAACGGGCTCCAATCTTCGTCAGGCGAATTTTAACTATGCCGTTCCTCATCACTACCACCCGACGCGGGCATGTTTCTGCTCGGACGATGGCAGCAAAAGTTTTAGATTTGACCTAGTCGCAAAAGGTAACACTCATAGTCGATTTTAGTAATGGACAGCTTTGTTAGAGTGGAGTTTAGTAACTGCCGTCGATTCGGAGCGGTTTGTTTTTCGCCGGGGTGGCCCGTATCGAAGGGTGGATGTCGGGGAGAAACCTCTCCACATCTTTACGTCTTTCTTGGGTTATCCCGCTATTGGTCCGCGCATGCTGCGGCTGATTCCGAACGATAGCATCGAGCGCTGACACTGGTGTGTCGCGCCTGCGATCAGGGAGAACCCATGAAATCGTTTCGCGCGATTTTGCTGCTGCTGGTTGTCGCTTCACTATTTGCCCTCAGCGCACCGGTCTCGATTGCGCAATCATCCACAACGGGAGGCTTGACCGGCACTGTCACCGATCCTTCGGGCGCGGTGATCTCCGGCGCCACCGTTACGGTCACGAGCCTGGGCACCGGCCAGACTCGAACAGCGGCCACGGACGCAAATGGCTCGTACAAGTTCAACCAGTTGCAGCCAGGCAACTATTCGGTGACGTTTTCCGCTTCGGGCTTCAAGAGCCTGGAAGTGCCTTCAATTACGGTCAGCATCACTGAAACCGCGGTGGTTAACCGCAAGCTCGAGGTCGGCGCGCAAACCCAGCAGGTCACCGTGGAAGCGACCTCCCAGAGTATCCAGACCACCAACGCCACGGTGGGCAGCCTCGTCGGCTCGAAGACGGTGACGACATTGCCTCTCAGTTCGCGCAACTACACCAACATCATCGATCTTTCTCCGGGCGTCGTTGTCAATGTCGCCAGCGCCGCGGCGGTCGGCAACGGCACGCAAGACATCAACGTTAATGGCAACGGGTCCGACCAGAACAATTACATGATGGACGGCGCGACGATCACCAACTACGGAAGCGGCGGCGGCGCGCAGTCCGGAAACTTCCCCGGGATTGCCATTCCCAACCCCGACTCGATCCAAGAATTCAAAATTCAGACTTCGCAGTACGACGCGGAATATGGCCGCAACCCAGGCGCCAGCGTCAACGTGACGACCAAGGACGGTACCAACCAATTCCACGGCGATGTCTGGGAGTTCTTTCGAAACAGCGCTCTCGACGCCAATGATTTCTTCAACAAAAGCAGCCAAAAAATTCTGGGCCAGCCAAACAAGCCCGAGACTTTGAATGAAAACATGTTCGGGGGTACGATTGGCGGTCCGATCAAGAAAGACAAGTTGTTCTTCTTCGGATCGTACCAAGGCTTCCGGCAACTCAACGCCGTCGGTACGAATGGTTTCGCGACAGGCTTGAGCACAGGTATTTCGCTGTATCCGTTCACGGCGCCAGGCTCAACGGGTGGGAGAGGCAATGGTGTGACCGGGACTATTCCGTTGGACTACGTTCCGACAAACGCGCCGTGCACCTATGCCAGTTACCGCCAGTATCTCGGTTGCGCATTTGGCGGGACAGCGATCAGCCCGTTCTTTAGCTCCGTGCTAGGACTGGGCTCCGGCGTTCCAGTCGCCACCGACGGATCGAACATCAACCAAATCGCGATAAATGCTCTCCAGCTGCCGGGTCCCAAAGGCGGATTGAGCAACGGCTACTATTTCCCGGCGGCTCCATTTGGCAGCAACGGTCTGCCTTTAATCACCACGGATGCCGTGGCCGCAGTGCCCACGCGCGCGAATGAGGATCAGTATCTAGGCAACATCGAATACGTGATGTCTCCGAAAAACACTTTCTTTCAGAAGTTCTTCTATTCACGGGATCCACAGGATCAGTCGTTCGTTTGCCTGAATGGCATCGGAAACCTGGTGAACAGCTGCGCGCCCGGGGCTCCGGAGAATGTGATCTACACGTCCTTGAACGAAACTCTCAAACTAACTACCGTGGCCACCAGTAACTTGGTGAATGAAGCGCTATTCTCGTTTGTGCGCACGACCACCGTCGCCGCTCCCGGCAATTACATTTCTGCCTGTAACGTGGGAATCGTTCCACCGCTTGCCGATACAACTACGTGTCCTGCCAGCATCACAGGAAAGAACAGCATCAATCCGATTCAGCTGCAGGTTCCGACCATTTCGATCGCTGGTCTGCCGCTGAATGGCGCGGTCGGTTACGGAACCGGCGCCTTGAACACAGGCGGCAACTTTTTCGCATCAGCGACCAACTTCTTCAATACGTTCCAAGCAAAGGACAATATTTCCTGGAACCACGGCATCCACACCATTCGAGCCGGCGCGGAAGTGGACCGTCTTCAATACAACTGGACGCTGCCCGGCAGAGGCGGAATGATCTTCCCGACCGTTTCGGACTTCCTGGTAAGTTCGAGCGGCTTGCCGGCGACCCAAACTCCGGGTCCGGTGACGAACGGAATCCTCGCGAATTTTTATGGCATCACCATGACCAACGGCAACAAACACAATCAACGAACGAACGAGTTCGCCGCATACTTGGAAGACGATATCAAAGCGACCAGCAAGCTCACTCTGAACCTAGGTCTCCGCTGGGAATATGATGGCTACCCATCTGACGTGACGGGATTATTCACCAACGCATGGGCCTCCGAGGCCGCTCTGGTGAACACCGGTTCGTACTTTTTGAACAACCCGATTGGTACGCTTGCCGGCTTCGTTGTGCAATCGAACTACAATCCGAATATTGCACAATGCGGCCAGCCGCTAGCTCCCAGCGCCTGTGGAATTACCGCGCCTGCTGAGATCTTTCCCGGCTACCCGGGCGGCGCAACCGGCGTCTATACCAACACGAACAAGACGTTGGTTCATGGTGCGCCGATCAACGACTTTGGTCCGCGTTTCGGTTTGGCTTGGGAGGCGACGAATAAGCTGGTGGTTCGCGCCGGCTACGGCATCTTCTACGACGCCGTATACGCAAACTTGCTGGCCAACAACAATGGTGGCAATCCGCCGTATAACGCCTACGTGAACGGCGCGAGCCCATTCAATTCTCTGGATCTACCGATTGTGCCTCCAGGGGCCCCGCTGCCAGCCTCAACCGGCGGCATCCTGGGATGGACCCCTCGCACTCTGCAAGTGGCGGCGGGCGCCCCCGCCACCGGAGCCACCCTCATATTGGACGGCAGCGGCGGCACGGGTATCGCGCCGACGTCCATCGCTGAAAACATCGCGGTCCCGCTCATTCAGCAGTACAACCTCGATTTGCAGTACGCAGTTGCGCCGGACTGGGTTCTCGACATCGGCTACGTCGGCGAACATGGCACCCATCTTTACGATTGGGCGCACACGCCGAACTATGCGGACCTGGCGCCCAATGCGCCCAATGAGCCGACGAACACTCCGTCTGATCTGCAGAACTATCACATGATCCTCGGTTCGGGAGAGCCGGGCGTGCCGAACTCGTTTGTCTTTAATGACCCTGGCAACACCAACCCTGCCAACCAAGTATTAATGAACACCGGGAACTCATCCGCATATCCGGGCAATCAACTTGGACGCGTCCCGTATCTGGGATTTGCGACGACAGGGCTATCGCAAACGACGACGCTAGGCGATTCGCTTTACAACAGCCTTCAAGTGAGCATCCGGCACCAGTTTTCGCACGGCCTTCTAGTGCAGGCGGCTTATACCTGGAGCAAGCTCATCACCAACATCAACTCCCCGGAAGCAGGCGGCGGAATTGCTGCGCCGGGCAACGTCCTCTCGGGTGGCGCATCCAGCAACAATCCCCTCAACTTGGCCCAACAGTATGGCCTGGCAGCATTCAACCGGCCGCAACGGCTGATCGTTGCATATAGCTACGATCTCCCGTACAAGCATACCCAAGGCTTCGCCGGCCATCTGTTGGGCGGATGGACCGTTTCGGGAGTCACCACGATTCAAGATGGCGAGCCATTTACGGTAATCGACGGCAACGGAGGCAGTATCTACGGTGCCGGTGGATTTGGTGGCGGAGGCGTACGGGCGGAGCTCGCATCACCGGGAAAGTGCAACCAGTACGGCGTCTGCCAGTCGGCCATCCCGATAGCGACCTCCGGCAGCAATACGGCACGTGTCGCCAGCTGGATTAATCCCGCCGCTTTCACCAGTACTCCGTGCATCGGAGGGACCATTCCGAGCAACTGCGGCGGTTCCGGCGGCGGTACCGGGTTCGGTAACTCCGGAGTCGGCGCGATTATGGGCCCCGGCCAGCACAACTGGGACATCTCGTTGATCAAGAACACGAAGATCACCGAAGGCACTTCGGTTCAATTCCGCGCGGAATTCTACAACGTGTGGAACCACCCGCAATTCAATCCTCCGGTTAACAACCTCGCGGACAGCACATTTGGGCAGATTCAGAACAGCGCGGTGCCTCCGCGCATCATGCAGTTCGCGTTGAAGTATATCTTTTAGGCCCGGCGCAACAACGCCAGACCGAGACCAGGCCCCATCCTCTCACCGGGGATGGGGCTGACCTGCTCCCCGAAATTTAGTCCAGCCAAAACTTAGCTTCTCCGGGTATAAGACCGGGAGAGGAGAAGCGCCATGAAAGGAAGCCGTTTTAGTGAAGAGCAGATCGTAGGGGTGTTGAAGGAGGCGGAGGCCGGAGTTCCCATGAAGGACCTCTGCC
>DATLSB010000145.1:0-21308 GCA_035534415.1 Candidatus Dormiibacterota bacterium | reverse complement strand
TTGCTATCCAGCACGAACCCCAGCATCGCCGCCGCGATTCCGGCGTACGAGTTGAGCAGCGAAATCACCGTGGGCATATCCGCGCCGCCAATCGGCGTTACGAGCAGGATTCCGAAAACGAGCGAAACGCCGATCATGATGGGAAACAGGATCGCCTGATTTGGGTGCACCACCATCGCTACGGCCAGCAACAGCGCGGCCCCCAGCACGGATAGGCTCACTACGTTTTGGCCTTTATAGACCATCGGGCGCAGCGGCAAAATTTCCTGCAGCTTGCCGGCCGCGATCAGGCTGCCCGTGAACGTCAGCGAGCCGATAATCACTTCCAGGCTGATCTCGCCCATTCCGAAGCGCGCGACGTGCGGATATCCGACGTAATATTCGGCGATGCCGATCATGGTGGCGGAAAGCGAGCCGAACGTGAGCGCCATGGCGGTCCGCTGCGGCACCGCCGTCATTTTCACCATGCCCAGCGGAATGCCCACAGCCGCGCCCACAATCAGCGCGATGGCGATCCATTTGTATTGGGTGACTTGCGGGTCGGCAAGAGTAGCGGCAACAGCGAGCGCGCCGCCGATTTCGGCCATTAGGACGCCTCGCCGCGCGGTTGACGGCGAGTTCATCCACTTGATTGCCAAAATGAAAAGAATGATGGCGACCAGGTACGCGCTGTCCATGATTTGGGCGATGGCGATGCTGCTCATTATCGTTTCGCCTTGCCCGCTTTAAACATGCGCAGCGTGCGGTCGGTGATGAAGAATCCGCCCACCATGTTGCTGAACGAAGCAGTCACTGCGATCAGGCCCAGCACAACGGAGAGCTTCGACTCATGCCGCCCGGCGATGATGATCGCCGCCACCACCACGATGGCGTCCAGCGCGTTGGTGAGCGACATTAAGGGAGTGTGCAGCAGCGGTGAAACCCGCTTGACGATCTCAAACGCGAGGAAACCCGCGAGGATGAACACGTAAAGGTTCGATAAAAAATCCGGTGGCACTCTTGCCTTCCTGTCCCTGGCGAACTGTTCCTACCGCGATGCCTGCAACTGCAGCGCCGGAAGCGAGAAAAACTCCCGCACGCGGCTCTGCACGATCTCTCCGCCTCGCGTCAGCAATGTTTCACGGGTGATTTCGTCTTCGGTGTCGATTTCCAGTTTGCCGTTTTTCACGATGTGCAGCAAAAACGCCGTCACATTGCGCGCGTACATCTGACTGGCGTGATACGGCACCCGGCTGGCCAAATTGATCTCACCAACCACCGACACTCCGTGTTCGACCACCGTTTTTTCAGGCTGCGTCAATTCGCAGTTGCCGCCGCGCTCTGCCGCCAAATCGACGATCACCGATCCCGGCGCCATTCCGCGAACCATCTCAGCGGTTACCAACACCGGAGCTTTTTTCCCCGGCACAACGGCCGTGCTGATTACCACATCACTCTGCCCTACCACCTGCTTCATCAACTCGCGCTGCCGCGCATAGAACGTTTCATCCTGCGCATTGGCATACCCGCGCGCATCCTGTGCTCCTTGAGCCTCGATAGGCAGCTCAACGAACCGCCCGCCCAGGCTCTGCACCTGTTCCTTAACCGCTGGCCGCAAATCGTACGCGGAAACGACCGCACCGAGACGCCGCGCCGTGGCAATGGCCTGCAAGCCCGCCACGCCGGCACCGATCACCAGCACGCGCGCCGGCGTGATCGTGCCAGCCGCTGTCGTCATCATCGGAAAGAGTTTCGGGAGTATATCCGCGGCGATCAGCACCGCTTTGTAACCGCAAATCGTGCCCATCGACGAGAGCGCGTCCATGCTCTGCGCTCGCGTCGTGCGCGGTATCAGCTCCACCGAAAACGAGGTCACGCCCGTTCCGGCAATCTCCTGCAAAATCTCGACCGAGCCCATCGGACGCAGAAACCCAATCAGCACCTGATCGCGGCGCATTAATGGCAAATCGGCCTTGCCCAAGCGCTCGTTCGAGCCATAGCAAAGCACCTGCACTACGATATCGGCCTGCCCAAAGACCGCAGCGTGATCGGGCACGATTTTCGCGCCTTTATCTATGAACGCAGAATCCGGATAGCCCGCCTGGACGCCCGCGCCCTGCTCGACAACCACTTCCATCCCGGCTTTCGCGAGGTTCGGCACCACCATCGGCACTAGCCCGACGCGCCGTTCGCCCGGAAAGCTTTCCTTTGGAACGCCAACGATCATTGCGTTTTCACTCTTTCAGTTCCGAAGCCTGTTCCGATCTTACCCTGCCGCCACGCCGCAGGTAGCCATGGGACCCGGATCCCGTGCCGCATTCGACAGCCTGTTCAAAGCGACCATTCTAAACACACCGCGCTAAATATTGTCCAGCACAACTCCGAAAATATCTTCAGCATTTTCAGATGAGGCGTTCCCGATCGTGGCCGTGTGCCATTCGGGCACAGACTTCCCCCGACGATCGGAGGGTTTTATGCGGTACGGATTTACAGATGACCTACGTTGACTTTAGCGCCGCGCCGGCATATGTTTCGCCCGTAGTCGTGCCAAGCTCCGCAATCTCACTCATCCGAGAGGTGGCTCATGGCTTCTACCCCGGCCCCAATCCGTCGTTCAGAACCAGCTCCGTTCCGATCCAATTCTCGCCGTTTTGCAGCGCCCCTGGCGCTAGGCGCGGCACTCTTTCTTTTTGGCGTAACCCCGTTGGTGGTCCGCGCACAAAACGTTTCAGCGGAAATCTCCACTGTCACGCCGAATACTGGCAAAGCCGACGATTCCATAACCATCGTTGGTAAGAATCTGGACAAGAAAGAAGTAACCGCTGTATTTCTTTCAGACACCAAGCTCGACCACAAAGCCGTGGTCGTCGATCAGGAGCCCACGAAGATCGTGATCAAAGTTCCGGCGCTCAAGCCCGGCGACTACAACATTTCCATCGAGGAATCCGGCTCGATCTACATTCAGCCGGTGATTTTCAAAGTGAAGGCGTAGTCGTCCCGTAGTTCTGGTTCCACCGCGAAAGCATGCCTCCGCGCGCGCTTCGTCACCGGGCTGTGCGGATGGTGCGTCTAGCTGCGCACCCTCGCCCCCCCCCCCGCACTGAATTGAGTTTTTCCACGCGATATGCGACCTTGTTTTCGCTTCTGATTCCAACATGACTTCGTTCCGCACGGGTATCCGCTTGTTCGGCCCAGTCCTGATCGCCTTGGGCTGCGCGCTCGCTTTATGCCCCTCCGCTCAAGCCTGGGGCTGCCAGGGACACGAAATCATCGCGTATATCGCCGAGGCGCATCTAACGCCGCATGCCCGCGCGATGGCGCTGAAACTTTTCGCGGCCAGCGCGATCAATCCGGCGCTCCCGCGCTGGTGCGAGCCGCGCGCAACGGATCCATTCGCGGATGCCTCCACCTGGGCGGACGATTACCGCAGCCAGCATCCCGAAACCGGTCCCTGGCACTTCATCGACATTCCTCGCGGCGCGCATCACGGCAGCCTCGCCCCCTATTGCCCGCCCGCCACCGGCTGCGTCGTCAGCGCGCTGGGAGCGCAAATTCGCGTGCTCAAGAACCCGCGCGCCTCCGCAAAAGACCGCGCCGACGCTCTGCGCTTCGTCATTCACTTGGTTGGCGACATGCACCAGCCGCTACACGACCTCACCAACGACGACCTGGGCGGCAACTGTGTGCCCGTCGAATTTTTTGGCCGCCAGCCGAAGGAAACGAACTCCGAGTACGAATCCTTCAGCCCCAATCTTCACTGGGTCTGGGACCTCGGCATCATCGACCATTTCCCAGCCTCTTCGCCTACCGTCTCTCGCATTATCTACGTTGACCAGATTCCGAAATTGGTAGCGAGCGAGCTAACTGAACATTTCCGCGCCAAAATATCCCTCTGGGAATCGCAGCCGATAGATTTCGCCGCGTGGGTCTGGCAAAGCCACGCGCTCGCCGATTCGGTGGCCTATGGTAGGCTTCCGCATCCAATTCCGGTGGAAGCGCCCAAGCCGGTCTCGTCCTGCGCCGATGGCAACGTCGGCCTGCACATGCTCGGCTACCACGAAGATCTCGGCGCCGCCTACGAAGCCGCCGCCGCTCCCGTCGTCCAATTGCAGCTCGCCAGAGCCGGCGCTCGCCTGGCGGCCGTTTTGAATTCGATCTGGCCATAGCGATTCTATGAGGCCAGCGTGTTGCCTGCTGTTACTTGTGGATGGCGGCACGCCCTCAACTACCTTGAGACACATCTGTTGCTCTGGTAATATCCCCGCCGATGAAACCCTTCTACCTACGAAATTTCCTGGTGCATCTGTGCGCCCTTGCAGTGGCCCTTATTCTGATTCCCGCTTCTGCCTGTGGGCAAACGCCTGCGCAGCAAGGACCGGCGGGCGCAGTCGCGACGGCCACGCCATCGCCCTATCAAATGCTGCATGCCGAATCTGGAACTACAACAATACAGCGCGATGGCCAAATGTATTTTCAAGACCCGCGTTCCGTCTTCCGCGTCGGTGACGACCACCAGATTTTGGTGGAGTTTCAATGGCAAGGTCCGGTCGGCCCTCACAAATTCGTCGGCATGTGGAAAGATCCCACGGGACAGGTGGTCGTCGTCTCAAATTTTCAGTTTGCGCCCAGTACTTCGCCGTACTCCGGATATTTCACGTTGCTTCTCGGCGACACCGTTCCCACGGGAGTCTGGACCATCGATGCCACTATCGACGGCCAAAGCGCCGGCAGCTAGTCGTTCGAAGTGGTTGGATCGGGAGTTGCCCTACCGAAAACCCGGCCCCAGCGCGTGCCCCTCGACACGAAAGATCTTTACAGCCGGATGCAAGCCGCTTCGGTATTCATCGACAAGCTTGACTCAGCCGGCGCGCCGGTCAGTCGCGGCTCTGGATTCTTCATCACTCCCTCGCAGATTCTTACCGCGTTCGAAAATATTGACGGTGCCAGCAACCTGCGGATTGTCTTCCCGAGCGGTCAAACCGTCACTTCCGATGAAGTGCTCGCGTGGAATCGCTGGCAGGATTGGGCGGTGCTAAAGGTTGGCGCCACTGAGGCGGCGCCATTGAAATTGGCGGCAGCCAAATCCTGGAACATCGGTGACCGCTGTTATGCGCTCGGGGCCGCTGCCGGCGGCCGTACGATTCTCTCCGGCGGGATCGTCGGGCAATCAGATCAGCCTCGTTTCGGAGAACGCATGACCATCTCGATTGTCGCAGCGCCGGATGAGATCGG
This sequence comes from Candidatus Dormiibacterota bacterium, assembly GCA_035534415.1. Taxonomy (GTDB): domain Bacteria; phylum Acidobacteriota; class Terriglobia; order Acidiferrales; family UBA7541; genus Palsa-295. The sequence continues at coordinate 16,097 of DATLSB010000145.1, read as the reverse complement.
AGCACCTGTAATAAATCAGTTTGGTAAAGCGATCGGCATGATCGGAGGGAATGTACTTCCCGGCGTGGCCTTCACCAATTCATCGCCCAGCACCAGTGCACCAGACTCGTTCACGGAATCGTATTCCGCGCCGGGACTTACTGTTCCGGTGCAAATCGTCAACATTCCTCCCGCGAATCAAACCGCGAATACTCTCGCGCAGCTCTTCGCCAGCGGCGTGTTTTTTCCACCTCTCACCGCACGCGATCGAGTCGGCTTCGCAGCTCTGGCGCTTCAGGTCGACCGCAAAAACGGCCCGGCATGGCCCCGCGACGTACGCAGCCAGTTTTCACTTGGTCAGCAAACCATGTCGGTTTTCGTGAACTGGAAACCGAAAGCAAAATACAAGGGTACGGCCGAAGTTCACTTCTTCGATCTCGAAAACCACGAATTCGCTCACACTCCCCCGCTGAAGGTGAATATTCACCCGGGACAGATCGATTCCGCTTACTGGACCGTCGCGCTAAAAACATTTTCTCCGGGAATTTACCGCGCCGATGTCGACCTCGGAGCCGCGCCTGCCTGGCGCCAGTTCTTCCGAGTCACTCCTTAGCGCGTGCTCGTGTTCGTCACCCGCCGGTCGCAAAGCCCGGATACAGCGTCATGCCACCATCCACGTAGAGCGTAGTGCCCTCCACATAATCGGAATCATCCGACGCGAGCCACACCGCGGCGCGGCCGATATCGTCCGGTTTCCCGATGCGCAAATCCGGAATCAACTTCAGCAAGTTTTTCAGCGCCTCGGGCGAGTCCCACGCGCTGCGATTGATGGGCGTCTGGATCGCACCGGGCGCAATGGCGTTCACGCGAATCTTGTGCGGCGCCAGCTCCTGCGCAATCGTCCGCATCAACATATCGACGCCGCCCTTGCTGGACGCGTAGTTGGCGTGCCCGGCCCACGGAATGATCTGGTGCACCGAACTCATGCAGATAATTTTCCCCGCGGCCATCGAAATCTCCGGACGCACGCCGCGCCGCAAAAATTCCTTGGCCGCTTCGCGCGCGCACAAAAACTGCCCGGTCAAGTTGACCCCGATCACGTGATTCCATTTCTGCAGCGTCATTTCCGTGAACGGCGCGTCGTCCTGCAATCCCGCGTTGGCGCACACAATATCCACCGTTCCGAACGCGCGAATAATCTCCGCGAACATGGCCTGCACTTCGCCTTCGTTCGACACGTCCGCCTTCACGCCGATCGCTTCTCCGCCCTTCTTCTTGATGTCCGCGATGATCACGTTCGTAGCTTCTTCGTGCGTGATCCAATTAATCGCTACTTTGGCCCCGGCATCTGCGAAACATCTCGCCACCGCCTCGCCGATCCCCGAATTTGCGCCGGTCACCAGCGCCGCCTGCCCCGCCAACGGTTTCTCCCGCATCAGTCCTCTCCTTGAAATTGTGTATTAGTGAGTGTGAGTGAATAAAAGTTCCGGCTGTTCGCTTCGCCACGCGCAGCGATCTGCCTGCCGCGCGTCTGGCCCGTGCTGATGCTGCGCTTTCGGCCCGCGTCGATAAAGACCGCTTCCATTCTAGTCCCGCGCTCGCCCGCCCCGAAAAATGTTCCGTAAATTTCCCCGCGCCGTGCTGGCAAAGCTACGCAATCGCTGTTTTGTTTCGCGTCAGAGGCGCTCGGCGTTCGAGCGGCAATTAGTTGGCTGTGTAAGAGTCGTCCAGAGTGTAGGCCTGCCCGTCGGGGTTTTGGATCGAGATCTCCAGTCCGCCGGGGCTGCTCGACGGAGTAGAGACTTGGAGTGTGGTGGAATCCACGAAAGTTGTAGACGCCGCAGTGCCTCCAACGTTTACCATCACCCCGGGCTCGAAGCCGCTTCCGCGAAGCGTCAACTGAACTCCGCCTCCCGACGATCCCGAGGATGGCGTTACGGTTCCGAGAGAAAGGGGCACGGAATCCAAAGTGATCACACTGACGCCTGATTTTGTAATTAAGAAGATGCGCGAGCCGGTCTCGTCGATCGCTGTTTGTGTCAGAATTTCTGTTCCCGTTTCCGCGGCCCGACCTTCTGGCAGCAGGATGCGTTCGCGTTCGTCTCCGTGGTGCACATCATAGACGTCGATCTCGTCATTCTGCATGGCGTAAATCAAGCTACCGGAATCATGCAGTTGCATCCCAGGAGAGTAGGCGCCAGAGAAGTACTGCTCCAGTTCCGAGCTGATGAGGCTGGCAGTGACATCCATGGAATCGCCGACGCCTATGTACCGATCGCGATACGGTTCCCCAAGCGGAAATCCCATGATCCCTTCGCCGTACGATATCGTTCTCAAGACAGTTAGCGAGCCATCCGCCGAGAGGGCGAAATCGTACAGATTACTGTTCGAGTCGAGTTGCCGAGAACTCCATGTGTTGCTGGCAGCGTCCAGGACGTAAAGATTGTTTCGATCGGTCACAGCTATCGAGCTGCCGCTCCGGGCGCTCACTAGCGCGTCGGCTGGCACGTAGGCGATCGGATTTGTCGGATCAATCGTGTAAGTAATCAGCTGCGCCGTTAGGCCAGCTATATCCAACTCGACCACGCCTGGTGGCGAGGGACAGCTGTCGATCCCGCCCATCACCGTATTCGCATAGGCGGCGCCAGTGTCGGTCGCCACAATTTGCCCTGGACCTTCCGTGCACTGGGCAGCTGGCGGAGAGGGCGGATACGGTACGTTCACCGCTACCGCGTTGGACGGATTGTCTGGATCGACTACCGCGATTGACCCATCGGCTTCGTTGGCCACGATTAAGTGGGAGTCATCTGGCGTTAACGTAATACCGGCTGCTAGTCGTTCTCCATGGAGACTTGGCAGAGGAATCGGCGCAATAAACGAATTGCTTTGGAGATCCAACACATCCACATGATCGCCCGCGCTCAGATAAAGTCGCTGCCGCTCACTGTCGTAGGCGAGAGCGGTTAGGGAATCGGATGTTGGAACCACCGTTGCGCCTTTCAAATAATGTATGGCTCCCGGCAGTGTGGCAGCTCCGACGGGGGTAGCCACTACAGCGTCCGCGGATGATCCTGGCTTCCCCTGAGGCACCTGAATTTGCAGGTGTTGTATCGGGAATGGATAGGCGTTGCCGCCTGCGCCGGGCGGGTTGATCCCGACCGTGCTGAACGTTACCGGCGCGCTCTGCCCGCCGACAGCAGTGACGATGCTGGGATTAGTCAGGTCGATACCCAATCCATAACCCCACAAGTCAGCGGTCACCCCGCCGCTCGGTGGCACGTCTTGGGTCGCCTCTGGAACCATCGTCGGACCATAACTGAACGCCAGAGGCAGGTAAGTTGTCACCCCGCCGCTCTGCTGAATTTGCAGCGTATCGGGACCAGGTACATTCGATGCCGGCACCGTGAATTGCATGCTAAAAGGCTGGGACACGGTTACATTTGTGGCTTGCTGTGGACCGACATACACCGTCGGCGCGGGGGAACTGGCGACCGCTCCAATACCAATTCGTACAGAGACGCCAGTCGCCGCACCTAGAACGCCCTCGAAAGGATTCGTTTGCACAGAAACCGGCACGTTTGCGTTCGCGTCAAGCGCTTGGAACGCCTCCGAATTGTCGATGGCGATGCCGTGATCGGCTGCCCCGTAAACGAAACCGGCATCGTCCACTGCAAGCGGAATTTCCGGGCTCAGATCCGGGTTCCACGGGTATACCACCGTGGCACCGTAAGAGCTCGACGAATATGCCGGCGCCGTGCCGACCAGGTTGAAAGTGGTGGCATCCATCGTTACCACTTCGAAGCTGGGCCCAACGTCCGAGACAGACAGCAGGTAGCGGCCGTCCATGCTGTAACGCACGCCAAAGGACCCTCCCAGATCTAACTCTTGGAGAATGTTTCCGTTAGCGTCCGTAACCATGACCGGCCCACCACCGAAGTCAATTGCCACTTGCGTCCCAGCTGGATTGATCGCGCCTCCCACCGGAAACAAGTAACTCGGATCGAGAGAAGGCAATTGGATGAATGTGTTCGTCGCGGCGTCGTAGATGCTTTCTCCGCCGTCTCCCGGATCGTAGAAAAGAATTTTCGAGCCGTCCGCATCGCGCGATGCCCTAGCAACGTTCCCAACGCCCGAGTCTGGACGCGGCGTCAGCGTCTGGGCGCTTGGGTTCCACTGAAACACGCCCACGGGAAAATCACCTGTTCCGATAATTAAGATCGTGCCGTTCGCCGTTGCCAGAGGCCACTGCGGCTGAATGAATTCACGTGTTCCCGAATTCATTACCGGTGGAACCGTGGTTTTCGAAACCACCGCCAATTGCGATGTGTCGATCGCATAGAACTGATTTGTATCCGATCCTACTAAAACTTGCGAATCATCCACGGTGAGGTCCAGCCCTTTTGGACTAGGAACGGAAATTGATTTAATTAGCTGGTGGCTCGCCGTCGAAATTACCTCCACAACATCGAGCCAGGGAAGGGACGCGAAGACCTGCTTATGAACGGGATCAAAAACTGCCGCGAACGGCTGCTGTCCCAATGGCAAAAAGCTGCTCCCGCCTGCGGGGAACGATTCAATCGCCGTCGAAACATCGAGTGTTAAGTCCGCTGAATGCGTTAACGGCCCACTCGTTCCTTGGAAATTCACCGAATAAGTTCCGACCTCGATGGATGGACTGAGGTCGATAGTTACAAATGTTCCTGTAGGAGTAATATCAACTGGTGTGGAGGGTGAAAGCGTCACTCCGGTCGGCATTTCGGATGCGTTAAGCTCCACAGTTCCCGCAAAACTGCCGACCGGCGTGTACGAAATCCCGAGAGTTTCTGACGCGCCCGGGGCAAGTTCCAACGCCGCTGGATTCACATTCAGCGTGAAATCCGCTGCGGTCGAAGAGCCCCCGCCCACTCCTTCCGTGCTGCTCCCACCGCTTCCGCAGCCGCAGAGCGGCAGCAATGCCAACAGAAACATCCCAGCAGCAATCCTGACCCTCGACATAAGCAGAGACCGTCCCCAGTCTTTAGCTCCGGAAATATATATCCTCAGTTATTCCCAGTCCAGTTACTTTTAGAAGACCGTTCTTCAACACATCCGTGATTCGCTGTAACCATCCGCGGCCTGCCGCTCCGATGGCAGCCGCTTCGCGCAACAACATTCCTTTGCAACCTACCCGTCCTTGTGGCAACATGAATCTGTTGTGTTGGGAGGAAGGTGTGCCAGCGAAACAGGGCAAGCGGCGCCGCGCGTTGACGCACAGGGAGTTCGCCGAAGAGCGCCCGCTTGAATGTAGCGCCGGGCCTCGGGCCCGGCAGACGGCCGCAGCTTATCCCAGATGCTCCCGCACACTCGTCGGCGGGCGTAAGATCGGTCCACAAGTCTGCGATGGCGTCCCGCTGCACATCGAAAGCCTCTCGGTCGAAGCACGAGGCGCGGCCGCTCGAATATCGGCGGCTTCAGCCGCTGAAGCTCCGGCTCTAACGCTCCTATTCGGACCCTCTACGACTGGCCGGCGTTCTTCGCTTTCCCTTCGCTTATTCGCCAGGATTTCAGCCAATTCTACCCGGAACAGTCATTCGAGTAGAATCATGCGCAAGTCGTTGAAAACACTCACTCGCGCACTGCCTTACCCGGAACGTCCCGGCGCATGTAATTTCGCCACTTCGCGGACCAATGCCCTGCGCCACATGTCACGCATTCACGCCGCAGCCCCGCTCACCATCGCCTCCAAAATTCGCGCTTCCCTATGTACAATGATCCTCATCTCACAGGGGGCATCATGTTGCGCGTAGGTCTGATCGGCTGGCGTGGAATGGTCGGCAGCGTTCTGATGGAACGCATGCGCGCCGAGGGCGACCTTAAGGGAATCGAGCCGATCTTCTTCTCCACGTCCAATGCCGGTGGCGACGCGCCCGCCGAAGCCGCCGGTGCTCCGCTGAAAGACGCGCGCAGCCTTGCCGATCTTTCCGCGTGCGACCTCCTAATCAGCTGCCAGGGCGGCGAATACACCTCCGAAATTTACGGCCCGCTGCGCAAGTCCGGCTGGAATGGATACTGGATCGACGCGGCATCCACGCTGCGCATGAGCGACGACGCGGTGATCATTCTCGATCCCGTGAATCGCGACGTGATCGAGCGTGGCCTCTCCAGCGGCATCCGCACCTACGCTGGCGGCAATTGCACCGTCAGCCTGATGCTGATGGCCGTGAGCGGACTTTTCAAAGCAGGCCTCGTCGAGTGGGTCACTTCGATGACCTATCAGGCGGCTTCCGGCGCAGGCGCCGCGAAAATGCTGGAACTGATCCAGCAGATGGATCGCCTCACCGAACCCGCTCGCAAATCGCCATCCCAAAACGCGCTGGTAGTGGACCGCATGGTCCTGGCTGTGCAGCGTTCGTCCGCGCTGCCCACCGAGGAATTCGGCGTGCCGCTGGCAGGCAGCGTGATTCCCTGGATCGACAAGGAAATGCCCGGCGGCCAGACCAAGGAAGAATGGAAAGGCATGGCCGAAGGAAACAAAATCCTCGCGCTGAAGCCGCCCGTGCCCATCGACGGAATCTGCGTCCGCATCGGGACCATGCGCTGCCACAGCCAAGCGCTCACCATCAAACTCACGAAAGATGTTCCGCTGGCTGAAATCGAGCAGATGATCTCCAACTCAAGCGAATGGGCGCGCGTGATTCCCAACAACAAAGACGCGAGCATCCGCTGCCTCACGCCCACGGCTGTTTCGGGGACCCTCAATGTGCCGATTGGCCGGATGCGCAAGCTGAGCCTGGGTCCGCAATACCTCGGCGCATTCACAGTGGGCGACCAGCTTCTGTGGGGCGCGGCTGAACCGCTGCGGCGCATGCTGGGAATTCTGCGAAATCGCCTCAACGCATGAAGTTATACCGATCAGGTATATAATCCCGCTGCCCGTGGTTGAGCTTGACTGGATCGGCGACAAATATCCGAGATTTGCAAGGCGGCGAGGAGGATTGCGATGTACACGAAGCTATTGGTGATCGGCTCCGCGGTGGCGCTTTTCGCGCTCCCGGGAATGGCCCAAACTTCACAACTGAACGGCACTTGGAAACTGAATGCATCCAAGAGCGAGATGGGCCAGATGGGCGGTGGCGGGAGCGAGACAGACGTCATCACCGTTAGCGGAGACGAGTTCACGCAGAAGGTCACCAGCGAATCTCCGCGCGGCAAGCAGAATTACACGCGCTCTTGCACCGTCAACAGCCAGGAAGAAAAGCTGCCGCCCGATAGTCCGCGCGCGCACATCGGGCCTGTGGTGATCTCCAGCGTAAAGTGCGAAAAAAAAGGAGATTCCATCGTGTTCACCGAGGGCTTCGATATGCGCGGCACGCCGTCAACCGACCAAATGACCTTCACTACGTCGGATGACGGCAAAACCATGACGATGAGCCGGCAAATTTCGGGCGCAATGAGCATGCAACAGAAGATGGTCTTCGATCGCGCCGGCGACCCCGCTGCGGATAATTCGGCGGCTCCTGCCGCGAATGGCGGCATGGCCCCAACTCCCGGCGGCGAAGCGATGATGCACATGGGCGGATCGCATCCCGACCTGAGCGGCACGTGGAATCTGGACATTGCTAAAAGCAATTTTGGCCAAGGCCAGCCTCCCGCCAGTGAAGTGGAGACCATCACGCAGTCCGGCGACAACGTTAAGATCGTCGACGCGCAAAAAGGCGGCATGATGGGCGACACGAACACCACCGAATCTTTCACCACCGACGGGCAGCCCTCCACTTGGCCCGGCATGGGCGATGCCAAGGTGACCGGCACGGCCAATTGGGATGGCGACAAGCTCATGGTCGACGCCAAGACCGATTTTCAGGGCAGCCCGGTGACCATCAAAGAAACGTACAGTCTCAGCCCGGACGGCAAGACTCTCACACATGTCTTGCACGCGCAGACGAGCATGGGCAACTTCGATTCGACCTCCGTTTACGACAAGCAGTAAGAAATCTAATTGCGCGGACCGAAGCGGTCGCAAACTTCAAGCTGTTGCGACCGCTTCGGCCGCCTTCTCATGACGCTGTCTACAGGTCGCCAAGTTATTCGGCAACGATCCCAACGCACGCTCTCGCATTTTTCCCCAGCAGTTACTCGCACCTCCAACGCTGCGGTTGCCTCTCGCGTCGAAAATCCGATGAACAATGCACGCGGCCGCAGATCGATTCGTAGCCAAATGCAACACGATGCTACGGAGCGAAAGGCAAACTTGAATGCCAACTAAAATTGCATCGTCGAGCCTAGAACCTGGCGACGCGCCGAAGCGCAGGCGTTGGTACGCGCAGCTTTGGATACAGGTGCTCGCCGGCATGATCGCCGGAATCGTGCTGGGGATTTTCGATCCGCGGCTTGGTGCGCGGATGGAACCTTTCGGCGACGCGTTCATCAAAGCGATCCGCATGCTGATCGGGCCGATTATTTTCTGTACCGTGGTTCACGGCATCGCGCGAATGATGAACGTGGCACGCGTTGGACGCGTGGCGCTGAAAGCAATCTTGTATTTCGAAGCGCTCACTACCGTGGCGCTCTTCATCGGACTGGCCGCGGTGAATCTGTGGCAGCCGGGGCGCGGAATGAATATCGATCTCTCGCACGTGGACACATCCGCGGTACATACCTACATCGCGCACCCCGGCGCAACAAACGTGACGCAATTTCTGATGAACATCATCCCGCGGACATTCGTCGGCGCATTTACCGACGGCAACGTGCTGCAAGTGCTGCTCATTTCCGTGCTGTGCGCCTTTGCGCTTACCGCGATCGGCCAGCGCGGTAAGCCGATTGTTGATTTCATAGAGTCAGCGAACCGGATGCTGTTTGCAGTTGTGGGAATCGTGATGTGGGCGGCGCCGATTGGCGCGTTTGGCGCGATTGCCTTCACCGTGGCGAAATTCGGCGCGGGGTCGCTCGTCTCGCTTGGGAAACTGCTCGGAGGATTTTACGTCACCTGCCTGATTTTCATTTTCGGTGTGCTGTGGCCGGTGGCGGCCTGGTGCGGCTTCAGTATTTTCAAACTAATTCGTTATATTCGCGAAGAACTGCTGATCGTGCTGGCCACGACTTCGTCAGAAACCGTGCTGCCGCAGCTGATGGAAAAGCTCGAAAAGCTAGGCTGCGAGGAAACCATCGTCGGGCTGGTAATTCCCACCGGCTACTCGTTTAATCTCGACGGAACTTGCTTGTATCTCGCGACGACCGCTGTGTTCCTAGCGCAAGCGACCAACACGCATCTGAATTTGTGGCAGCAACTCGGATTACTTGCTGTGCTGCTGCTATCGTCCAAAGGCGCAGCAGGAGTTGCGGGCGCGGCGTTCGTAGTCCTCGCCGCAACGATCGCTTCCACAGGAATTATTCCCGTGGCGAGCATCGCGCTGGTGCTGGGCATTCACCGCTTGATGTCCGAAGGATTGACGCCCACGAACGTCGTTGGAAATGCGGTGGCGACAATTGTAGTGGCGAAGTGGGAGCGCGCGTTGGATGAGGATCGTCTTCAGTCCGCGCTAAATGGCGGAGTGAATACGGCAGTTCCAGTCGTGCAGGTGTAGCGCTTCCGATTGATTGGATTGGCTGCTTACGCCGCGAATAAACGCCGCGATCAAATCGTCGGCGACGCACCGGCGCTACCGAAGCGCCGAAATTAGCGCTTACGCGGAAACTTTGGCTTGCGCCTTCGCTGAAGAATTCAGGATCTTGTCAAGGCGGTCGAGCACCTGCATCGCAGTGAAGCACTGCTGCACGCTGGCGTTGGGCTCGCGATGTTCCTTGATCGCGGCGACAAATTCGCGGTCCTGCAGTTCAATACCATTCATCGACACGTCCACTTTCGTGACGTCAATCTTGTTGTTTTCGCCGTCGACCAGATCGTCGTAGTAAGCCACGTAGGTGCCGTTGTCGCCGATGTAGCGGAAATGCGTCCCCAGCGGGCCTTTGTTGTTGAACGAAAGAGATAGAGTGCAGATTGCGCCGGAGGGAACCTTCATCACGATGCCCATATCCATGGCGATTTTCAGTTCCGGGTGGATGGGACCCTGCACGGCATAGCAATCGGAAACCAGTTGCCCGGTTTGATACTGGAAAAGGTCAACGGTGTGGCAGGCATGGTGCCAGAGCAAGTGATCCGTCCAACTGCGCGGCTTGCCGAGCGCGTTCATATTGGTGCGGCGGAAGAAGTAAGTCTGCACGTTCATCTGCAGCACCGTTAGTTCGCCCGCTTTGATTTTCTTGTGAACGTATTGATGGCTGGGATTGAAGCGCCGCGTGTGGCCGCCCATGCAGACCACCCCGGTTTCCTGCTGCACTTTCACCAGGCGTTCCGCATCCGCCAGCGAATCGGCGATGGGAATTTCGATGTGCACATGCTTTCCCGCGCGCATGCACTGGATGCCCTGCTGCGCGTGAAGGGGCGTAGGCGTGGCCAGGATCATCGCTTCGAGGCCCGGCTGCTTCAGGCTTTCGGCCAGATCGGTAGTCCAATGAGGAATATTATATTTCTTCGCGACTTCCTCAGTGGACGCGGCGTTGCCGCCCGCAAGGGTAATCACTTCGATGCCAGGAATATTCTTCAGCGCGTCCAAATGCTTTTGCCCGAACGCACCTTGCCCTGCGACGCCTACCTTCATAGCCACCCCCTGAAACGGAATATGAGATCAGCCTGTTTTTTCGACTTCCGATTTGCCGGCGCGAAGCTTGCGCAGCTCGGAATGGATGCGAATCACCGCCATCCACATGCCGAGCGGATGGGCGCCAGCCTCAACTAGCGGATGAATCTGCCCGTCGCGGAACTTCTCGATGTCGTCGTCCTGCAAAGTTTCCAGGACTTTCGATTCCTGCGGCGACATACCGTATTCCTTGGCCACGGACGCGTAATCATTGATCAGCTTCAAGCGCAGTTCGCGGCTGAAGCGGCTGTCGTAGAGAACTTTGTTCAGCTTGTAAGCCGAAGGCGACGGGTGCTTGTAGAACTCGAAGCCGCCTTTGAATTGGTAGTTGGCGGGCGCCGATTTACCTTCCGCTGACTGTCCAATTCCCTTGTGCGGCAAGAAACGCATCACCGCGTGTCCGTGATGCCACGTGGGCTGATAGGTGACGAGTTCACCGGGCAGGTTCCCGATGGCGCCAAACATGATCATCCACGATAGCAGTTCCGTGTTCCCGACTTCGTCGAGCTGCTCGTTGGTCAGGTTGATCAGCGCTTGCTCGTTGCCCTTCTCCATTTGCGCGATGGCCCAATGGTCGAAATCGAAATCCGGCTTGGGATATTTCCAGGTGCCGGGGAAATGCGACATGCCGCCGCTGGCGACGATCGCGACGTTCTCTTTCCGCCCCGCAATCACTTTGGCGATGGCTTTGCCGAGCTCGGCGCAGCGCTGCGCCGTAGGCAATGGTGGAAGGTACGCATTCACGAAAATTGGGACAACGGGAATCGGGCGCTTTTCGATCACCCATTCGTAGACGGCGGCGAACGCGTGGCCGAGCACCGCATCCTGTGAATAGCCGAGATCAAATCCGGCCTTCATCAGCTTGTCGAGCAGGTCTTCCGCGAGGCCTTGATGGATCGGCAGCTCATATTTCCGGCCGGCAAATTCGGCGTGCGAAAACTCTCCGGAGAGGATCGCGAAAGTTGGCACGGACGTCAGGAAGAACGTCTCCAGGTGATCGCTGCCAATCACGATCACCGCGTCCGGCTTGGCTTCCTCGAGCTCCTTGCCGATCTGTCGCATGGCGGCGACATCGGCGTCAAGCTGTTTGGGATCTTCACTGGGCGGGCGGTCGAAAAGCTGCGGTGCGTGAACGGTCCCCATCGCTGCAACTATCTTTCCCATGGCGAATTACCTCTTTTCCGTGCGGTCAGAGCGTGCGGGAGGGGCTGCTTGGCCCCACCTTGCCTAAGCAGAGTTCTATCGGCTCAATCCGCTGTAATTGATTGTTGCGGAAACCGGCGGATTCCGTCAAGAGGAACGTCTGAACAACCGCCCCGCTCTGCTGCTTGCATGCTGCTCTAGGTGGTTAGCGGATCGGGCTTTTCGAGGTTGATGTCGAGATCCTTGATCGCTTTCTGCACCACGGAAGCGTCGATTTTCCCTTCGCGCAGCAGCTCGTGCAGAGTGGAGAAGGCGATGAACCGCGCGTCCACTTCGAAGAAGTCTCGGAGCGATGCCCTGCTCTCGCTGCGTCCAAAGCCATCCGTGCCAAGCGAATTGATTCCGCGCGGAGTCCATTTGCTGATCAGATTCGGCAACGCCTTCAGATAATCGCTGGCCGCCACGAATACTCCCGGCGCGCCGGATAGCGAATCCGTCACGTACGGCACTCGCGGTTTTTCGGTGGGATGGAGCATGTTCCAGCGCTCGGTCTCGATCCCGTCGGTATAGAGCTGTTTGTAGCTGGTTACGCTCCATACGTCCGCTGCCACGTGGTATTTCGAGTCCAAAATTTCCTGCGCCTGCAAAACTTCGCGGAGAATCGAGCCGCTGCCGAAAAGCTGCGCGCGCAATTTCGATTTGTTGCTCGCCGCGGGACGGTAGCGATACATGCCCTTCAAAATGCCTTCGCGCGAGCCGGACGGCATCGTAGGCATTTCGTAAGGCTCGTTCATCACCGTGATGTAATAGAAGAGGGCTTCGCCCTTGTTGTACATGCGGTCGATGCCGTCTTCGATGATCGTTGCGATTTCAAACGCGTACGCAGGATCGTAGGCGCGCAGCGTGGGAACAGGCAGCGCCAGCACGTGGCTGTTGCCGTCCTGGTGCTGCAAACCTTCTCCGGCAAGTGTGGTTCGGCCGGCGGTGCCTCCGAGCAAAAACCCACGGCAGCGCGAATCAGCAGCGGCCCAGATCAGGTCCGCTACGCGCTGGAGGCCGAACATCGAGTAGAAGATGAAGAACGGAATCGTGTTGATGCCGTAGTTGGCGTACGCCGATCCCGCGGCGATAAACGAGGAAATCGAACCCGCTTCAGTAATTCCCTCTTCGAGAATCTGGCCGTTTTTCGCTTCCTTGTAATAGAGCAGCGTGTTCATGTCCACGGGTTCGTAGAGCTGGCCTTGGCTGCTGTAAATTCCTACGAGGCGGAAGAGCGACTCCATGCCGAAGGTGCGCGCCTCATCCGGAACAATGGGCACCACCAGCTTCCCAATTTCCGGATCACGCATCATTTTTCGCAGCATGGCGACGAAAGCCATCGTGGTGGAAACTTCGCGGCCTTCGCTGCCGGTCAAAAATTCGGAGAAAAGTTCGCTGCGTTCGCCAACCAGTGCCGTCGCGCGAACCCGGCGCTGCGGGACGTAACCACCGAGCTTTTTGCGGCAATCCTGCAGATATTGAATTTCCGGGCTCTTGTCCGGCGGCCGATAGAACGAAACTTCTTCGATCTGGTCTTCGCGGATTTTCAGTCCGAAGCGCTCGCCGAAATGGCGCAACGCGTCCTCATCGAGCTTCTTCTGCTGGTGCGTGACGTTGCGGCCTTCCACCGCTTCGCCGAGTCCGTATCCTTTAATAGTGCGCGCCAGGATGACGGTCGGCGATCCCTTGTGGTCAACGGCCGCTTTGTACGCGGCGTAAACTTTCTTCGGATCGTGGCCCCCGTGCCGCATTTTGTGCAGCTGCTCGTCGGTGTAGCCTTCGACCATCTTCAATAGACGCGGATCGGAGCCGAACACGTGCTCGCGGATGTACGCGCCTGTTTCCACGACGAATTTCTGATACTCGCCGTCTACGATTTCGCCCAGACGCTTCGCCAGCAAACCTTCCTTGTCCTGCTCGAAGAGCGGATCCCAATCCGAGCCCCACAGGCACTTGATCACATTCCAGCCGGCGCCGCGGAACGCCGCCTCAAGCTCCTGAATGATGTGGCCGTTGCCGCGCACTGGACCGTCCAGCCGCTGCAGGTTGCAGTTGATGACGAAAATGAGGTTATCCAGGTGCTCGCGCGAAGCCAGCGTGATGGCGCCGAGCGTTTCCGGCTCGTCTGTTTCGCCGTCGCCCACGAATGCCCAGACTTTCGCGTCCGACGGCTCTTTTAGTCCCCGATCTTCCAGATAGCGTTTGAACCGCGCCTGATAGATGGACATGATCGGGCCCAGGCCCATGGAAACCGTCGGAAATTCCCAAAATTCGGGCATCAGCCAAGGATGCGGATAAGAAGACAAGCCGCCGCCCGGTTTCAGCTCGCGGCGAAAGTTTTCAAGCTGCGTGGCCGAGAGACGCCCTTCCAAAAACGCTCGCGCGTAAACGCCCGGCGCGGCGTGGCCCTGCAAGTAAACGGAATCGCCTTCGAACTCTTCGCTGCGGCCGCGGAAAAAATGATTGAAGCCCACTTCGAACAGAGTGGCGATCGAACCGTACGTCGACAGATGCCCGCCGATATTGTGTTCCAGGCGATTGGCCCGAACGACCATGGCGAGCGCGTTCCAACGGACCAGACTTTTAACTTTGCGCTCTAGTTCCTGGTCGCCTGGAAACGGCGCCTGATCGTTGGGATGAATGGTGTTGACGTACGGAGTGTTGGCGGCGAATGGAACGGAAACGCCGCGCGACGCGGCGCGTTCGCCAATTTCTTTCAGAATCCTCTCGGCTAAACCGGGCTTGCCCTGATCGACTACCGCATCGAATGATTCGATCCACTCCCATACTTCTTCAAGTTCGTCGATTTCCGCCGGATGCACGTCAGCACGCGTGACCATTTTCCCCAGACCTTTCCGATGGCCAGTGAAGCACTTCCATCAAACCTGTTGTCGTCTAATTACAATATAGCTCATTTCTCGGCGGGCGATTCGCAAATGCGCGGCAGGTCGATACAAAATGTACATCTCTTCGACAAGAATTTTGGATGGGCGAGCGAGCAGAACGCCGCGGTTTGAGCGAAACCGAAGGCGCGAACAACGCTATCCGGAGCGCCTGCGCTTCTCTTTCTGTGCGCCATGTTGCTCGGCCTCGTGACGGTCATCCCGCTAGTCATGCTGGTGTGGGCCCCGCTTGTGGTGCGGGATGGGAAAATCCTCAACCTTTTCGCCTCGTTCGCGTTCCTCGCGCCGGCGTTTCGGACGGTACCATTTGAAATAGACCAGCGCGCCGATTCCGGCAAGCGCGGCCAGCCCGATGAACGTGTACAGCAGCGGCTCATAATATTGCGACATGGATGAGATGATCGTCTTGCCATATACATGTCCGAGATACGCGACGCCCAAATAGCGGATCGATCGTCCCAGGGCCAGCGACGCAAAGAACTTCTTGCGCGGATAATGCAGCGCTCCAGCGGCGAGCAGGACCGGCGTCATCGGAAATGGCGGCGGCATGATCGAGCTGATCACGATGGTGGAAAATCCGCGATTGCGAAACCGGCTATAGACCTTCTCGGCCCGCTTTTTGCCGATTCGTTTTTCCAGTACTTCTTCCTCGCCCTTTTCGCCTAAGCGAAAGGTGAGAAACCCGCCCAGCACAGCGCCCACCGCGGCCATAAATCCGTAGTAGGCCCACCACGGTCTTGAGTAGGACGCCAGCAGGATCACCATCGCGTCCATGCTGCCCGGCAGCGGGATCACGGAATTGTCCAGGATTCCTATGAGGATCAGGCCGGGTCCGCCCAGACCGCGCAGCCAACTCCAAACGTTCAAGAATGCGAGCGAAATTAAGAATTGAAAGCGCACTCCGGGTACGCCTCTCCCTTCGTCGTACCTCCAACTTAATAGATGCCTTGCAGGCGCGCCGTGCACCTGCGAGGCATGAGCGCAATCATCTGAGACCTGCCATCCGCAGCGGGACGCGGAAAGAAGTTCGGTCGAGCTACCCTCGAAGTCGCTTGCCGTTCCCGACGCAAGGCCGCAAAGCCGTTGCGCAGGTATGGTACACTTTTCTCCGCAGTTGCTCGTCTTGCAGTGCCTCCACTTGCGAGTGCGCCCGTAGCTCAGCTGGATAGAGCGTCTGGCTACGAACCAGAAGGTCGGGAGTTCGAATCTCTCCGGGCGCGCCACTTCGTTTTTTCCCTGGAAATAACAATTCGAAATTCCCCACGCTCACAAACCGAGCGGCGGGCCCGTGCTATGTCCGCCGAATCCGCAGTGGAAGCCCGCGCCCGCACAGAGGAAGGGTCAGCCAAAGCAG
>DATLSB010000144.1:0-10808 GCA_035534415.1 Candidatus Dormiibacterota bacterium | reverse complement strand
GCGATCGATGGGCCCCAAGAATTTACAGACCACCAGTGCATGGCGTTCTGCCCCTCACGTCATTCGTCGGGATCGCCGAGCCAGTAGACTCGGCGATACGTTTACGACGCCAGAGCCAAACTGGCTTCAGGTAGCGACGTTTTGATTCGCAATTCTTAACTGGAAAAAAGCATCACGAGTCTAAGACAGTAGAGGGAAAACTGGTAGCGCAGAGGAGAATGGGGAAGCGTATATCGAGGCCGTGTTGCGGGGCGTTGTAGTAGCCGCGTTCCAACGTATCGAAGGAAATGGACGGCCAGGACCAGGGGTTGCCCAGCCGCCGGTAGACACCCTTCGCGCGAAAAAGCTGGTTCTTCTCTCCGCTGGCGAGCATCGAAAGGGGCATCGTTGGACTTGCGCGGGTGGCCGGATTTACCGACAATGCGACGCGTCTATTTGCAAAGAGAATGACCTGCAAATTCACATATCGCCGCCGAGGCGCACCGGGTTCGTCGCCGCGCTCGCGGATGAATTTGGCTGCAACGATCGCAGAAGGGTTGACGGAAAAGCAATGAGCCTGCAGATTAGCACGCGCGTGAATGGAGCCGCGACGGTGATGGACGTTGCCGGGCGGGTGACGCTGGAGAACGCTCCTGAATTTCTGAAGGCTTTGATGCAGGTGGTAAAGGTGCAGCGTCCGCCGCGATTGTTGGTGAATATGACCGGAGTGAGCTACATCGATAGCGCCGGTGCGGCCTGTTTGGTGGAAGCTCTAAAAGTCTCGCGAGATTTGAAGATTGCGTTTGCGCTTTTCGGGTTGGGGCCCGTCTCGAAGGACGTCTTAGAGTTGACGAGATTGAACACGGTTTTCGAGATTTACGATACGGAAGACCAGGCGCTGCGAGGCGCAACTAGCGCCTCCTTCGGCACGCGCAGCTGAGATTCTGAATATGTCGGTGACAGCTACAGTCGGACAGGCGACGATCGATGGCCTTGTCTACGTGGGCGACCTAACGCTCCTAACCGGGCGTTCGCTGCGCGCCCTGGTGATCGCGCCCGTTCAAGGCAAGCGGTTCCGCGCCGGGCGCGCGATCCATCAGGCCATGGCTACCGGAGTGGGCGCTGTTCCGATTCTGTCTCTGATTTCGTTCTTCATCGGCTTGATCATGGCGCTGCAGTCAGCGTACGAACTGCAAAGGCTCGGCGCCATCGCGTTTGTGGCGGATGCGGTGGCGATTTCCGTGACGCGCGAACTCGCTCCGCTGATCACAGCGATTGTGGTTATTGGACGGTCCGGTTCGGCATTCGCCGCCGAAATCGGCTCGATGAAAGTGAACGAAGAACTCGATGCGCTGGAGGTCATGGCGCTCGACCCGATCGATTTCCTAGTGGCGCCAAAGCTTCTGGCCATGGCTGTGATGCTGCCGTGCCTGACCACTTGGGCGGATTTCATGGGAGTTCTAGGCGGAGCCACTTTTGGCGTCAGCGCCGCGGGTTTTACGTTCAGCTCGTACATGCAAGCAACGCTGCATGCGCTTATGAGCCGCGACATCGTTACAGGGCTGATCAAGAGTGTGATGTTCGGAATCGTGATCACGGCTGTGGGATGTCACGAAGGTCTTTCGGCGGGACTCGGCGCGGAGCAAGTGGGCCGCTCGACTACATCGGCCGTGGTGAAGTCGATCTTTATGGTGGTGGCCGTGGACTTGGTTTTTACATTCCTTTTTTATTTGACCGCTTCGCGATAGGATGCGGAACAGCTGCAATCTCCTGCGCGACGCGACGATTCGAACAGGGTGTTTCAGGCATGTACCAAGACGGAGATCAATCGGGGCATCCGGAGCGCAAAGGTCTCGCCATCGAAATCCGCAATCTGCGCGTGACGTACGGCGAGCACGAGGTCCTTCACGACATTAGTTTCGACGTGAAGGCGGGCGAAACCATCGCGATTCTCGGCGGCTCAGGCTCGGGCAAAACGACGCTGCTGCGCTCGCTCATGGGGCTGGAAAAACCTGTGAGCGGAGAAGTTTGGATCCGCGGGCACGATTTGTGCTGCATTTCACGAACGGATCTGGCCGAGCTGCGGAAGAAATTCGGTGTATCTTTTCAAGGCGGCGCTCTTTTCGGCTCGATGACCGTGGGAGAAAACGTGGCGCTGCCGCTGCGCGAGCACACTCAACTCGAGGACGCCACGATCGCTATTGTGGTGCGGCTGAAGCTGGAGGAGGTGGGGCTTTCCGGCTACGAAGACTACAATCCCGCACAACTGAGCGGCGGCATGAAAAAGCGCGCCGCTGTCGCTCGCGCTTTGACCATGGATCCGGAAATTCTCTTTTTCGATGAGCCTTCGGCCGGCCTCGACCCGATCATCGCAGCTGGAATCGATCATTTGATTTTGAAACTGAAGGCAGCGTTCCACATGACCATCGTGGTGGTGACGCATGAGCTGGCCAGCGCGTTCCTGATCGCCGACCGGATGGTGCTGATCGACAAGGGCAGAATTCTAGCGATCGGAACGCCCGCTGAGTTGAAGGCTTGCGAACAGCCGCGAGTGCGTCAGTTTTTAGGCCGGGTTCCGGATCCGGAAATGTCCGCCGACGAAGGTTATCTCGACCGTCTGACGGCCAAGCTGCACCTGTAGCGTCCGGCCGCGTCCGGTTGCCGTTCAACGCAGTCCCTATCGCAGCTTGCGAGTGGGGTTCGGTTGAGGCAGGGGGCAGCCGCTGCCGGTTGTCGATTTTGACGAGGAGTGCAATTGAACGCACAACGCGAGCGCGCTTTAGTTGGCCTTTTTGTCCTGGTTGCGGCGGGCCTGTTGGTGCTGACTCTGGTTTCGCTCTCGGGTGTATTCGAACGCGGTGAGCCCGTATATCGGGCGTATTTCAAGAACGCGGGCGGCCTGGCGCCGGGGTCGCAAGTTCGCTACGCGGGTGGGCCGCCAGTTGGCCGCGTGATTTCGGTGCGCATGGATCCGCAGAATCCCGCGCGGCTGCAAATCGAATTCCGGGTGGAGCGCCGAGTGCCGGTAAAAACCGATAGCAGAGTGAAAATAGCAAGCCTAAGCCCGCTGAGTGATAATTTTCTTGGCATCGTTGCGGGAAGCGATTCAGCGCCTCGAGCTCCTTCTGGATCGGTGCTGGCCTCGGAAAAGTACGTGAGTTTCGACGATCTGGAAGCGCAAATCGGAGACCTAGCTCCGCAGGCGAGCAAGCTTGTCGGAAACTTGAACGCTCGGGCGGCCGATTTGCAGGGCACGATCCAGCGCGTCAACGCGCTGCTCGATGCCCGGAATCGGGCGAACATCGCCGCGAGCCTGGCGAGCGCGCGCGGAATGCTTGCCGAGGATCGTCCGCCGCTGCATGCCGCCCTAAACAACTTGAGCCAAAGCAGCGCAAAACTCGGGCCACTGCTCGATGATTTCAAAAATTCGGTGAAGCAGGCCAACGTGGCGCTATCGCATATCGATTCCACCGTGACGGAGAATCGCGCGGATTTGCGCGCGTCCGTGGAGCAGATGCGGGCGGCGCTCACCTCGGCTTCGGCGCTAGCCGGGCAGCTCAATGAAATGGTGAATGCGAACGCGGATGATTTGAGCGACGTGATACAAAACGTGCGGGACATCACAATCAATCTGAAGGCTTTCACGGAGACAATCAGGAATCGTCCGTCGGCAATTATTCGGACTTCGGCGCCGGCCGATCGTGTGCCGGGGCAAGTGCCGAAGCATCCTAACTGAGGAGCACGCGAGCGTGGCGCCAAAACGAATTGCAACCGCACTGGCCGGCATTGTGGCTCTGGCGGCGATGCTGGTGGCCGCTAGCTGCGGTGCGTCGCGGCCGGTCAGTTATTACACACTCGACTCTTCGGCGGTGCCGGTGCCAGCGCCTGCCCCTGGGACGAACAACGATGCGAGGCTTCCGCTAACGATTGTCGTCGGGCGTATCAGCGCCGCTCCACTTTATCTCGATACCCCGATCGTCTACAGCACCAGCGACGTGGAGATGGGCACTTATGAGTATCATCGCTGGGCGGAGGCGCCCACGCAGATGCTGGAAACGATGTTGACGCGGGAGCTGCGCGATACCGGCAGATTCCGTTCTGTGGCACGCCTGGGCGGCGGCGCGACGGGCGACTACGTATTACGCGGCCATTTGTATGCGCTCGAAGAGGAGGACTCTCCCTCGCTGAGAGCGCGATTTTCCCTGGAACTCGATCTGTTCGATCCGAAGACCAGAACCGTGGTCTGGACACAGACCTATCACCGCGACGATCCCGTTAGCCGCAAGAACGTGTCGGCGATTGTCGAAACCCTCCATCAAGAAGTAGCTGCTGGAATTGGCCAGCTTACTGCGAATCTCGTCTCGTATCTCTCGAATTTACCCGCCCGCTGAGCGCAGCGGCTGTCTCCGATTGCAAAGTTGAGGCATCGAATGGGCATGCGAATTCTGATGGTGGACGTTTCGGAAGAAGCAGCGAGCGCCGTCAAACAAGCCCTGCTTGGACAGGGTTACGAAATCGAAACCCAGCATGGGATCAACGTCGACCAAGTTCTGGCGTTTTCGCCAGACGTGGTAATTACGGAGGCTATGCCGTCCGATTTGAGCTGCTGCGGCCTGATCGCGCAACTTCGCACCCGCCCGATCGCGGAAACAGCGCTCAAAATCGTAATGATTGTGAGTGGAGGCGCTCTGGAAAGGGCGCGGGCGCTGGATTTGGGCGTTGACGACGTGATTTCGTTTCCGTTCGATCCCACGGAGTTGGCGGCCAGGATCCGAACGCAGATTCGCGAGCTGCAGCCGGAAGAAGAGCTGCAAGCGAAGCTGAAGTACGCGGAGGCCGAAGGAAATTACGCTGCGGCCGAAAAGCGTCGTGCGTGGCTGGTTCCCGTGGTTTTGTTCATTGCGGCCGTTGCGGTGATCGGCGCGCTGGCAACGTTGTTTTCGCTGCGGCACGCGAACAAGGAAACGCTCGAACTGCGCGCGGAAATCGCGGAACTCAATAACGGTATTGGCCAGCAAGGCGAATTGCTGCGGCGCGTGGAAGAGAGGCGCGCATCTCTCGACGACCGGTCGCGCGCCGAGGCCGGGGCGCGGCAGTCGCTCGAGTCAGAGTCAAAGAGCATCCGCGAGAAGATGTCTTCGGCGGACGGCACACAGCTAGCGGCCTTGCAGCAGCAGCTGAAACTCACGGAAAAGCGGCTCACGCTGCTAGAGGACGAAGGCAAATTCGCGGAAACGGTGGTGCGTGACTATGGCCCAAGCGTCTGCTTGTTGCACGTCACCGTGGAGTTTCTTGACAAAGTCTCAGGCGAGCCAATACGAATGATTTTGGATTCAAAGGGCAATCCGGTGGTAGACCAGGACCGCATGGTGCAACTGGGAACGGACGGCACGGGGCCACCGTTGCGGGTCGACATTTTCGGGACCGGATTCCTGGCCACTCGCGACGGCGTGCTTCTGACCAACCATCACGTTGCGCAGCCATGGTGGAAGAACGATGATTTGCAGCAACTCGTCAGCCAGGGCGCCGAGGCTTACGTCAAATCGTATGTTGCCTACTTTCCTGAAAGCACGAAGGGCATTCCAGCGAAGCTGAACCAAATTTCCGGCCAAGCCGACCTGGCAACGCTGAGACTGGAAGAACCTCCCCCTCCCAATACCGAGGTGCTGAAAGTCGATAGCGCTGCGTCGGCGAGTGTAACCGGCGATCCGGTGGTTCTCATGGGCTATCCGACTGGCATCGAAGGAATCCTCGCCAGAGCCGGTTCCGATGTCGCAAACAAAATCGCCGCACAGAGCCATGACGTGGATCAAATCATGGCGCAATTGGCCGCCGACAAGCTCATTCGCCCGACTACCACCCAAGGCCACATCGGCGATCTTCTGAAAAACGAGATCGTTTACGATGCGGCGACAACATCGGGCGGATCGGGAGGGCCGCTGTTCAATCGTGACGGCGACGTGATCGGAATAAATTTCGCCATCCTAAAGGGATTCGGAGGATCGAATCTCGCAATTCCAGCTCGCTACGCGACCACCCTCCTGAAGTGAATGCCTCAGTGCTATTGCTCGCCTCTACGCTGAAAAGAACCGGTCCGTACTGTTGTTCCTAGCGCAAGGCACCGGCGGCCGCAGCCGCCTCGCAACCTACCTTCCTAAGCGGTATTGACTGGTACTAGGGGATACACCAATTCGGTACTAAACGCCTATTTGGAACAGCGCGCGCCAACGGTACAAATGAAACATCGCAGGGCAAGGTTTCGCAAGCCGCTGAAAACAAGGGCTTTCTCCGGGAGGCAAAGGCGCCAGCGGGCGCGCTGCGAAACGACTGAGGAGCGGATATGCCGAAAATTCTGGTTGTTGAGGACAACGAAACAAGCCGCGAGATGCTCGCGCGCAGACTGGATCGCAAGGGTTTTGCCGTCGTCACCGCAGCTGACGGCGAGCAGGGCTATGCGCTGGCCCAATCCGAACCGCCCGATTTGATTCTGATGGACATTAGCCTGCCGGGGATGGACGGCTGGCAAGTGATCGAACTGCTGAAGGCCGAAGCGGCCACGCGAGAAGTTCCGCTGATCATCCTGACCGCGCACGCGCTGGTGAATGACCGCGCGCGGGCGGATGAAATTGGCTGTAAGGACTACTTTTCGAAACCAGTCGATTTCAAGCAGTTGCTCGGGACCATTGACCGCCTATTGATGGAGAAAAAGCCGGCATGAGCCCCCATCCCAGCCAACAACGCCGCACGAACATCGAGACGAAGCTGGAATTAGCCGAGAAGATTCTGGAGATCTCGAACCGCCTGGTGCAAATCACCACGGAAATTTACGTGCGCTCGAGCGCCAACGTGCAAGATCTGCTGGACCAGCAACTCGAATACTTCACCCGCATTCGCACGCTGGTGCACAAAATCGAGGAGCTTTTGGAGTCCAGGAAAGAAAGGGAGCTCTTCGCGGCGGCGAGCGCGCGGTGGTCGTCGGTGCACCGCTACGAGCAGTCGCTTCATAACATGAGCGCGGCGAAACTTCACCAGTTGGGGACGACGACGGCCGATCTGATGTTGCCGCTGCTGATCGACAATTTTTCCTGGGTTGCGTTCATCGAGTTTCTGCGGGCCGATCTGGAAATACGAAGCGATTGGGAGCAGAAGAAGGAGATCAGCACGCGCGCGTCCGACCTGGTGCGCGCCAACCAGGAGCTGAAAAGCAAGATCGCTGAACGCAAGCGCATTGAGGAACGGCTTTCGCAGCTGGGATCGATCATCGAGTCGTCAAGCGACGCAATCATCATTCACACGCTGGCCGGTACGATGGTCAGCTGGAACGCAGGCGCGGAGCGGCTGTACGGATACGCGGCGGGAGAAGTTCTGGGAAAAACCGGAACGCTCTTGTTGCCGCCCGAGGAGCGCGACGAGCTGCCGGCCATGCTCGAACGCCTGAAAAATGGCGAACCAGTTGAACTGCACGAGACGGTGCACGTCCGAAAAGACGGGCGGCCGATCGATGTGTCGACGGCGATCTCTCCCGTCCATGACGCGACCGGGAAAATGGTGGGCGCGGCGGCGATCACGCGAGACATCAGCGACCGCAAAAAAGCGGAAGAGCGGTTTTACAAGGCTTTTCAGGCCAACCCGGAACCAATCACCATCGCCGGGCTGGACGACGGCGTGTACATCGACGTGAACGAAAGCTTTCTGCGCGTCACTGGCTGCAGCCGTGATGAAGTGATTGGGCGCACCGCGACCGACCTGAAGTTTTGGGAGGGAGTGGATGATCGCGCTTTAATGTTGAAGGCCCTCGAAAAGAAAGGCTCCGTTCGCGACGCGGAGATTACGTTTCTAACGAAAACGGGCGAGCAGCGCGTGGGTGTGATTTCGGCGGAGATCATCGAGATCAACGAAAAGAAGTGCGTCATCTCGATCTTCCGAGACATGACCGAGCAGAAGACGTTGGAGAATCAGCTGCGCAAATCACAACGCATGGACGCGATCGGGCAACTCTCCGGCGGCATCGCACACGATTTCAATAACCTGCTGACCGTGATGATCGGCCACAGCGAACTGCTGGAGGAACGGCTGGCGCGCAGCGGAACTTCGCTGCGCAGCGTGGAGGAAATCAAGAAAGCCGGTACGCACGCCGCGTCTTTGACGCGGCAACTGCTCGCCTTCAGCCGCCAGCAGATGCTCGAGCAGCGCGTGCTGGACCTGAACGGCATCATCACCGACCTGGAAAAAATGCTGCGGCGCCTGATCGGCGAAAACATCCAGTTCGAGACGGTTCTGGATCCGGCTCTCAGCAGCATCAAAGCCGATCCCGGGCAGATGCAGCAGGTGATCATGAATCTGGTGGTGAATGCCCGCGACGCCATGCCGGAAGGCGGAAAGCTGCTGATCCGCACCGCCAACGCCGAAATCGGGCGCAATTTTGAAGGAGACCAGCAGTTAGCGCCGGGCCCGTACGTGCTCCTGGAAATTTCGGATACTGGCACTGGTATGGACGCGGAAATACAGACCCACATGTTCGAGCCGTTCTTCACCACCAAGGAAGTCGGCAAGGGCACCGGGCTCGGCCTTTCGACGGTTTACGGTGTGGTGAAGCAGAGCGCCGGTCACATTTCCGTCGATAGCGCGCCAGGTCGCGGCACCACGTTCTCGATTTACCTGCCACGAACCGCGGAAAAGGTGCTGGCGCGAAAGCCGGGACCGTGCCGCGTGGAAAATCTGCGTGGCTGCGAAACGGTGCTGCTGGTGGAAGACGCAAGTTCGGTCCGGGAACTGACGCGCGACTGGCTGTCTGCTGCTGGCTACAACGTGCTCGAAGCTGGCAGCCCGGAAGAGGCGGTGCGAATCGCCAAGCAATTTACCCAGCCGATACATTTGCTGGTGACGGACGTGATCATGCCCGGCATGAACGGTCCTTCCTTGGCGAAGATGCTGATCAAGATGAGGCCCGAGATGAAGCTTCTCTACATCTCCGGCTACACTGGCTTCATCGATCCGAGGTCGATCGATCCGGTGGCTGCGGTCGTCTCGAAACCGTTCACGCGCGACTCGCTGCTAGGCAGGCTGCGCGAAGCGCTGTCGCCCGAATGCGAGCAGATTTCGGCCTAAGCGCCAGTGGCGTGCTGAATCTTCTTTTTCGAGTCGCGCCACAGCGCATCTGGCGCTGTTACGGCTGCTGCGCCGAAATTTCCATCCATGCTGTAGTTCTCTCCAAGCGGCTTCGGATAGAATTCGAAGCCTATGGACGAGCTAAACGTATACGCGTTGATTGGCGAAGAGGGTTTTGCCCGGCTGGTTGGCGCGTTCTACCGGCAGGTTCCCACCGACGATATTCTGGGCCGCATGTACCCTCCTGACGATTTGCCCGCCGCCGAGGAGCGGTTGCGTGATTTTCTGGTGGGGAGATTCGGCGGACCGCAGCGTTACATCGAGCGGCGCGGCCATCCCCGCCTGCGCATGCGCCACATGCCGTTTCATATCAATCAGGCGGCGCGCGACCGCTGGATGGCGCTGATGGACAATGCGTTTGCCGAGGCGGTGCTGCCTGCCGAAGCCGAACAGTTTCTGCGCGAATTCTTCTCGCAGATGTCCACCTTCATGATCAATCAGCCGTAGAAAAATCCGCCGGCGTCCCGCTCAGGCGAACGCCGCGATCCCGGTGATGTGTTCGCCGATGATCAGGCGCTGAATGTCGTGCGTGCCCTCGTATGTGTAGACCGATTCGAGATTGTTCATGTGGCGCATGACGCAGTAATCGTCCACGATGCCGTTGGCGCCCAGCAACTCGCGCGCGCGCCGGGCCACTTCGATGGCCATCCAGATGTTGTTCATCTTCAGCATCGAGATTTGCACCGGCTGCACGCGATCCTGATCTTTCAGCCGGCCGACTTGCAACGCGAGCACCTGCGCTTTGGAAATTTCGGTGATCATCCAGGCGAGCTTGTCTTGCACAAGCTGGTGAGAGGCGATCGGCTTGTTGCCGAATTGCTTGCGCGTTTTCGTGTATTGCAACGCGGTATCGTAGCAAGCCATGGCCGCGCCGATGCCGCCCCAGCCGATGCCGTAGCGCGCTTGCGTCAGGCATGAGAGCGGGCCGCGGAGTCCATCGATTCCCGGCAGCAGGTTCTCGGCGGGAATCTCGCAATCGTTGAACGAAAGCCCGGATGTTACCGACGCGCGCATGGAAAGTTTGCCGTGCACGTCGCGCGTCGAAAAACCCTTAGCGCCCTTTTCCACCAGGAACCCGCGAACTCGATTGTCTTCGCACTTGGCCCAAACCACGGCAACATTCGCAATCGAGCCGCTGGTGATCCACATTTTTTCGCCGTTCAGCACATACCTGTCGCCGCGGCGCACAGCGCGCGTGAGCATTCCGCCAGGATTCGACCCGAATTGCGGTTCGGTGAGCCCAAAGCAGCCGATGGCGGCGCCAGACTGCAAGCGCGGCAGCCATTGGTCTTTTTGCGCGGGCGAGCCGTAGGCGTGGATCGGATACATCACCAGCGCGCTTTGCACCGACGCGAAGCTGCGCAATCCGGAATCGCCGCGTTCCAGCTCCTGCATCACCAGCCCGTAGGCCACGTTGGACATTTCCGCGCAGCCGTAGCCTTTCAGATTGGCGCCGAAAAATCCCAGCTCGCCAAGTTGCGGAACCAAGTCCATCGGAAACGTGCCTTCGCGATAATGCTTCTCAATAATTGGCAGGACGCGCTCGTCCACAAACTGCCGCGCGGTGCGGCGCGCCAGAAGCTCTTCGTCGCTCAGCGAGGAATCGAGATCGAGAAAATCCACGCCCGGAAATGCCGCCATCAGGCTCCTCCTTGCAACTT
>DATLSB010000143.1:0-20481 GCA_035534415.1 Candidatus Dormiibacterota bacterium | reverse complement strand
CGCTCGGAACGACACCTTCGGGTTGTTCTTGCTGAGCACCTTCGTGATCGCCGCCGTCAAAGTCGTCTTGCCGTGGTCGATGTGCCCAATCGTCCCCACGTTTACGTGCGGCTTGCTCCGCTCAAATTTCTCCTTCGCCATATTCTTCGGCTCCTCCGCCTCAGCTTGCCTTACTCAATCTCAAAATCAGGACCGCACCGTCTTACCGGTGGCGCGCGCGATCACTTCCTCGGACACATTGCCGGGCGCCTGCTCGTAGTGCGAGAAATGCATGGTGAAACTGCCGCGGCCTTGCGTGCGGCTGCGAATCTCCGTGGCGTAGCCAAACATTTCCGCCAGCGGCACCTGCACGGTAATGATTTCCGTGCCGGCGCGCGATTCGCGGCCCTGCAACTGCCCGCGCCGCGAGTTCAGATCGGCGATCACCGGCCCCATGTAGTCTTCCGGAACCACTACTTCCACGCGCATGATGGGTTCGAGCAGCTTCGGATTGGCGCGCTTGCAGGCGTCCTTGAAGGCCATCGAACCCGCAATTTTGAAAGCCATTTCCGAGCTGTCCACATCGTGATAGCTGCCATCCGTCAAAACGACGGCAAGGTCGACCATTTCGTAGCCAGCCAACACGCCCGTTTCCATCGCTTCGCGCACGCCGTTTTCGATGGGCGCAATGAACTCTCTGGGAATCGAACCACCCACAACTTTGTCGACGAACAACAGCCGGTGTTCCTTGTCGAAATGCCACTTGCCGCCCTTGCCCGCCACGCTTTTGGCCAGTTCGTCGATTTCATCCGTGGACAGCTCGTGCATATCCTCATGCCCTGCGCTCGGCAGTGGATGAACGCTGAGCACCGCGTGGCCGTATTGCCCGTGGCCGCCCGTCTGGCGAATGTATTTGCCTTCGCCCTCGGCGACTCTCAAAATCGTCTCGCGATACGCCACTTGCGGACGGCCCACGTTGGCCTGCACGCCGAATTCGCGCATCATGCGGTCAACGATGATTTCCAGGTGCAATTCGCCCATGCCGGAGATCAGCGTCTGATTGGTTTCGTGGTCGGTGTGCACGCGGAAGGTGGGATCCTCTTGCGCCAGCTTGCCCAGCGCCGTCCCCATTTTTTCCTGGTCTGCTTTGGTTTTCGGTTCGATGGCGACGGAAATAACCGGAATGGGAAAGTCAATGTTCTCGAGGACGATGGGATTTTCTTCGCTGCACAGCGTATCGCCCGTCGATACGTTCTTCAGTCCCACACACGCCGCGATATCGCCCGCCTCAATCGCTTCGATCTCTTCGCGCTTATTGGCATGCATGCGCAGCAAGCGCCCAATGCGCTCGCGCGTCTTTTTCGTGGAGTTGAACACCGAATGCCCGGTCTTCAACACGCCGGAATAGACGCGAATGTACGTCAAATGGCCGACGTACGGGTCGGTCATGATTTTAAACGCCAGCGCCGCGAACGGCTGATCGTCAGAAGCGCGACGCAACTCCGGCTCGGCGCCGTCCGGTGTAGTACCTTCGACCGGCGGCACGTCCAGCGGAGACGGCAAATAATCGATAATGGCATCGAGCAGCGGCTGCACGCCCTTGTTCTTGAACGCCGAGCCGGCCAGCACCGGCACCAGCTTCAGCGCAATGGTGGAGCGCCGCAGCGAAGCCCGCAACTCCGCAGGCTCTAGTTTGTGCTGATCGAGGTATTTGGTCAGGATGGCGTCGTCGTGCTCGGCAATATACTCGACCACTTTTTCGCGGTGCTCTTTGTAAAACTCCGGAGTCAGCGCGCCGGCCTTCACGGCCGTTTCGAGCGCCGGACGCGTCTTCAGATACTCCGCGTCCCATAGCTTTTCGAGCGGCAGAATTTCGAATTCCGCGCCGAGAGCTTCTTCCGTCCACACCACGGCGTGCTCCTCGATAAAATCGATCACGCCGATGAAATTGTCTTCGCGCCCGAGGGGAAAATTGATCGGCACGGGATGAGCGTGGAGCCGCTGGCGCATGGTACGAATGGAATGGTCGAAATCCGCGCCGATGCGATCCATCTTGTTGATAAACGCAATGCGCGGCACGCGATACTTGTCCGCCTGCCGCCAAACTGTTTCAGACTGCGGCTGCACGCCAGCCACGGCATCGAAAACCGCCACCGCGCCGTCCAGCACGCGCAGCGAACGCTCCACTTCCACGGTGAAGTCCACGTGGCCCGGCGTATCGATGATGTTGATACGGTACATTTTGTCGTAGCGCTTCCACGAAGCGGTTGTGGCCGCGGAGGTGATCGTGATTCCGCGCTCGCGCTCCTGCTCCATCCAGTCCATCACGGTGGTGCCTTCGTGCACTTCGCCGATCTTGTAGGTCACACCCGTGTAGAACAGGATGCGCTCGGTGCAGGTTGTCTTACCCGCATCGATGTGCGCCATGATCCCGATATTGCGCGTCTGATCGAGTTGTACTTGCCGTGCCATGTTCTTCGGTCCCTAAATCTCCCGCCCGACTACCACCGATAGTGCGCGAAGGCCTTGTTAGCCTCGGCCATTCGGTGAACGTCCTCGCGTTTCTTCACCGCTCCGCCGCGCCCATTGGCGGCGTCCATAATCTCGTCGGCCAGTTTATCGACCATCGACTTGCCGGAACGCTCCCGCGCATAGCCCACCAGCCAATGAATGGCCAGCGATTGCCGCCGGAACGGATTCACTTCCACCGGCACCTGGTAGTTGGCGCCGCCCACGCGCCGCGATTTCACTTCCAGCACCGGCTTGCAGTTCTCGATGGCTTTCTTGAAAATCTTCAGCGCGTCGTCATTAGCCTTCTTCGACACCTGATCCATCGCGTTATAAAAAATCGTCTGCGCCGTCGAGCGCTTGCCGTCGTACATCATGCTCGAAATGAACTTCTGCACCAGGTCGCTTCCGTATACCGCATCGCCTGGAATCTTGCGGCGTAGAACCCATCCTTTACGTGGCATCCGTAATCTCCCGCCTTACTTCTGCGCGGCTTTGGGCCGCTTGGCGCCGTATTTCGAGCGCCCCTGCTTGCGATTTTCAACTCCCGCGGCGTCCAGCGTGCCGCGAACGACGTGATAGCGCACGCCCGGCAAATCCTTCACGCGGCCCCCGCGCACCAGCACGATCGAGTGCTCCTGCAAGTTGTGCCCGATTCCGGGGATGTAGGTGGTCACTTCGGCGCTGTTGGTCAGCCGCGCACGGGCCACTTTGCGTAATGCCGAGTTCGGTTTTTTGGGCGTCTGCGTGTAAACGCGAACGCACACGCCGCGCTTTTCCGGGCACCCTTCGAGCGCCGGAGATTTCGTTTTCGTCCGGATCTGCTCGCGCCCGTGGCGCACTAGCTGTGAGAATGTCGGCACTCTTCGCCCCCGTCTGCTTTCGAAAAACCGTTGCTAATTCCGCATTCCTCTACGCGCGGCAAATTCGCCCGCGCGGAACTTCGCGGGTGAATGAACAGAAAGGTCGCCCCTGATTGCTGATCCGAAGGATCTACCAGGTACTCCGCCGACGCTTCACCCCGAGGAGTGAACTGCATCTTGCAAAACTGCGGAGAGGCTTACACGGCTTTGCGGGACTGGCGTCCCATTTCGGCCGCTCCTCTTTGTCCCGTTCCTTAGTACATTGTTCCGGGACGAGAGGACTTCCCTTTCAACCACCGGGCACTTGGACCTCAGCACAACCGCGCAAGTATAGGAAAAGAAAAGACTCGTGTCAACCGGTATCAGTTGTGGAAACTTTGAATTTTCGCTTGTGCTAGTTTCGGCGCGCGGCCCCTAGGCCGCCAAATCGTCTGCCACAGTTTCTTGCTTATGGCTTAAAAGCTTAGATGCAGATGCTGCGATTTTGGATTTTTCGAGGCGCATCCATCAAGTTCCAGTACCAGGTGTCTAAGCCTTTGACGACGCCGAACTCCCTCTAAATAACTGACCGGTTGAGACTTACGGCTTGGTCGCAAGTTCAGCGCGACGCGCCGAGTCCATTCGTTGAAACATCGCCGGTCGCCCACCAAAAGTCCGAAGCTCAACATGGTGGAAAACTCGTCAACCGTGTTTCGATCACTGCTTTACCCTCAGCCACGAACGCACCTACACTGGAGCTTCCTAGATTTCCACAGGGAGCAGGAATGTTTCGACGCAGTTTGGCGCTTCTTTGCCTCGCGCTCTTGCCGCTTGCGGCTCGGGCGCAAGTTCGCCAGGGAGATTCGAAATCATCCTCAGGGAATGAGGCGCATCGCGGAATTGCGCCCGCAGCACGCGGACCCGCGGCCAGCACCGACGTCTCGCAGGACGCGTTGCTTGTCGAACAATACGTCACGACGGTGCGCTTTCAGAATGATGGCACCGGTGAGCGCGATCTGGCTGTGCGCATGCGCGTCCAGACGGACGCCGGAGCGCAGCAACTCCACGCGCTGAGTTTCAATTACGACGGAGCCAGCGAACGCATGGAGCTGGGGTATCTCCGCGTTCGCAAGCCCGACGGCTCGGTACTGAATTCTCCCGCGAGCGCCGCAGCCGATGTTGCCGCGCCCGACGCGAAGAATCGTCCCGCTAGCAACGAGGCGAAGAGCGATGCAAACAAAAATGCCCCTGCGTATTCCAGCGCGAAACAATTTCACGTCTCGTTGCCTGCGCTCTCGGTGGGAGACACACTCGAATACGAAATCGTCACGCGCATTGTCAAACCTGTCGCGCCGGGCGAATTTTGGTTCCAGCACAATTTTCTTTCCGGTGCTTCGGCGCGCGACGAACGCCTGGAAATCAGCGTTCCTGAAAATCGCGCGGTGATCGTGCGCTCGCCGCATTTTGATTTTGAGAAGACCGTCGCCGACGGCCGCACGATTTACCTTTGGAAGAGGCTGGACGTTCACCCGCCAGAATCACAAAACACCGGCCAGAATTCGCCGCCGGGCGAGCAGCACGCACCCGATGTCGAGGTCACCTCGTTTGCGAGCTGGGCCGCTGTGGCGCGCTGGTATTCTGCGCTCGAACGCGGACGCAGCGCGCCCGACGCCGCCATCCGCGCCAAAGCGGCCGCGCTGACGCAAGGCGCGTCAACGGACGTGGAGAAAATTCAGGCGCTCTACGATTACGTTTCGAAATCGGTTCGTTACGTGAGCATTCCATTCGGCGAGGACGGTTACCAGCCGCGCTCCGCCGGCGAGATTTTTTCCAGCGGCTATGCCGACGCCAAAGACGAACAGGTATTATTGGCCGCGCTGCTGCAAGCCGCCGGATTCCACGCGGACGCAGCGCTAATCCCCTACACGCGCAAACTGGAGCTCGGCGTTCCTTCGCCCGCGCAATTCCAGCACGTGCTCACGGTTGTGCCGCTCCGCGAACGCACGCACGCGAACGGGCCGCTCGAAGAGCGCACTATCTGGATCGACTCGACCGTTGGCCTCGCGCCATTTCGCCTGCTCCCGGCTCCGCTGCGCGCCAAGTCAGCGCTCCTCGTCGAGCCTGACGGCTCTGGGCGCGTCGTGGAAACGCCCGCCGATCCGCCGTTCCGCTCCCTGCAACAAGTGAGCATTGACGGCAGCGTGTCGGCGCTCGGCATACTCACCGCGCACGCGCAGTATTCGCTGCTGGGCGACACCGAACTGGCGCTGCGGCTCGCGTTTCAAAACACGCCGCCATCGCAATGGAACGACCTCGGCCAAACGGTGCTCGCTTTCGACGGCATCCGCGGCACGGTTACCTCTGTGAAACCAAGTAACCTGCCTGACTTTGAGAAGCCTCTTACGTTCGACATCGCATTCAGCGAGTCGAATTTCCTCGATTGGTCGGCGGCTTCGAACACCACCGCCATGCCGCTGCTGGCCATCGGATTGCCGAATGCGCCGCAGAAGCGCGGAGAGGCTGTGAACATCGGCAGCCCTTTGACGGTGAACGTCCGCCTGCATCTCACCTTGCCGGATCATTTCGCCGCGCAGCCTCCGGTAGGAACTTCGATCTCGCGCGACTTCGCCGATTTTCAGTCGAGCTACCATTTCGCCGGTCACGTTTTCACCGCCGCGCGTTCGGTCAGCTTCAAAATGAATGAACTTCCGGCCGCGCGACTGGGCGACTACGTCGCATTCACTCGCGCCGTCACGCTCGATCAGAATCAGCCTCTGGCGATTAATTACACCGGGTCGGGCAAGCCTATGCTGCCGGAATCAGCGCGACCCGACCAGCTGCTTGCCGCAGGGCGCGCTTCCCTGAATGAGGGTAACGCACAATCGGCCCTTCCACTTTTCCAGCGGGTGGTGCAGATCGACCCGAAACACGATCAGGCGTGGGACGATCTGGGCCTCGCATATCTGCAGCTCGGCAAGAATTCCGATGCGGCTTCCGCGTTTCGCAAGCAGCTCGAAGTCAATCCCGCCGACGAGGAGGCTGGAAACTACCTGGGCGCGGCTCTCGAACGGCAGCAGGATTTCGACGGCGCGATCGCCGCATTTCGCAAGCAGACTGCCGATCATCCGCTCGATCCCGTGGCGCACGCGGCGCTCGGCGAGCTTCTGGTCAACCAGCACGAATATGACGCTGCGGTGCCCGAGCTAGAAAAAGGCGCGGTGTTGGCGCCGAAAAACCCCGAAATTCAAATCGCGCTGGGCCGCGCGTATCTGAATCTCGACAAAATGCCCGAGGCGGCAAACGCCTTCGACCATGCCGCGCGGCTTTCTCCCACGCCGCCGGTGCTAAACGAAATCGCCCACGAGCTGGCCAGCCGCAAAATCGCGCTCGACAAGGCGCAGAAATTCGCGGAAGCCGCGATTGTAGGCGCCGCTGACAATCTGCACGGAATTGAACTGGCGAGCGTCAACGCACAGCAGCTCGCGGATTCGTCGCGCATCGGCGCTTACTGGGACACGCTCGGCTGGGTCTATTTCCAGCAAGGCGATGCGAAGAAAGCCGAGCCGTACGTTCGCGCGGCGTGGCTGCTGAATTTTGACGGAGAATCGGGCGACCATTTGGCGCAAATTTACGCAAAGCTTGGCGAAAAAGATCGCGCCATTCACATGTGCGCTCTCGCGCTGGCCGCGCAGAATGCGCTGCCCGATACACGCGCGCGGCTGACGCTACTCCTCGGCGGCAATTCGCAGATCGATGCGCTGGTCAGCAAAGCTAAGCCTGAACTGGAGAAGCTCCAGACCGTTTCCGCCGGTAAATTCGACGGCCACGAGGACGCCCGCGCCCAATTCCTCGTCCTGCTCTCGCCCGCCGAGAAAATGCCGCGCGTCGACGGCGTCCGGTTCCTCAGCGGCGATCAATCGATGGGCGCGCTTGCCGACCGCCTGCGCTCGCTCGACTACGGCGCAATTTTCCCGGGCGCCCCCAGCGCCGCGCCTGTGGAGCTGATCCGCCGCGGCACTCTCGCCTGCTCCGCCAAATCCGCAGATTGCACGTTCACGCTCGCCAATCCTAACAACGTTCATACGCCGAATTGATCCCGAATCGATACGATGGCCTCCGAAACTTGATTTTCGATCCACTCACGAAGGCCGCAAATATGAAGAAGGGCTGCCGCACTGAAGTGCGCGGCACTACATTTACACTTAAATCGCAGAATCGCGTTGCTGCGAGGAAGAGAAAAGTCGGAGTTACAGCAAGAAATCAGCGAGAAACCGCAGCACTCGCGGCGGGCCGCGCAAAAAGCTACAGCGTTGCGTGTAAGAGTCTTGGCCTGCTAGACGGCCCGCTAAACGCCGGCGCTATTTAATTTCCAGGACTTCTTTTTCCTTGGCGGCCGAGAGGTCTTCGATTTTCTTGGTTTCGGAGTGCGTTACTTTTTCAAGCTCATCGAGCGAGCGCTTGCGGTCGTCTTCGCTGATCTTCTTTTCTTTCTCGAGCTTCTCGATGGCTTCTTTCAAGTCGCGGCGAATATTGCGGACGGCAGTGCGGTGTTCTTCGAGCACCTTGTGGATATGCTTGACGAGATCCTTGCGGCGGTCCTCGGTGAGCGGCGGAATCGGCACGCGCACCACTTTGCCGTCGTTCGCGGGATTCAGCCCGAGGTCGGACGTACGAATCGCTTTTTCAATGGGAGCCACCGCGCCGGGATCCCACGGCGAAATCACGATCATGCTGGCGTCCGGGACGTTCATGGTGCCGAGCTGATTGATGGCCATCGGCGTGCCATGGTAATCGACGCGAATCGAATCGAGCAGAGCGATATTCGCGCGGCCGGTGCGCACGGTGGCCAGGTCCTTGCGAAAATCTTCCACGGCTTTTTCCATGCGCGTTTTCGCCTGCGCCAGGGCGTCCTTGCTGGTTGCGATCGTGGTCATCGCCGAGTATTCCTCCGCAAAACCGGAATCAGCCTGCCGTTACCGTGGAGCCGACGCCAGCCCCTAGAACGACGCGCTTCAAATTTCCATTCACATTCATATTGAAGACGACGATCGGCATTTTGTTGTCCATGCACAGCGAAATGGCCGTGGAATCCATCACCGACAATCCTTTGCGAAGCACGTCCATGTAGGTGATGCGGTCGAACATTTTCGCGGTGGGCACTTTCTCCGGGTCGGCATCGTAAATGCCATCGACGCGCGTTGCCTTCAAAATCACTTCCGCTTTGATTTCCATGGCTCGCAGCGCCGCGGCGGTATCCGTGGAGAAATACGGATTGCCGGTGCCACCGGCGAAGATCACCACGCGCCCTTTTTCCAAGTGGCGCGCGGCGCGGCGGCGAATGAAGGGTTCGGCCACCTGGTGCATTTCAATGGCGCTCATCAGCCGCGTGTGGCAGCCGGTTTTTTCCAGCGCGTCCTGCATCGCCAGCCCGTTCAGAACGGTGGCGAGCATACCCATGTAATCGCCCGTGGCGCGGTCGATATCGAGACCCTGCTGACGCCCGCCGCGGAAAATGTTTCCGCCGCCCACGACCACCGAGACCTCAACGCCCAATTGCTGCACCGTTTTGATTTCTCGCGCGATGCCGCGAATGGTTTCCGCGTGGATACCGAACTGGTTCGGGCCAGAAAGCGATTCGCCGGAAAGCTTGACCATGATGCGGCGATAGATCGGAGCCTTTGCCTCGGCGGGCGCGGGAGTAGACATGTCGGATAGGCTCATCAAGTCAGGTGCGAGCACTCAGACTCTCAGCGCTCGCAGGCATTTTACCAGAGAAACGGAACGGCGTGGAGGAAGACAACAGGTTTGTGCTTGAGTTGACGCCGCGCGCAAGCCAATGCAACGCGCGGCGACAGTACAGGAAGGCTCGCTCACGCCGGGTTTGGCGTCCCTTCGGGGACAGCCGCGGCGGCGCCATCCGATTCGCCCACCTTGAAGCGCGAAAAGCGACGAATGGTGATGTTCTCACCGAGTTTGGCGATAGCCTGGTCGACCAGTTCCTTGATGGTGACGCCTTCGTCCTTGATGAAATGCTGCTCGTAGAGGCAGTTTTCCTCGTAAAACTTTTCCATCTTGCCGGTAATGATTTTATCGATCACCGGTTCGGGCTTGCCGGTCTGCTTGGCCTGCTCGCGGTAGATGTCGCGCTCGCGGTCCAGAATTTCCTGCGTCACTTCCTCGCGCCGAAGGAAGCGCGGATCGAGCGCGGCTACGTGCATGGCGACGTCGTGGCTGAGGCGCTGAAAATCCTCCGTGCGCGCCACAAAATCGCTTTCGCAGTCGATTTCAACCAGCACGCCGATCTTTCCGCCGGCGTGAATGTAGGACGTGACAAGGCCTTCAGAGGTGGCGCGCTGGGCCTTTTTTGCCGCAGCGGCCTGACCTTTCTTGCGCAGGATGTTGATCGCCTTTTCGATATCGTCACCGGCTTCGATCAGCGCGGCGCGGCAATCAGAAAAACCGGCTCCGGTGCGCTCGCGCAATTCCTTCACGAGCTGCGCGCTGGGAGCTGTCTTGCCTGGTTCGGGTGCTGTAGACATCGATCGACTCAATTCCTCTGAATTTCTGGATTTGGTTCAAATCCGCGAATCTACCCGCGGATTGCGGCCCCAGAGGACCGGATGTGCAGAAGATGGTACGAAAAACTCTTAACGCTTGGCGCTTTCGTCGTCGCCCGCCGTGGCAGCGGCAGCCGCTTCGTCCGCTGCCGGCGCTGCTTCGGTCGGCTCACCTTCGACGAAGTCGCCCTCCTGCTGCTCGTATTGCTCGTAGGCGCTGTTGTCCACGTATTCAGGCCCGCCTTCGCCCTCGCCTTCGCCGAATTTCTGCTCGGCGATCTGCGATTGTTCGTACGACTGCCGGCCGGCAAGAACAGCCTCGGCAACCTTCGAGGTGAACAGGCGAATGGCGCGCAATGCGTCGTCATTCCCCGGAATCACCCAGTCGACCAAGTGCGGGTCGCAATTCGTATCGACGATGGCGACCACCGGAATGCCCATGCGGCGCGCTTCGCGGACGGCGATCACTTCGGAGTTCGGGTCGATCACGAACATGGCATCCGGCAGCGTGGTCATATTTTCGACGCCGGAGAAGTTCTGCTGAAGGTGCTTCAGCTCGCGATCGAGGCGCGCGCCTTCTTTTTTCGAAAACTCGGCCATGCGCCCGTCTTCCGACATGGCTTTCAGCAGCTTGAGGCGCTTAATCGATTTTTGCAGCGTCACCCAGTTGGTGAGCGTGCCGCCAAGCCAACGATGGTTCACGTAGAACATGCCGCAGCGCTGCGCTTCCTCGGCAATGGCTTCCTGCGCCTGGCGCTTGGTGCCAAGAAACAGGATACTTTTCCCCGACGCGGCCTGGTCGGAAACGTACCGGGCGGCTTCGCGGAACATCTTGAGCGTCTTTTGAAGATCGATGATGTGAATGCCGTTGCGCTCGCCGAAAATGTATTCCTTCATCTTCGGATTCCAGCGGCGGGTCTGGTGGCCAAAATGAACGCCGGCCTCCAGCAATTCCTTCATTGTAATTTCTACGGCCAAAGGATCTCCTTCCTTTAAAAGGGGCGCTTGGCTCCGGATGAGTGGAGAGCGTCCTTTTGTGCCGGCCGCTTGCCGGCCGAGATTTTTACTGCACTGGCGAGTGATCAGTCGCTACTGGCCGAACCACTTGCCCAATCACTCAGCCGATCCTAAACCACCGGGGACTTCCGCAACTTCCCAATCAAAACCGAATGACTAGCGCTTGCTGAACTGGAACCGACGGCGAGCGCCCTTTTGCCCGTACTTCTTGCGTTCCTTCATGCGCGGATCGCGCGTGAGAAACCCATTGGTGCGCAGCGAGGGACGCAGTTCCGGATTGAGCCTGGCGAGCGCGCGCGACAAACCCATGCGCACGGCCCCCGACTGTCCTCCGACGCCGCCGCCCTTCACTTGCGCCTTCACTTCCAGCTGATCGAGCATTTGCGTGAACTTCAGCGGCTCGACCGCGGCGGTGTGCCACGCCACGTTGCGAAAATATTCGTCGACCGGCCGGCCATTGACTGTAAATCCGGCCGTGCCTGGCTTGATGTACACGCGCGCCACCGACTCGCGGCGGCGACCCGTGCCGTAAAATTGCTTTCCGAGTGCATTCGGTATCGAACTAGCGGCTGAACTCAACATTCCTCCCATGCTTTTCTACCGCGGCGCGACAACGCGACCGCAATCGCGCGAGACGCATCCTCGCGCCCTATAATTCCATGCATCTCTCTTGCAAGGCTACAACGCAACCGGTTGGGGCTTCTGTCCAGCGTGGCGGGCCAGCGCTTCGCTTCCGGCATACACGCGCAGCTTTTTGGCGCGGCGGGCGCGCAGCTTATTCTTCGGCAGCATGCCCACGACCGCTTCGCGCACCACTTCTTCCGGATGGCGCTGCAGCAGCGCCCGGATCGGAACTTCCTTCAAGCCGCCGGGATACCCGCTGTGGTGGCGATAAATTTTCTGGTCTATCTTATTGCCGGTCAAGCGCACGCGCTCGGCATTGATCACGATCACGTGGTCACCGCAATCGAGATACGGCGTAAAATTCGCCTTATCCTTGCCGATCAAAATGCGAGCCACGCGCGTGGCCACGCGCCCCAGCACTTGATTGTTCGCGTCGACCACGAACCAGTTCTTACCTACCGTCAGTTCCTCGGCCTCTCGGCCCTTGGCGATATGAGTACGCATCTGCCCAGTCACACCTTTCCTTCAATAGACAAACGCCTATATTACTGTAGGAGATTCAGGCTGTCTACCAGAAACGTCACGTGGCGCGCTGCGGGTCAAGGGCTCAGCTGCCATGGACCACGGAGTCCGCGTGGAAACAGTCCGCAATTCACTCGTGCCCGTAGCCGTGAGGGAATTTCTTCCGCCACTCCCATTGCGAGCGCAGGATTGAAGCCAAGTCCGATTGCGCGGGCTTCCATCCGAGCACGCGTCGCGCCTTTGCCGAATCGGCCACCAACTGAGGTGGATCGCCGGGCCGCGGCGCTTCGTCGCGAGCGGGAATCGCACGGCCCGTCACCTTGCGCGCGCATTCGATTACGTGCAGGACTGAATAGCCATGCCCGGTGCCCAGATTCAGAAATTCAGAGCTGCCGCGCTCGCGCAGGTGCTTCAGGGCAAGAATGTGCGCGTCGGCCAGATCGGCCACGTGGACGTAATCGCGGATCGCCGTGCCGTCGGGCGTCGGATAATCTCTTCCGAAGATCGATAGCTCTGGTTTCTGTCCCAGAGCCGTCGAGAGCACGTTGGGGACGAGATGCGATTCGGGTTCATGGTGCTCGCCGCGATTCTCTGTGGCTCCAGCGGCATTGAAATATCGCAGCGCGACGAATTTCAATCCGTGCGCGAGATCGTAGCTCGCCAGAATCTGTTCCAGGAATAATTTCGACCAGCCGTAGGGGTTGACCGGCCACTGCGGGCATGTCTCTGGAATGGGGACCTGCTGCGGCACTCCATAAGTGGCGCACGTCGACGAAAAGACCACGCGGCGCACGCCGGCGTCCATCAGAGCGCCGAACAGCGCGATTCCCTGCTCCACGTTGTTCTCGTAATATCGCGCCGGCACGGATACGGACTCGCCCACGTACGCGAGCGCCGCGAAATGCACGCACGCTTCGATCTTATGTTCGGCGGCGATGCGCGCCACGAGCGATCGGTCGCCGACGCGCCCGTGATAGAACGGGACCTCCGGATCGAGCGCTTCGCGATGGCCGCGAAATAGATCGTCGAGCACCACCACGCGCTCGCCCTTGGCTTTGAGCCGCTCGACCGTCACACTGCCGATGTAGCCGGCGCCGCCGGTCACAAGGATGGACATCGCTCTCCGTTCCGCGCGCCCGGGCTGAGGCGGCGTGAGTGAATGGTTATCGCACGCTGTGCGCCCGGATTATAGCCGAACTACGAAGTGCTCCCGCGTGGGCGGTGGACGCGAATTGGGGAATCGCGCAACAAAACGTTAGGCCCGCGCGTAGTAAGATTGAGAGATGTCCGACAACAGCCACGCTGCTATCCGAACCGACGCTCTAACGCGTGTTTACAAAATGGGCGAGACCACCGTTCGGGCGGTTGAGGACGTATCGCTGGAAATTCGCGCGGGAGAATTCGTCGCGCTGTTGGGCGCCTCCGGATCAGGCAAGTCCACTCTTTTGAATCTGATGGCCGGCCTCGACCGGCCCACCTCCGGGGCCATTTACGCACACGGAAAAAATCTGGCGGAGATGAGCTCCGAAGACCTGGCGAAGTATCGCGGGCATACCGTGGGCATGGTTTTTCAGGCTTTCAATCTGCTGCCGCGAATGACCATGGCTGAAAACGTCGAACTGCCGCTGCGGCTGGCCGAAGTGGATCGCAACGAACGCGCCGCGCGCGTGCAGGAGGCAGTGAAGCGCGTTGGGCTGTCCGCGCGAACGGCACACCGGCCAACCGAGCTTTCCGGGGGCGAACAGCAGCGAGCTTCGCTGGCGCGCGCGCTGGTGAATCGGCCGACGATCTTGCTGGCCGACGAACCCACCGGAAATTTGGACAGCGCCACCGGCACGGAAATCATGAACCTGTTGCGCGAAATCAACCAATCGCTGCGCATGACTATCGTCATGGTGACGCATCAGCGCGAGCTGGCGGAGAAATACTCGGAGCGGCTGCTGCTGATGCGCGACGGAAAACTGGAAAGCGACGGAGTGCGGCAGTGAAAACTCGCGACATGGCCGAATTGGCGGTTCGAAATCTTCGCGAGGCGCTGCTGCGCAATTCACTCACCACGGTGGGAATTGCCGTCGGAGTGGCTTCGCTGGTGGCCATGCTTTCTCTGGGAGCTGGGCTGCAGCATTTGGCCAATCAGCGGCTTGCGCAGTCGGGGCTTTTCGATGCGGTGCTGGTGAGCCCGAAGAACAGCTTCTCGGATTTCGCCCGCGCGGCAACTCGCGGCCAAACGCTGGGAACGCCGCGCCCGCTGGACGAGAGCGCGCGAAACGAAATCGCAAAACTGCCGCATGTCGCGCAGGTGTATCCAAATATCCGCTTCCCCACCGAGATTCACTTCAACGGCAATCCGTATCCGACGATGGTGGCGGGCATTCCGATGTCGGACCGGAACGACGGCAGTTTTGATGGAATGACCGGATCGTTTTTCTCCAGCCCAATGGCCGATGAAGCGATTGTCCAGATCGAACTCGCGCGCGAGCTGATCCCTGATGCAGCGAAGAACCCTGAGTCGCTGCTGGGGAAGGAGGTTACGCTTCGATATGCGGAGCGCCAGTCGCTGGCGCCGACGGGCGCAGGGCAATCCGGCGGCACCGCGGAGCCTGGTTTTTCGCTGGTGCCGCACCAGATGAAATTGCGCATCGTGGGCGTTGTGCAGACAGAGCCGGCGTCAGGCTTCGCTGGACCGGGGCAAGGGCGTTTGCTGATACCAGAGCAGGTGGCGGAGCAATTGAGCGCGGCACAAACCAGCGACTTGCGCCAACTCCTGAGCGGCGACGGCGCGGCCGGGCAAAAAACATACCAGAGCTTGACCGTGCGCGTGGCGAGCACGTCGGATGTCTCTAACGTGGACAGCGCGATCAAGGACATGGGATTTTCGGCGTTCTCGATCCTCGATGCGGCGCGCAGTTTGCGCATTGTGTTTGCGGTGTTCGACCTGCTGCTTGGGATTTTCGGGA
Source organism: Candidatus Dormiibacterota bacterium (assembly GCA_035534415.1). Classification (GTDB taxonomy): domain Bacteria; phylum Acidobacteriota; class Terriglobia; order Acidiferrales; family UBA7541; genus Palsa-295. Next base: position 5,475 of record DATLSB010000143.1, on the reverse strand, counting down.
GTCTGGCTCTGATCGTAGCCTCTCTCGGGATCATCAACACGCTGGTGATGGCCATTCTGGAACGGCGGCGCGAAATCGGCGTGCTGAAAGCATTGGGGGCGGCCGACCGCGATATCCGCGGCCTCTTTTTTGCGGAAGCGGGAGTGATGGGATTGGTCGGAGGAATCTTTGGGGTGTTGTTTGGGTGGCTCATCGGGCGGGCCATAAATCTGGGCACGAATATTTATTTGGCGCGGCAGTCGCTGCCCGCGACCACGATTTCGCTGGTGCCGTGGTGGATGGTGGGATCGGCGATCGCATTCGCCGTGGTGGTGAGCCTGGCGGCGGGAATTTATCCCGCGTCGCGCGCCGCGAAACTGAATCCAATCGAGGCGCTGCGGTATGAATAGGCGGCCCGGCCGAGCGCTTTACGCAAATTGGATCGTGCCCGGATTGGCGACCGCTCTGATTTGCGTTGCAGCGCTGGCGCTTGGCGGGACAGCGCGCGCCGCGGGGCGCGCCGAATGCAGCGCGGTGCGGAGCAAAATCCTGGGCCGCTCGGTGGCTTACTGCGTTCTGCTTCCTCCAAGTTACGATACGGACAAGACGCGGCGCTACCCCGTTTTCTATTTTTTGCACGGGCTGAACGAAAACGCGCAGGTGCTGCTGAATTCCGGCGGCTGGGATTTGATCCAGGACCTGTGGAGCGAGCATAAAATCGGCGAATTTTTGATTGTGACGCCGGATGCCGACAACAGCTTCTACATCAATTCGCGCAACGGCCACGACGACTATCAGAGCTTCTTTATTCGCGAATTCATGCCGGAAATCGAGCGCCGGTACCGCGTTGGGCGCGCGCGGCACGACCGCGGAATCGGCGGCGTGTCCATGGGGGGATATGGCGCGCTGCGATTTGCGTTTCTCTACCCGCAGCTTTTCGCGGCGGTTACCGCGCATAGCGCGGCGCTGATCGAAGAACCTCAAGCGCAGCTCACGCCCACAGCGAATATGGAGTTGACGGAGTTCGCCGGCACGGCTTTCGGGAAACCCTTCAATCGCGCGTATTGGGACAAGGAAAGCCCGTTTACGATCGTCAAAACACACGCGCGGCCGGTGGGGCTGAAGATTTATTTCGATTGCGGCACGTCGGACTCGTTCGGCTTCAATCGCGGCGCGGTGAAATTCCACGACCTGCTCGACGCGCGGGGAATCCCGAACGAATTCCACCTCTATCCCGGCAGCCACAATTGGCAATATTTCGCGCAGCACATGCCTGCCTCTCTTGAGTTTCAGTCGCGCGCTTTTGGCCTGCATCCCTGAAGAAACCACCTCGAATTCGGATGTAAATCGTGCGCCGGGACGTTCCGGGTAGAGGCACACCCGAACGTTTGTTTTCTATAACTTGCGAGCGATTCTACTCGAGTGACTGTTCCGGGTAGAAATGCGGCGATTGGTTGCGCATTTCCTGTCGTAGACGACTTTCTTGAACCGCCCGGCGGCGCTGCGGCGACACGCCGAAGCCTGAGCCCCAAGCACGGGAATGCCTCGCGGGTATTCGCGCGTCCAACGCTGCTTGCCTCGGCGACGAATTGTGATCCTGCACGCATAACTCGATACAACGGTAGCAGGATGGCGAGCCGCAGAACTACTGGTCGAAGGTGCAAATTAGTACAGGTCGGGCGCACCTGTACTAATCGCGTGATGAGCAGATCGCGAGCGGCAACTTGTGCGGCTAAATCAAGAATTGGGAGCGAAGAGCTGGGATGACGAAGTCAGCTTGAGCTGGAACGATTGGCCGGCACCATGCTTGCGCATGACGCCGGCCAATGCCCGTTACAGCTAGAAGTCAAACTTTAGAGCGAACTGAATTTGACGTGGAGTAACGATCGGTGACTGCGACGTCCTACTTTGGCCGTCCTGGCCGTTGCTCAAGAAGATACCGCCGCCCGGCGCGCCGGGATTGTAGTGGTTCATCACGTTGAAGGCTTCCGCACGGAACTGCATGTTCACCTTTTCCGTGATCTTCGTGTTCTTGAGGATCGACAGATCGAGGTCCAAAGTCCCGGGTCCGGGCAGGCTGTTTCTGCGGATGTTCCCGTAAAACCCAGGAGCTTGGGGCTGATAGCACGATGGATCGAACCACTGAATGACGCCTGGCGAGATAGCCTTGTCGATGATGTGGTTTGGACTGCACCCCGGAGCAAAGCTGTAATTAGCTCTGGATGCCCATTCGCTGCCGATGTTCGCGGGGTCGATGGCTCCGCCGTTGTAAACGTTAATCGGCAGCCCGCTGTGGACGCCCAAGATGGTCGCAATCTGCCAACCGGAAACCAGTCTGTCGCCCTTGAAGGGCAGAGCGTAGATACCGTTGACGCTCAGGTTGTGGCGAACGTCAAAGTCGCAGTTCTCGTAATCGTACGCCTGATTGTAGGGGTTCGTCTGAAGCTGGGCGAACTGTTCGAGGCTGGTAGCAAACGAACCATTGTCGATGCAATGCGAGTAGGTGTAGTTCACCTGACCGGACAACGATCGGGAGAATTGGTGGTTGAGTCCCACCTGCAGCGAGTTGTAACTGGATGCCGCTGTAGCCGCCTCCGTGATCATCGAGCCGAAGGCCGGGTTGATACGATTTTGCGGGCTGTTGGCAACTCCGAAGATTGTCGCGAACGGGAGCTGGATTCCGCTTCCGTAGCAGGACGCCTGATACTGGTTCGCGGCAAGTCCAAAGGCCGGAGCGCCGTTTGGATTTGGCACGCAGTTCGCACCGGTAACGACGGTGTAAGTTGCGTTCGACGCGGTCGGAAGTGACTTCGGGATTTGCGGCAGAGCCGTGCAATTCGGGAACGTGTTTTGGCACTTCGGCGGATTGATATCCCGCTGGTTCCACAGGTGACGCGCCACCGAGCCGACGTAGCTAACTGTCAGCACCGTTCCCGGCGTGATTTGCTGCTGTACTTCGAAGTTGTACTGAATCGTGTACGGCGAACCAGTGTTGTCCTGGTATGTGACGCCGGCGAATTCGCTCGGCGAAGGGCACAGGCCGAAGGCCGCGAGGCAAGTGGCAGTGGGATCGAAGGCATTCGGGAAAGCGGGGCCGATAATAAGAAAGCTGGAAGCCGGCGGAGTAGCCGTAAAGCCGGATTCGTAGATTCGCGCGGCGGTTGGGTCGACGAAGACACCGATGCCGCCACGAATTGCGGTCTTGTTGTTCTTGAATGGTGAGTAAGCGAACCCGAAGCGCGGTTCCCAGTTGTTCGAGTTCGGGTTGTTGGCAAAAGCATGCTTTACGGGCGTGAAGTACTGCAGCGCGCAATGGGCCGCGTCGAGCGGCGAGGGGGTGGCCCCCAAGCCGGAAACGCAAGCCGGCGTCGGTGCCACCGGCCCAACGGGAGGCAAGAAGGAGCCCGTGAGGACCGTGAGGGGCTGATTTCCACCTGCCCAGCCGACTGGATTTGTACCGTAGTCATATCGGAGGCCGAGATTCAAGGTCAACTGCGATGTGACTCTCCAGTCGTCCTGGAAGTACGGGGCGATATCGATCTCGCGGAAGTATCGGGTGGAATTGGCAAAACCCGGCGGGTCAAAAAAGCCGAATGACGAGGAGCCCAGTAGGGTGTTTGCCATGCTGCCGAAGCCGTAGGTGTTACCAGCTGCGTAGGACACCTGATTGACATTGACTTGTACCCTGGTGACCACCATACCGAGCTTGAGGGTGTGCGAGCCATGGGTCCAGGAAAGATCGTCTCCGAAACTAAATTTGTTGTCGTAGATATTTGGGCGGTTCGGATCCGGACCAAGCGGTGTGGCGTTGTACGGAGTAACTTGCGCGTCGGGGCGCTGTGGCTCGCCATAGAGGGTACGTACCAAGTTCAAGGGGTCGGAGGTTAGACCGACGGCAGAGAGTTGGGCCGAGGAAAGGCCGAGCGCGGTGCTCATCGTCTCGGCGGTGCGAACGAAGCCGAACCGAAGGACGTTCACCATGGTCGGAGACACAATGTGATTTTCGGCGATGGTCAAGTATTGGTTGCGAGTGAAGTCGCTCTCCGGAAAAATGCCCAGCGGATCCTGTGGGCCATTTCCAACGTTTGCGCGGTCCAGCACATAGCGACCAAACATCGAGTCGTTCGTGCCGATGTTGTAGTCAATCCGCCCGAGGACGTAGTTTTCGTCAACGGTCAGGGGCTGAGAGGTCGAGACGTACGAATAGCCTCCAAAGTCCGTTCCGGCCAACTGCGGGATGGTGATGCTGCTGGGGTAAGATCCCAAAGTTACAGGCTCGGCAAAGGCTCTGCACTGCTTACACAGCGCGTATAGCGATGCAATCTGCTGTATCTGCGCCGTGTTGCCGTTACCGGTGAATCCAAGGATCGGGTCAATCGTTGCGTTGCCTACGGGGACGGGAGTTGTGCCGCCAGTAGCCTGCGAACCCGCCGGCGTACCGGGACAGGATCCGCTGCTAGGCGCAGTGTTTACGGGGTTCCCGTAAATATCATAGCAAGGCAGCATGCCTTGCGCGACATAGGGTTCTGAAATTCCTAAACCCGGGATGGTAGTAGACAGGCTATTGCGGAGCCCTTCATAGTTTGCGAAAAAGAAAAGCTTGTCTTTCTTGATGGGGCCACCGATATCCGCACCGAATTGGTTCTGGCGAAATGGTGGAGGCGCTGAAAGGCCGGCAGCGATGTCGGGAGCGTCCCGCGCGTCGAGGGCACTATTGCGGAAATACTCGTAGGCGCTGCCATGGAAGTCGTTGGTGCCGGACTTGGAAACTTCGCTGACGATTCCGTTACCGGCGTACTGCGCGTTACCATTGCTGGTGATCACCTGAAATTGAGAAATCGACGAGATGCCGAGTTCCGTTGCGGCGTAGCCGGAGCCGATGCCGTGTTCCCAGAAATCGCGGATGTCAGTACCGTCGAGCAGGAACATCTGACCGGTCGGACGGCCACCCGAGATCGAATAGTCATTCTGCATGCCGTACATACGGCCGGTCACGAAATTGACGGTCGGCGCCATGGCAGTGACGCCCGGAGTCAGGGTCAAAAGCTGCTCAATGTTGCGACCGTTCAGCGGAAGGTTTGCTACCTGCCTGGGAGCCACGAGGTTTGAGACTTGACTGGTCTGAGTTTCAACCTGCACGGCGTTGGCTTCAACGCTGACAGTTTGCGAAACTTGGCCGACCGGCAGCGTGAGGTTCTCAACAACTGTGGAACCGACGGTAAGAGTCACGCCGGTCTTGACGCTGGTCTGAAACCCCGATTGGGAGCCTGCTATGCTGTAAGTACCCACAGGCAGATCAGGGACGCTATAGAGCCCCTGCGCGTTGGTAACTGTGGATTGAGAGGCGTTGGTTTCGGTATTCGTGACCGTAATCTTGGCGCCCGCGAGAGCGGCGCCTGAAGTATCAGTGGCTGTTCCAGTAATTGTTGCGGTTTGGGCTTGAGCCCAGAGGCGGCCACCCGTCGCGGCGAACGCGACCAGAGCAATGGCCAAGTA
>DATLSB010000142.1:0-21960 GCA_035534415.1 Candidatus Dormiibacterota bacterium | reverse complement strand
TCTTGTTGAGGAGCATTGGCATTCACGCTGGAGCTGGCGGCGGGATCGCCAGCCGCTGCCGCGTTGGCAGTCTTCGCCGCGGCGTTTGCCGTGTTTGCTGTATTTGCTGCTGTGTTCGCTGCAGTGGTTGCCGGGGTATTCGCAGCCGTCGTGGCAGGAGCGGCTGGCGCCGTTTGAGTCTGACGCAGCGGCGGCAAAAGCGGCAGCGGCGGTACGGGCGCTTGGCGATTGGGACGCGCCGCGTTTGTGCCGATATACGCTGCAGCGGCACCGAGGAAAGCCGCGCGGTCAAAATGGCTCCGATTCGGGTCGGCTCCGGTTTGTTGGCCCTCGGCTGTCTGATTCGTCAGCGTCACGGTATCGGCTGGCGCAGGAGCGCCTTGCGCATGGTTGGCATTGACGGGCGTGACGTTGTTGGCCTCTTGCTGCGGCGCTGGGTCAGTCACCTGAAATGCGTCCTGAACAACGGCGGTGAGCGAAAATGATACAGATGCCATGGAAAAACTCCTTCAGCCATTCGCGCGAGTGGCGCGTGGGCCGCAGGGAAGTAGCTTTCAGAAGCCGGTGCCGCCTTCCCATCCGCGGCTTCCGAGGGCCGCGTCGCATGGGCACATCTAAGACTCCTATCGGCTGGGCGGCGTTTTACTTTACCGTTGCGCTCACGCCGATTGTGCCGGAGATCATTGTGCAGGAGCTCAGTGGCGCGTAAAATCAAGCACAGCAATTCCTATCAGAATCTAGGGAAGAATCGAGCGAATGGCTTCTCCGTTTAACATTTTGTCGAATGAATCTCCTGCGTCCGCACCGGCGGCGGCGCACGGGCGTCCTGCGTGGCTGCGCGTGAAATTCGGCGGCGGGCCGAACTACCAGGATTTGAAGCGCATCATGCGCACGTTCGATTTGCACACGGTGTGCGAAAGCGCGCGCTGCCCAAACATGGGCGAGTGCTGGGATCATCGCACGGCGACCTTCATGATTCTCGGCAACATCTGCACGCGGGCCTGCGGATTCTGCGCCGTCCCGAGCGGCAAGCCAATTGGACCGCCGGAACAAGACGAGCCCGACCGCGTGGCCGAAGCGGCCGAGCGGATGGGACTGCGCTACGCGGTGATCACGTCCGTGAATCGCGACGACCAGCCGGATGGCGGCGCGCGAATTTTCGCGCGCACCATCGAGGAGATTCGGCGGCGCTTGCCGAAATGCAGAATCGAAGTGCTGATTCCCGATTTCCGCGGCCACTGGCCTTCGCTGGAGCTGCTGATGGCGGCGCGGCCGGACGTGCTGAATCACAATATGGAAACGGTGCCGCGTCTATACCGTCGCGTGCGCAAGGGAGCAGTCTACGAGCGTTCGCTCGAATTGCTGCGGCGCGCGCGGGAGATTGCTCCGAATGTGGCCACCAAAACCGGAATGATGCTGGGGTTGGGCGAGACGCACGATGAAGTTCTAGGAGCCATGCAGGACATCGTCGCGCAGGACACGCACATTTTGACGCTTGGGCAATACCTTCAACCCACCGCCGAACATTTGCCGATCGAGCGTTACGTCCATCCCGACGAATTCGCGGAGTTCAAACGGTCCGGCGAAGCAATGGGATTCAAGCACGTGGAAGCGGGGCCTCTGGTGCGCTCGTCATACCACGCATTCGAGCAAGAAGCCGCCGCGCGCGCGTAAATCGCCTTCCCACTCGCGGCGCAGGGGAGCGAGTCTCTTAGATTCCCTGAGCTGTAATTCCGCGTTACTTTCCGGTCTTTTGCAAAAACGAGCTGGCAATTTTGCGCACGCGTTCGTCGCAGGCGGCATTGCCCAGAGGCGCGGAAAGCGCAGCTTCAAAGTACTTTCCGGCGGTCTCTTTGCGGCCAAGCTCAGCGTTCAGGTTGCCGACCAGCGACAGGAATATGGGATTGTGCGGGTAGCGGACTGCGAGCGGTTCGGCAAACGTAAGAGCCTGCTGGTACTGATGATCGTAAGTGCGCAGATCTTTCGCCAGATAAAACCGCGCATCGACCGGCAGCAGGACTCCATGGTCGATTCCATTTTGGAGCTGCCGAAAGCCGTCTTTTTTGCTGCCACCGGGAATGCCCATGAAAATGCGCAGAACCTTCAGCATGGGAGAAAGCGTGTCCACGTAATAGTTGTAGAGCCCCACGCCGACTTCGGCATCAGCCATTCCGGGGTCGAGGCGCAGGGCGCGAAGGCATTCCGCGCGGGCTTGCACTCCTGCATGCGCGGTCTTGCGATGATCGCCGCGCAGCCCGTAGAGGCGCGCTTCAAGAGCCCAGCCGATTCCGGCGTAGAGATGCATCGCGGCGGTATCGGATTTGGAGAGGCGATCGTTGGATAGCTTAATCACTTTCGCCGCGAGCGCAAGGTAAGCGTCAGCTTCACGCCCTTTGCCGCCTTTCCAAGCGTCCACCATGCCCCATTGGATTTCGCAGGACTCGCAGTAGATTTTCCACCACATGCCTTCAGCTTCGATCGTGTATCCCAACGGATTCCGCGGTTCGGCTTCTTCGAGCGAGCGCGCAGTGACGATTCCAGCATCGGGATTGCCGCCGTAGATCTCGTCCAGCGCCTGGGCGGCTTGCGGAGGTAGCGCGGGTTCTGCGGCTCGCGCGGCGCCACTTGTGAGGGCCATGGCCGTCGTGGCGAGAACGATGGAAAGAAAGGAAGGCACGAATTTGCGGCCGAGTATGGCGGTCATTTTACCCTCTTCACCCAGCCGGCCAGCCACGCGGCGGTCACGTACATGCAGAAGCATTCGAGCGCGAACGGCAGAAAGCCAAGGAACCCGACCGCGGGCATCTCGAAAATCTTTTCATGCTGCATCAGTGGGAAGGTGTAATGCCATTTGGCCGTGGCCCAATAGTTCCAAAATTCCCAAAACCAGCCGCACACCCATCCGGAGAGAAAGAATCCGTACGCGCGGCGGCGGAAGCCCTCCGAAAAATCTCCGATAAATGACGGCAGCCCCAGCCAGTGATTGAGCGGGTCGAGCAGCAGCGCGAATCCGATCCATACCAGTCCAAACAAATAGGAGCCGATGCGCTGCGGCAGCGCCACCGGGACGATCAGACACGCCGCGCCGAGGATCATCAGAACAATTTCGGCACGCCGCGATACGTGCCACGGTTTTCCGGGAACTGGCGGCATGATCGCTTGCACCAGATCAGCGGTTTCGAAGATCGCGGGAAAAATCGTGGCAAACGACCAGCTGTAACCGAGCAGCGCGGCAGCCCACTGGTGCGGCACTCCGACGTACTTCCAATTTTGCAACCGAAAGTTATATAGCTCGAAAATCAGCCACAGCGGAATCGAGAGCAGTGCGATGCGCCCCAGCACCAACGGCGCGTCATTCAAGCGCGAGCGATTGGTGATGGCCAGGACGGCGGCGTCGGCGATCAGAATGTATGCGCTCCAGGCGATGGGCGTGAAGTACGTGTCCACCGGCTGAAAGCGGCGAAACATCAGAACTTCCGCAAAGATCAGCGCGGCGATTCCCATCCAACCATAGAACGGAAACAACCGGCGGCGGCGCGTGCGGAAGTATCCGACGATGAGAATGGCGGCGGTGAGAGCCGCGATGCCGATTCCAATGGCGATTCCGTGCGGCAGCATGCGCGCGAGTGCTTTCCTCCGGAGTCATCGCGTATGGTATCGCAGGTTGAAGCACTTTTCGGGCGAAGTGCGGCGGTTTCTTGCTATGCTCTGCCTTCTTTCCGCGCACATTTCGGGTAAACGCGCGGAAACCGTCCCGTAGGGCTGAGCATGCGACACGCAACGTGAACGAACCGCCAAAACTCGTACGCGGGCTCGGGCTGATCGAAGCCACTTCGCTGAACATGACGTTCATGGTCGGCATCGGCCCGTTCGTGGTGATCCCGTTCGTGATTCAAATCATGCATGGAGGGACTCAAGCGCTGGTTGCGTGGGTAGCCGGCGCGATTCTCGCTGCGTGCGACGGCTGCATCTGGGCGGAGCTTGGCGCGGCCATGCCGGAAGCAGGCGGCAGCTACGTTTTTCTGCGTGAGGCGTACGGACCGAAGCGATGGGGCCATTTGCTGGCGTTTCTTTACATCTGGCAGACACTATTTCAAGGGCCCCTAAGTGTGGCCTCGGGAGCGCTGGGGTTCGCGGACTATTCACAGTACCTGGTGAACCGGTCGAGTTGGCTCTCGCGAACCATCGGAGCATTTGCATCAGGGCTGCGCATGAATTCGAGCAATATCATCGCGGCCGTCGTTCTGGTAGCGGTGATCGTGCTGCTCTACCGGCGAATCGGGCAGATCGGGAAGATTTCCGTGGTGTTCGCGGTGGCCGTGATCGGCACGATTTTGTGGATCATCTGGGGCGGTATGGCGCATTTCAATGCGCATCGCGTCTTTGATTTTTCCAGCGGCGGATGGAATCTTTCGTTTTTCTTCTTTGCCGCGCTGGGCCACGCCACGGTGCAGACGATTTACAGCTACCTCGGCTACTACAACGTCTGCAATCTGGGCAGCGAGATGAAAAATCCGGAGCGCAACATTCCGGCGGCGATTTTCATCTCGATTCTGGGAATCACCGGCCTGTATTTGGCGATGCAGGTTAGCATCCTGAGCGTGATTCCGTGGCAGGAGGCGGCGAAATCGAAGTTCATCGCCAGCACGTTTATCGAGCGCGCCTACGGCAGCCATTGGGCCACTCTGGCGACGGTGCTGATTTTGATCACGGCGCTGGGCTCGGTTTTCTCCGCAATGCTGGGCTATTCGCGCGTGCCGTACGCGGCGGCACTCGACGGCAATTTTCTTTCGGTGTTCGCGCGGGTGCACAAGAAAAAACATTTCCCGCATGTTTCGCTGGTGGCGCTGGGATTGACGGCCATCGTGTTTAGCATGGCGTTCAGCCTGATTTCGGTGATCAAGGCCATTCTGGCGATGCGCTGCCTGGTCCAGTTCGCGGGGCAAGGAATCGGACTGATCGTGCTGCACAAGCGATATGCGGAGGGGCGCTGGCCGGGCGGTCGCTTTCCGTTTCGCATGTGGCTCTATCCGCTGCCGGTGGGAATCGCTATCATCGGTTGGATCGGAATTTTTATTTCCACCGGCCGAGTGGCGATATTCGCGTCGCTGGCAGCCGCAATCGCGGGTATTCTTGTATATTTGACGCGCGCTCGATGGGCCCGCCAATGGCCGTTTGCAGTAGAGGAGGTTGCTCCGTGAACCGATTGCACTGGATTCGCCAACCGCAGTTGATCAAGACGAAATTGCGGCACTGGCTTTCGATTTCGGCGGCCGTAGTTTCCGCCGCACTTGCGGCCGCTGCTCCCATGGCGGCGCAATCGCTGCAGGAAACCGTCCACGCAATCAACCAGTCACGCGTCGACACGCGCGTACTCTACATCACGGCGCACCCCGATGATGAAACTCCCAGCCTGATGACGTATCTCGCGCGCGGACTGAATGCCGACGTCGCGATCCTAACGCTCACGCGCGGGCAAGGCGGACAAAACGCCATCGGGCCCGAGCAGGATGGCGAACTGGGCATCATTCGCACCACCGAACTTCTCAGAGCCGATTCTTATTACGGCGTGCATCAATATTTCACGCGCGCGGTGGACACCGGATTTTCGAAGAGCGCCAAACGCACCATGGACATTTGGGGTCCGGTAATTCCTCTGGAAGATATGGTTCGCGTGATTCGCACGTTTCGCCCGAACGTGGTGATCAACGGCTGGGGCGGCGTGCATTGGGGACACGGACAACATCAGGCCAGCGGCATATATACGCCCATCGCCATCGCCGACGCAGCCGATCCGACCGAATTTCCCGAGCAGATTGCGGAGGGCCTGAAACCATGGAAGGTGGGGCTGGAGCTTCGCCCCGCCGCGTTTTTCTTTGGACCTGGGGCGCACAGTGTGCCGGAAGGCGCGGTGAAGTTGCCGGTCAACGATGTTTCGCCGCTATTGGGGCAGAGTTACGTCGATATCGGGATCGAGGGCCGCGCGCAGCATCGCTCGCAAGGCACGCCGATGCAATCCAACAGTCCGTTCTTCCACACGCCCGTCTATTTGATCACCGAGCACGGAGAGGAAGCGGGCGGCGGATTCGATGCGAAGCTGCTGGCGCAGCCGATCACGTCGCTGGCCGAGCGCTTCCCGCAATTCCGCGCCGCGCTCGCGCCGCAATTGACTTCCGCCGACCGGCTGCTCGGTGAAGCGGTGAAATCGGCGTTGAATCTGAACCGCGTCGAAGCAGCGGACAAACTGGCTTCCGCCGCCAAGGATATCGCCGGGCTTCGCGATAAAGTTTCACAAGCTGGCGGAGGTGAAAGCGCTGGCCTGCTGGGCGAACTCGCCGGAGTTCAGGATCGCATCAACACAGCGCTGATCGATGATCTAGCGCTTCCGATCGATGCCCAGGCCGATCGTCATGAACTGGTGGCAGGCGAAAGCTTCACCGTTAATGTCAGCTTCCTCGATTCACCGGCAGTGCCGTTCCACTGGAGCGTGGATCAATCAAGCCTGCTGCTGCCGGATGGTTGGACGGCCACGTTCGAAGGCGGAAACACCGACGGCAAGAAATATCTCTTCCACGTCTCGATTCCGGCCGGCGCCGCACCGCCGAAGGCTCCCGTCGACGCCATTCTGCCCTTTCCGCCGCCTCTGGTGCGCATCGACGTTCATGCGACCGTGGACGGATACAACTTCGGAATCCGCCAGACGGTGGAAAACGCCGAAGCGAAAACGACGGACGTGGAAACATTTCCGCTGGAGCTGATTCCCGCGGTCACGCTCACGGTGGATCCGACGGAAGTGATGCTGCCGGTTAAAAGCTCATCCCAGCCGTTCGAGTTGCTGGCGCGCGTCCGTTATCACGGCACCACACCAGCAAAAGTGGCCGTCGGTCTGGGCGCCCCGGATGGCTGGAACGTGAAGCCCATCGCGCCACTTGATTATTCCGTGCCGGGCAGTCAGCTCATTAAATACGTTGTGCAGCCGCCGGCGAACATCGCGATTGGCCCGTATCCACTCCATCCTTTCGCGCGGCTTGGTGACGAAACATTCCGCACTTCCGTTGAACCGCTGCCCAGCCTTCCCACGCGGGATTGGAGTAAGCCTGATAACGCCACGGTGCACGTGCTCGATCTGAACATGCCGCGCGATCTGCGTGTCGGCTACATCGCCGGGGATAACGACTTGGTGCCGGACTCGCTGCGCAATATCGGCGTGCAGGTGGATATGCTCGACGAGGTGCAGCTAGCCTTCGGCGATTTGAGCAAGTACGACGCGATCGTCGTCGGCATTCGCGCCTACGAGTTGCGTCCCGATGCGATGGCCGCCAACGCGCGTCTGCTCGACTATGTGAAGAATGGCGGCACGCTGCTGGTGGAATATGAACGCGACTTCGCCTGGAATCGCTACCAGCCTGCACCGTTTAAAGCGATGATGGCGCGGCAGGCCGTGCGCGTTACCAATCCGGATTCGCCAGTGCGATTTCTGGTTCCCGATAGCCCGCTGCTGAACACGCCGAACAAAATCACGCTGGCGGATTTCAACGGGTGGATTCAGGAGCGGGGCGTCTATTTCTGGAGCACGTGGGACCCGCGCTACAAAGCTCTGCTTGGCCTGCAGGATCCAAACGAGCCCGAAGCTACCGGCGGCCTGGTCTATGCACACGACGGCAAGGGCCTTTACATCTACACGGGCCTGGATTTCTTCCGCGAATTGCCGGCGGGAATTCCAGGCGCGTACCGGCTGTTTGTGAATTTGATCAGCCAAACGCCTCGCCCACAAAATCTGCAATAGCGTGAAGTTTTGCAGCGTCTAAATAGTAAGGCTCTCGGCACGCTCTAGCGAAACTGCATTGCGACGCTAAAGCGTACCCGCTTTGGCGCGGATATCCGCTTCGCCGCCCTTGCTGCACGATTGCACACATCCAGTACAGCTTCCTGCGCTCGACGGCGTCCCGCGCTCTGCCCTCCGTGCTATGCTGCATCCGCTTCAGGAGGAAAACGCGCATGAGGAGGAGTGTGATTTATTTCGTTTGGGCCCGCCACAGCGTCGGAATTTTGGCCGCTGCTGTGGCATTGACGTTTGCGCTCGGATCGCCGGCGCTCGCCAAGCAGAAGAAAAACAAAAAGAACCACGACTCCGATAATTCCAGCCAAGCCAATCCCGTGCCGATGCCGGCGCTGCCCGTCTCCGATCAGATCAACCTGGATATCGGGCACATGCTTGGCGCTTTTCAGCTCGGCGACGTGGAAGTCATGCACAAATATTATTCCGACGACGCCACTTTCGTCAGCGGCGAGTGGGAACCGCCAGTCGTCGGCTGGGCCAACTACGTCCCGCTGTATAAGCGCGAGTGGTCCGCGTATCAGGGAGTCCAGCTGCTTCGCAAGAACACCTACGTGTTTACGCACGGAGACGTAGCTTGGGCGTCGTACCAATGGGAGTTCGACGCCAGTTACCAGGGGCAGCCATTTCAGGCCCGCGGACAAACCACGTTGATCTTCAACAAGGTGGGAGACAACTGGCTGATCGTGCACAACCACACTTCGGAGATTTCCCAGGCTTGCCCAGCTTCGCCTACCCGGCAGATCCAGCCTGCGCATCCGCCCACTTCCAGCGAACCGGCGCGCCCATAGCCGCTGGCGCTGACGAACAAGCTTCCGCGTACGCTGGCACAAGCCGTATTCGCAACCGGAAGCGGCGCCGGTCAGAAGCTCTTGAAGCCCTGCCAGAGCCAGAAACCGGCGATCGCCAGCAGCAGCGCTCCGGAAATCACTATCAGTGCGGTAATGGGTACGCTGAGCTTTTCCAGACGCGCTACGATGGCGCGCTGCTCGTTGGCCATCGTATTTTCGCTGGCATCGAGGAAGATCTGATCTCCCTCGCGGGTGGAAAGCGTGCTGCGATAAATCAGCACGCAGATCAACGCTGCGGTTACCACACCCCAGGATACAAACAGTAAATGTAGAGTGTCCATGGCTGCGTTCTCCTGCCCGCAGGCCGTGTTCGCAGTTGGGAGCGAGGGTTAGGTCCTGCGGGCCCTGCTCCTTGTGGCCGGGAGTATACCACCGCTGGACGTGGAAGGAGAGGATGCCTCCGGGCGTGCCGGAGGAGGGCGATCAAGCCCGGTAAAACTCGTCCGGAAACTGGACGCCCCAGAAGTTCTGCGTGGGATGATAAATTTCGATGCCGAGTTCGAACATGCCCTTTTCGCGCGGGCTACGCACGGAAATCACGCGGAATTCGCGGAGTTCGTCGGACACGCCATGGCGCACTTCGATGCGTGAGCCGAGCTCGGCCAAAAAGGGCGCGCGCAAAAGAGCGCCGTAGCGGCTGACCGAAATCGCTTCGGCCGGAGTGTCCCGCACTTCGTGGTTGCTGTCACAACAATGAATTCTTACGGGGATGCGCATCGGAACTCGGCTAGAACGACGCCGCTCCAACATCGCGCGCGCTGATGCCATGGAAATGCCTCCTTGCGATTGCCGCTACCGCCCCACGAATGACCGTATTCTTATTGGCACCGACGGGTCAATAGTACATTTACCCTAGGGTGCGCCGTTCACATTTTACCGGCCGCACCAGCGACTGCGGTGAGCCGGGAGTCTCGCAAGTACTATAAGCGGCGGGAGTTGTGGCTGGCACGTTGCGATTTCGCGTTTTTCCGGTGAATTTGGCGGCCGGCCCCGACCGCCTCTGGAGTGGGGTTAAGAAGCAACTTCCTCTCGATCCTTTGTAGCGTGGGTAGCCGCGAGAGCAGAGGACGCTGGCGGATTATTGGTAACTCCCAGTCAGTATTGCGGGCCGGTTACGCTATCGGCCAATCCCACCGGGTCAACGGCTGTCCATTGAACCCATGGCGGCTGCAAGCGTGGTAAGATATGTGGTCACTTTGCCCAAGTGGCGGAATTGGCAGACGCGCTAGCTTCAGGAGCTAGTGGCCGCAAGGTCGTGGAGGTTCGAGTCCTCTCTTGGGCACCAACTTCAAGGAAATTCCGCGCGATTGTAGATCCGCTCGTTTGTCACATTCGCCTTTGCCCCCGCGGTCGTCGATCAAGGCACAAGTTACCAGGGTCACGAGTGACGAGTCACGATTCACGCCGTTTGCTATACTGAAATTTCAGCATCCCCATTGCATGAAACAAGCCTCGAAAATACGTGCTGCAAAGCCCGCGCCATCGGCTACCGCTGAACGCCGTGCTTCCGAAACGCTCACCCTAGACTCTGCGAAAATCTCGGCAACGGCGCAAAATCGCAAGCGCCTGTTTCTGGTCGACGCCATGGGCTACATCTTCCGCGCCTTTTTCGCGCCGATGGAGCGGCTGCAAACCTCGTCCGGCCTTCCCACGAAAGTTCCGTACCTTTTTGCCACCATGATGCGGCGGCTCTTCAATAGCAAAGAACTGCGCCCGGACTATCTGGGCGTGGTGTTCGACGTCTCCGCGCCCACATTTCGCGACAAGCTTTTTGCGCAGTACAAGGCGCAGCGTCCGCCCATGCCGCAGGACCTTTCCGTGCAGGTGCCGTTCGTCCGGCGCTATTGCGAAGCGATGCGGCTGCCGATTCTCGAATGTCCCGGCTACGAAGCGGACGACGTGATCGCTTCGCTCGCGCGACAAGCCGCGTGCGAAGACCTCGACATTATCATCGTCACCAGCGACAAAGACCTGATGCAGCTGGTGGGCGGCTGCGTCCGAATTCTGAATCCCTCCAAAAATGATCTGCTGATCGACGCGCAAAAAGTTGAAGAGCTGATGGGCGTGCCTCCCGAAAAAGTGGCGGACGTGATGGCGCTGATGGGCGATCCGATCGACAACATCCCCGGCGCGCGCGATCCTCACGAAAAGCCCGCGCCTGGCGAGCGCCGCAAGGCCGGCATCGGCGAAGTAGGCGCTCGGCAGCTGATTCAACAGTACGGAAGCGCCGAAGAAGCTATCGCTCACGCCGCCGAAGTAAAGCGCGCCGCGTATCGCGAAGCGCTCGAACAAAATGCTGAGTATGTGCGGCTGAGCAAGCAACTGGCGACCATTCCCACGGACGCGCCTGTGTCGCTCGATCTGCACGCGCTGCAAATCGATCCGCCCGATACGGCTGCGCTGCGCGAACTTTACGCCGAGCTGGGATTCACTTCCCTGCTGAAGGAGTTGGCGCCGGTAGCGGATACCAGCGCGACCGATTACGCGCCGCTCGAATCTCCAGCCGAGCTGCGCAAGTTTTTGGACGCTCTGCCCGCTGGCGACGAAACGGCTCTGTGGCTCTCGCTCGATTGTGAAGACGCGGACGAAGAAGGCTTCGGCGCGCGCGTCTTGGGCGTGGAACTTTCGTCGCAAGCAAATTCCGCGCGGACCGCTGCAAACTACGAGAAAAACGAAGCGCTAGCTGCAATGCGCGAATGGCTCGCCGATTCGAAGCGGCCGAAAGTCGTGCACGATCCAAAGCTCGTGGATCTGCTCGCTTCGCCGAATCCCGAAAGCAAAGTTGACGGTGTTGCCGGCGTTCAGCACGCCACGATGCTCTACTCCTACCTGCTGCGGCCCACCACCGCGAATCACGCGTTTCCGGAAGTTGTGCTCCGCTACCTGAACCGCACTCTTTCCGGCGCTCCGGGCGAACACGCGGATTTCCTGCTGCGGCTTGCGCCCATCCTGCGCGAAGAAGTGGAAAAGCAGGGGCTGCTCGATCTGTACGAAACAATCGACCGGCCGCTCGCGCCGGTGCTGGCGCGCATGGAAGCCGCCGGCGTCCTGGTGGACAAAAAAGAGCTCGATCTAATTTCCACGAAATCGCAGGAAGACATTTCGCGGCTCGAAAAAGAAATCCACGAGCTGGCTGGTTTCGAATTCAAAATCAATTCACCGCAGCAGCTTGCGGAAGTGCTTTTCGACCGGCTCAACCTGCAGCCGCCGCGCCGTACTCGCGCGAAAGCGCGCTCGACCGCGGCGGAAGTGCTGGACGAGCTGGCGCTGATTCACGATCTGCCGAAGAAAATTCTGGAATATCGCGAGCTGGCTAAGGTGAAATCCACGTATGCGGACGCGCTGCCCAGGCTGATCCATCCGGCAACTGGGCGGCTGCACACGCGATTTGACCAGGCGGGCACATCGACGGGCCGGTTGAGCTCGTCAAATCCGAACCTGCAAAATATCCCGGTGCGCACGGCGCTGGGCCGCGAAATCCGCGCTGCGTTCGTGGCGTCGCCAGGGAACTGCTTGTTTTCCGCCGATTATTCTCAGATCGAGCTGCGAATTCTGGCGCATCTTTCCGAAGATCCGGTGCTGGTGGATGCGTTCCGCCGCGGCGAGGACATTCACTCGCGCACCGCGCAGGAAGTTTTCGGCGTTGGTCCGATGGCGCAAACTCCCGAGCATCGCCGCGTGGCGAAAGTAATCAATTTTGGCGTGATTTATGGGCTTTCAGCATTTGGCCTCGCGCAGCAGCTGAACATCGACACCAAAGAAGCCGCCAAATTCATCGCCGCCTATTTCGAGCGCTACAGCGGCGTCAAAAAGTTTCTGGACGCGCAAATCGCCGAGACGCGCAAGACTGGCCACACGAAAACGCTCTTCGGCCGCATCCGTCCCATTCCGGAAATCAATTCGCCGCAGCCGAATTTGCGCAATTTCGCCGAACGCACCGCCATGAACACTCCCATGCAAGGTGCCGCGGCCGATCTAATCAAGCTCGCGATGATCGAACTCGACGAGAAAATCGCCCGCGATTTCAAAGCCCGCATGATTTTGCAGGTGCACGACGAGCTGCTGTTTGAAGCGCCCGATTCAGAACTCGCGCGCCTCACGAAAACTGTGAAAGAAGTGATGGAAGGCGCGCACAAGCTGCGTGTTCCGCTTTTGGTTGAAACGAAGACCGGACCCAACTGGCGCGACATGAAATGAGCGCGTGTCGAGTGTGTGCTAGAGTTTCCCGAAGCGCTCACGGCGAAACGGCGAGGTGAAACATGGAGCATTCCGCGGGATTCCTCAAGTTGGTAAACGACGCGAAGAAAAACATCAAGGAAGAAGATCATCACGCCACCAAGCGGCGCATCGACGCGCACCAAAACTTCGTCCTGATCGATACGCGCGAGGATTCCGAATGGGCGCGCGGACATCTGCCCGGCGCGATTCATATGTGCCGCGGCCACATCGAGCGCGACATCGAGAAAACAGTGCCCGAGAAAGACGCGGCGATCGTGCTGTACTGCGGCGGAGGATTTCGCTCCGCGCTGGCCGCGGAAAGCCTGCAGAAAATGGGCTATCGCAACGTGATTTCCATGGACGGCGGCTGGCGCGCATGGACCGAATCCAACTACCCGGTCATCCGCGACCAGAGCCCCGCGCTCCATCAAAAATCATAAGCTGAATCTGACTGAAGAGAGTTGGCTGGGGCGGTTGGACTCGAACCAACACCGTCCTCATTAACAGTGAGGTGTCCTACCAATTGGACCACGCCCCAACTCGGTTGCTACAGCGCCTGCGTAAGTTCCTATAATTTACACGAAAGCTGCGCGAACCGGAACGCGTCCCGGCAAGATTTTTTCGCCGTGGTGAAAGTCCAGGTTAGGAAATCGGTTAGATGCACCCCGCCGAGTATTCGAGAGGGGTAGGTGGGGTATAAGTTTCGGCGGAAGTGGCCGGGGGAAGGAAGCCGGCCCAGCCCTCAATCCCCTAAAGGGATCCTCGGCTTTCCTCCCCCTGACGCCCATCCACATCGCACGCGAAAAACCAAACCTAAGCCGCTGCGATTCAACGAGCTGCAATTTTTTCCTTCGGTAAAAAGTCCCCATCGCCAGTAAAAATTCCGAAGTACTACGGGCGCGCGACAAGCGCCGTCGAAATCAGATTAATTTGAGCTCCCGACTGCGCTGCTTGACCGCTGCGATGCGCTCCTGTATCGTCAAATAGTAAGCTGGGATACTCGTATCCAGCCTGCGAATTCCCTCCTGTAGGGGGGCCCCTCTTCGAATGGCACTGAAGAAAATCACCATCCGCGGCGCGCGGCAGCACAACCTGAAAAACATTAGTCTGGATATCCCCCGCAATACTCTTACGGTGATTACCGGGCTTTCCGGATCAGGTAAATCCTCGCTGGCGTTCGACACTCTTTACGCCGAAGGACAGCGTCGTTACGTGGAATCGCTTTCCGCGTACGCGAGGCAATTTCTGGATCAGATGGAGCGGCCAGACGTCGATTCCGTCGAAGGGCTTTCGCCGGCGATTGCCATCGAGCAGAAAACCACCACGCGTTCGCCGCGTTCGACGGTCGGCACGATCACCGAAATTTACGATTACCTGCGCGTGGTTTACAGCTCGATTGGCACGCCGCATTGCCCAAAATGCGGAACGCCCATCGCGCGGCAATCCACCGAACAGATCGTGCAGGCGGTGATGTCGCTCACGCCCGAAGATCGCATTATGGTGCTTGCCCCGGTGGTGCGTGGACGCAAGGGCGAGTACAAAAAAGAATTCGAGAAGTATGCCAAGGCGGGGTACGTCCGCGCGCGCGTGGATGGCGATCTGGTGAATCTGGACGAGCCTCCGGCGCTGGACCGTCGAAAAAATCACACCATCGAAATCGTGGTGGACCGCTTGCTGCTGAAGAGCGGCATCGCGCAGCGCTTGGAGCAAGCGATTCAAGCTGCGCTGAAACTCACGGGTGGGCTGGTGACGATCGCGGTGGTTGGCGGCGAAGAGAACGTTTATTCGGAAAAACTGGCGTGTCCGGATTGCGGGATCTCCGTGCCGCAGCTCGAGCCTCGGTCGTTCAGCTTCAATTCACCGTACGGCGCGTGTCCCGAGTGTCATGGCCTCGGATCGAAGTACGAATTCGATCCTTCCAAGGTGATCGTCGATTGGACCAAGCCGCTTTTCGATGGCGGGCTTGGCCCGGGCTCAGGTTCCACGCCCTTGCAGCGGACGTTGCACATTGCGGCCACGGCGTACGGCATCGATCTCGACACACCGTTCGAAAAGTTATCCCGCAAAGCGCAGAACCTGCTCTTGTATGGAAACCCGTCGAATGGCGGCGGCAAGGGCGCTGAGACTGGCCTGAATTTTCAGGGAATCATCGGCCATCTGGAAAGCACGCTGGAAGACGCCAACTCCGACGGGGTGCGTGAATGGCTGACGCAATATATGTCGCCTTCGCCGTGTGAGGCTTGCAAAGAGCGGCGGCTGCGTCCGGAAAGTTTGGCGGTGAAAATCGCGGGCATGTCCATCGCGGATTTTACCGCGCAGCCGTTGAGCCAAGCGCGCGCGAGCGTGGACAAAATTCGCGAACATCTGACGCTCCGTCAGCGACAAATTGCCGGACGCCCCATGGGCGAGATCGCTGAGCGCATCGATTTTTTGCTGGCGGTCGGACTCGGCTATCTGTCGCTGGACCGCTCGGCGGCAACGCTTTCAGGAGGCGAGGCTCAGCGCATCCGGCTGGCCACGCAGATCGGATCGCGATTGCGCGGAGTTCTGTACGTGCTGGACGAGCCCTCGATCGGGCTGCATGCCCGCGACAACGACCGTTTGCTGGGGACACTCGAAACGCTGCGTGACCTGGGCAACACCGTGCTGGTCGTTGAGCACGATGAAGAAACAATTCGCCGCGCGAATTATGTGGTGGACTTGGGCCCGGGCGCAGGAAGCGCCGGCGGATATCTTGTCGGTGCTGGAACGCCGGAAGAAATCGAGGCGAATCCGGCGTCGCTGACCGGGCAATATCTTTCCGGCAAGCTGAGGATTCCTGTCCCAGCCGAGCGCCGCAGCCCGAATGGAAAATCGATCAACATACTGGGCGCGCACGGCAACAATTTGAAGAACGTCGATGTGTCGATTCCGCTTGGTTTGCTGACGGTGGTAACGGGCGTCTCGGGATCGGGAAAATCGACGCTGGTAAACGACATTCTGTATCGCTCGCTCGCCGCAAAACTCTACCATTCCATGGAACTGCCGGGGGCGCACCGCGGCATTCTGGGAATCGAGCACATCGACAAAGTGGTTCAGATCGACCAGGCGCCAATCGGCCGCACGCCGCGTTCGAATCCAGCGACCTACACGGGAGTGTTTGCGCCCATTCGCGAGTTGTTCGCGATGCTGCCGGAATCGCGCGAGCGGGGCTATCGTCCGGGGCGCTTCAGTTTCAACGTGAAAGGCGGGCGCTGCGAAGCGTGCCAAGGAAACGGCCAGCGCCGCATCGAAATGAATTTTTTGCCGGACGTGTACGTGACTTGCGAAGTGTGCCGCGGCAAGCGCTACAACGCGGAAACTCTCGCGGTGCGTTATAAAGGCTGCTCGATTTCCGACCTGCTCGATCTGCCGATCGAAGAAGCTCTGAAAGTGCTGGAGAATATCCCGGCGATTCAGCAGAAACTGCAGACGCTCGTCGATGTGGGGCTCGGTTACGTGCAGCTGGGACAATCGGCGACCAGCCTTTCGGGCGGCGAGGCGCAACGCACCAAGCTGGCGCGCGAGCTGTCACGGCGGCAGACTGGCCGCACGATTTACATTTTGGACGAGCCGACCACCGGACTTCACTTCGATGACGTTAAAAAGCTGCTCGATGTGCTGAACCGGCTGGTGGCGCTGGGAAACAGCGTGCTGATCATCGAGCACAACCTCGACGTGATCAAGCAGGCGGATTGGATCATCGACCTCGGTCCGGAAGGCGGCGAGGATGGGGGCCGCGTGGTGGCGCAGGGCACTCCCGAGCAAGTGGCGAAGGTGAAAAAATCCTACACTGGGCAAATCTTGGCGCGCTCGCTCGCCCCGGCAAACGGAAATCACGTGCAGTAGCAGCGCGCTTGCGCCAACGGAGCGAACCCCAGTAAAGTGAATACAGTAAAAGATGGTTCTGCGAGACGGGATCGGGTGAGGGATGCTGAACCGCGAAAATGAGCGCCGAAGAAAATAGTTCGCTTGCACCCGAACCGCAGGATCCGTCCGAACCGGCGACTCATTCCTCCGAACCTCAAACCGGCGGCGGCTCCGGGCCGGAGCCTATCCTGCAAGAGCCTACCGGAGGGCCTCGGTCATCCGAGTGGTTTCCTTTCGAAGATTACAATGTGCCGTGGGGCTGGCTCGATGTAGTGATGATCGTGCCGTTCGCGTTCGCGGTAATTTTCGTGTTTGCACTGATCATTGTGGGTTGTGAGGTCGCACTTTTCCACGCGCCGGGATCCTACATTCGCGCGCATTTGAGTTTCATGCTGATCTCCGCGCAAATCCTGATGGAGATTTCGCTGCTCGGATATCTGGCGCTGCAAATCCGGCATCGCAGCAATTTGCCATTCTGGAGCACGATCGGATGGCATCCGCTCCGCCCTCGCAACATTTCACGGATCGGGGCATATTTCGGATTGATTGTGGGCGGAGTCGCGCTCGCGCTGTTCGTGTCGCTCGCCAGCGCGGCCTTTCCACCGACGCACCCGCTGCCGATTGAGCGCATCTTCCAAACGCGATCACTGACGCTGTTGTTTATGGTGACGGCCGTGGTGATTGCGCCGGTCGTGGAAGAAACAGTGTTTCGCGGCTATTTGTATCCGGTGGCGGCGCGAAGTTTCGGAATCGTAGGCGGAATCGTATTCACTGGCGCGGTCTTCGGACTGCTGCACGGCAGCCAACTATGGGGAGGCTGGTGGCAGATTGGATTGCTGGTGGTCGTGGGAATCATATTCACGTATGTGCGCGCGATTACGCGCACGGTCTTATCGAGCTTTCTGCTGCACATTAGCTACAACTCGGTACAAGTGATAGGAGTGCTGGTGACCATGTACGGATCGCGGCACATTTTGCATGTGCACTAAACGCGGACATTCTTCCGCGCGCCGTCGGCTAAAATAAACAGTTTTTTCACTTCGAAGCACGCGAGGGGCATTTCATTGCACACGGTTGAACCGATTCGCTGGACGGACGAAGGCGTGGTGATGCTGGATCAGCGGAAGCTGCCTGGCGAAGTGATCTACCACACCTACACGGATTATTGCGCGGCAGCCAAGGCCATCAAGGATATGGTAATTCGTGGCGCTCCAGCCATTGGCGTGGCCGCGGCGATGGGCATCGCGCTCGGTGTAAAGGTATCGAAGGCCAAAACGCTGCCCGAATTGCGCGCGGAATTCGCGGCCATTTGCGACACATTTTCGCAAACGCGGCCTACAGCCGTCGATTTGTTTTGGGCGATCGAACGCTTCAAGCGACGATTCGATGAACTGGCAAAAGCGCAGGAAAACCGCGGCGAAGCAGGCATGGCCGAAATTCGCGGCGCGCTCGTCGCAGAGGCCCTGAAAGTCCACGAAGAGCGGCGCGCGGCCGATGAGCGCATCGGGCGGTTCGGCGCGGAACTGATGCCGAAGGCCGGGCGCGTGATGACGCAGTGCAATGCTGGCGCGCTGGCCACCGGCGGAATCGGTACGGCGCTGGGAGTGATTCGCATGGCCGTCGCAGCGAAGCACGAGATCGAAGTGCTGGTGCCGGAGACTCGGCCGTACTTGCAGGGCGCTCGGCTCACCGCCTGGGAGCTGCATCAAGACGGCATTCCATTGACGCTGATCACCGACAATATGGTGGGGCATTTCCTGAAGACCGGCGGAGTGGGCGCGGTGGTGGTGGGCGCGGATCGAATCGCGAGCAACGGCGACACGGCAAACAAGATCGGCACGTACGGAATCGCGGTGCTGGCGAAAGAGCACGGAATTCCCTTCTACGTGGCGGCACCAATTTCCACGCTCGATCTTTCGATTGCGTCGGGCGAGCAAATTCCCATCGAGGAGCGCTCGGAAGAAGAGGTGACTCACTTCGGCGGCACACGCATTTCGCCGCCCGTGCGAGCGGCGCATCCGGCATTCGACGTAACGCCGGCGCGGTTCATCTCCGCAATTATCACCGAGCGGGGCGTGGCGCGCGCGCCGTTTGAGGAGTCGCTGCGCGCGCTAACCGCGAAAGCCTGATCGCGGCAGATTCGCCGAGAAAACAATGTCTGGCGCCAGCCTCATGCGTGCTCCGCGGATTGCGAGTCCGCGCTCGGCTCACTCATAGCGCAGAGCTTCGACGGGATTCAGCCGCGCGGCTTTCCACGCCGGGTACACACCGAAGAAAATTCCGATCATTGCGGCGACCGCAACGCCGAGGATCACAAGAGTTGCCGTAACAGAGGCTGGAAATGACGGGAACGCCAACCGCGCGATAAACACCAGCGACCAGCCGAGAAACACACCCAGCGCTCCACCGACGGCCGATAGCGTGACAGCCTCCAACAAAAACTGAGTGAGAATATTGATGCGGCGCGCCCCGATAGCCTTGCGCACGCCGATTTCGCGCGTGCGCTCCGTGACGCTGACGAGCATGATGTTCATCACGCCGACTCCGCCGACCAGCAGCGCCACGGAGCCCACCGCGAGCATGACGATGAAAATACCGTCCGAAATCTGATTCCAGGTCTGGACGAAGGAGTCGGTGGTCATGAGCGCGAAGTCGTCGTCCTTTTCCGAAGGAAGCTTGCGCATGCGGCGGATGTATTCGCGGACTTCGTCGACTGCGACCGGAAGGTTTTTCGTGGAATCGGCTTTGGCCAGCAGGATGATGTTTTTGTTTTCCGGGTGCATTTTCCGGATCATGGAAAACGGGACGAGCGCGGTATTGTCCTGGGGGTTTTCGCCGGTTCCGAGGGCCTGCTTCTGCGGCTTCAAGGTACCGATAACGGTGAACTCCTGGCCTTCGATGGTCACTTCCTGGCCGATGGGATCTTCGCCGTTGGGAAAAAGCGTGTTCAGGGTGATATGTCCCAGGACGGTGACGGGCAAGCGGCGGTCTTCGTCCGTCTCATTGAAGAACCGGCCCTGGGCCATGTCGAGATTGGTGATGTCGGCAATGGAGGGAGTGTCGCCTTCGAGAATAACGTTGGCCGCGCGCAAATTGCCGCGCCGGACCTCGCTCATTCCCCCGGCGGCGTTGCCGACGTAAACAGCAATTTGCTGGGCCGCTCCAGCGGCTACCACGTGGGGCAGGTTCCGCAGGCCGCCCACCCAATTGGCATTCAGTTCCTTGCGCTGGAGCATCGCCGGAGTGGGACGGCCAACGCCGGCCCAATCGAGCTTGGAGACAATGATGGTGCTTGAGCCCAGCGTCTGAATGCTGCCGAGCACGTTGGCATTCAAACCGTTGATCACGGCGCCAATGGTGATGATTGTGGTGACGCCGATGACGATGCCGAGCACGGTCAGAGCCGAACGAAGGCGATTGCGGCGCAAAACGTCAATCGCCAAAACGATCGACTCTTTCACCTGACCGAATTTTTGCCCGAAGGACATAATCGCCATCACTCCGATCGCAACGCGACTACCGGATCAAGGCGAGCCGCTTTGGTTGCCGGATAAACGCCGAAGAAAAGGCCCACGCCAATCGCTACGAGTAGCCCCATTAGGACCGACCAGAGCGCGACGGAGCTGGGCAGAGCGGTGGTCCAAGTGACAATTTTCGCCGCCAATATTCCGAGGCTCACGCCGATGGCTCCCCCGATCGCTGAGATGGTGGAGGACTCGATCAAAAACTGCTTCTGAATGTCGATACGGCGGGCGCCCAGCGATTTGCGCAGGCCGATTTCGCGCGTTCGCTCGGTGACGGAAACGAGCATGATGTTCATGATCACGATGCCGCCGACGATCAGCGAGATCGAGGCGATGCCGATGGTCACGCCGAAAAACGTGCTGCTAATGCTGTTCCAGAGCTGGAGGAACGACTCGTTGGTCTCCATGGCGAAGTCGTCGGCCTTGAGGTACGGCACGTGGCGGCGTCCGCGCAGCAACAGGCGAACTTCGTCCATGGTGGTATCGAGGGTTTTCGTGCTGGTAGCCTTCACCCAAAGGGTCAACGAATCATTGCCGCCATAGATCGTCTGATAGGTGGTGAGCGGCATGATCACCCAGTCATCCTGCGACTGGCCCATGACCGAACCTCGCTTGTCAGCCACGCCGATAATTTCGCACTCGCCGGAATCGACGCGGATTTCCTTGCCGATCGGATTGCCTCCGGGCATGAGCTTGTCGAACACGTCGTAACCGACGTCGCAGACGGGCGCGTGGCGAAGCTCGTCCAGCCGGGTGAAGTAGCGGCCCATCATCAGGTCGCGCTTGTAGACTTCGGGCATTTGGTAGGTGAATCCGATGATGTTGGCGGTGTCGAGAGACTGCGTGCCGTATTTCACCGAGCCCTGGGTGCTGAGGCTGGCAGCGACGGCGCGGCAGCTGCGGCAATTGTCGAGCAGATAGTTGTAGTCGTCATAGCGGAATTTTCGGCGCTTCTGCGCTTCCTGCCACTGATCGATGTTGGAAATGACCGAGGGCGAGCGGTCGACTATGAAGGTGTCCGCCCCAAGATTATTGGAGATCATACGGGCAACGTAGGTGTTGAGTCCGCCGACGAGGCTGACTACCGCGATCACGGCCGTGACGCCGATGACCACGCCGAGCAGCGTGAGCACGGTGCGCATCTTGTGCGCCCAAAGACTGGCCGTGGCGATGCTGATGGCTTCGCTGAGCGACATCGAGGATTTAGATCGCTTGGGCGGCATGTGCGGCGGTGATCCTAGGTTCCTGAGCGCCAGTATGACTCAATTAGGCACGGTTTTGGCGCGCTAAAGAGCAATACGCGCGCGGCGCGGGTAATGTTGCAGCTTTTGGTGGTTGCGGCTGGGATGCCGGGCGATTGAGGGTGTCGAGCATTCGGCGAGATTCCTCGGTCGCAACGCTCGTTTCGGGGTGGCAATCTCCGGCAGATGGAGCCGTTGGGCCGCGCCAGAGTTTCGAGACCGGCGTGCGCTTGAGTGGGAATTTAAAGTGCACCGGGAAGTTCCGCCCTTGGTGATGGCCGAGGCTGTGTTTTCTATCACTTACGCATGTGCGAGGTCAATTGACCGTTCCGCCCCTGCGAACGGTTATTCCGGCTCCGCGTTTGACGCCGAACGATGGCGAAATGCGAAACAAAAGCGAA
>DATLSB010000141.1:0-12658 GCA_035534415.1 Candidatus Dormiibacterota bacterium | reverse complement strand
TCTGCTGCTGGCGCGTGTGAAAATCACAACCTATAATCTTCATCGCTCGGCTCCTTCCCTCCGAGCCTTGGTCGTTCAACGCCGCCAAGTCTACTCGCTCGAAGGAGCCGACGCCTTTATCCAATCAGCGTCTCGCCGGCGATCTTGCCTTTGCATTTCCGGGTGCCCCAACCCTCGCGCCGTCATTCTGAAGCGATCCGGCGAGCACCGCTGAAGAATCCCTCCGAGCGTTTCTGCCCGTCGAACCGCCATCCATGGCGCAAAGTACGGGTCGAGCCACCTGTGCTAAACCTGTACTTCCGGCCAGTAGCGAAATTCTCAGGCGATCTGATACGGTCGAACTGTGATGTATGCGACCGGGAAATTTGCTTTCTGTGGGAGGGGAATGTGCCAGACAAGCGGTCGATCGAAACAGCTCTGAAGTCGCTTTACGAATCGGACGCCGATCTGGCGCCCGCGCCGCCACTGCATAAGAAACGCGCCCGGCGGAAGCCCAAGTCCAGCCTTCGGCATGACCGAAAATGCTCCGCCTGCCGGCATCCCGAACGCGCCGAAATCGAGTGCGAATTCCTGCACTGGCACAGCCCCGAACTCATCGCGAAGGAATATGGAATCGCACATCACTCCTCGATCTATCGCCACGCCCACGCCACCGGACTCTTCGCCCAACGCGCCGCGCACATACGTCTCTCGCTCGCGCCGCTCATCGAGCAAGCCATGGTCGTTCCGGTCACCGCCGATTCCATCATTCGTGCCGTCGCTTTGTGCGCCAGCCTCAATGACGAAGGTCAGTGGATCGATCGGCCCAAACGCGTCATCTATCACCGTGCGGATCCGCGCCAGTCAGCCGCTCAGAAACGCGAAGTCACAAATCCTAATAGCGAAAGCGTTTCAACCTTGCCGTGACTCAAGACGCTCAAAACACGAGCACTTACTGTTTCCTAATCGCGAACCCGGCCGGGGTCCGCATGCTGAGCGCGCGATTCAATCGCAGCGCTTCTTCCATTAACCAGACGCGTGAACCAAACGAAGATCTCCATTTCGCCAGCAAGCGCCATCCGTATCGAGGCGCCGTTCGTGGATTGCCGAAACATTAATGAAAGTTCATGCAAGGCTAAATCCAACGCTATACAATGCGGAGCCGCGCGCGAATCAACGCCGCCAATGGGAGTGCGGTGGTACGCGCGGCGGCCCAATTTCGATACTGCCGAGGAGGCATGGATGAAAAGCGCCTGGAATTCGAAACGGATGTTTCTTGCCACGGCCGTCGCTGGAATATTGTTTGTATTCGCCGCAGTCTGCGGCGCGCCCACTGTTGCGGCTGCGCCGCGTGCCAAAGCGGCTGACGCCAGCGCGCCCGGCTATCATTTGCTGAAGACGATTCCCGTCTCCGGCGACACTTTTTGGGACTATGTGAAATTTCAGCCCTCCACGAATCGCCTTTTCATTTCGCGCGGAAACCATGTGGACGTGCTGAACGTGGAGACCGGGAAAATCGTGGGCAACATCGGCGGGATGGAAGGTATCCACGGAATCGTGCTGGCGCCGGAATTTAACAAGGGCTTCGTCACGGATGGGGAAGCCGCGAAAGTGTGGATTTTCAATTTGAAGACGCTGAAAGTGATCGGCAGCGCGCCCGCGGATAAAGACGCGGATGGCGAGGTCTACGATCCGGCCTCGAAGCGCGTCTTCACGATGAACGGCGATTCGCAAAGTTCCACGGTGATCGACGCAAAAACCGGAAAAGTGGTCGGTCACATCGCACTGGGCGGCCAGCCGGAATTTCCCGTTGCCGATGGACGCGGGCACGTCTACGCCAATATCGAATCCACCAGCGAGATTATTGAAATCGATTCGCACGCGATGAAGATCACGCACCGTTGGCCGCTTGCGCCGGGAGAGCATCCCAGCGGACTGGCCATCGACGCAAAGCACCACATTCTTTTTTCCGGCTGCCGCAACCAGAAGATGGTGATCATGGACGCGGATAACGGCAAGGTTTTGGCTACCGAGCCGATCGGAGTAGGCGTCGACGCCACGCGCTTCGATGCGGGCACGGACTTCGCGTTCGCCTCGAACGGCTTCACGCCCTCGCTGACCGTGGTCCACGAAGATTCTCCGACTTCTTTTCAAGTGGTCGAAAACGTGAAGACGGAAATCGGCGCGCGCACGATGGCCCTCAATCCGAAAAACCACGATGTGTACCTGGTCACCGCAGACATCCAGCGCATCGAACACCCCGCGCCGCACACGCGCCCGTTTCGCCTTGTTCCCGGGACCTTCCGCGTCCTGATCTACGGGATGCGGTAACGGAAACAAGTTCTCGTTGTGAGGTCATGCCGTCAAAACGGTGCGGGCAAAAGTACAAATGATACCCGTGACGGACGGCGTATGGTGCTTTCGCCGTCCGTCGTATTTTGCCTGCTCGTACCTCGTAGCCAGCGAGTTGGACGCGCTTGCCGTGGATGTAGGCACCGAACTTCCGTGTTGCGATTTCTCTGCGAGATCATCAATTTAGTATGTCCCGGCCACCGCGCCCCGCTAACACAAAACGTGCAAGCCGAACGACGCCGCCTGGCAGACTACCTGGAATCCGGCGGCGCGTGGCCGCTGCTGGGTTAGCATTCCTGCGAAATTCCGTGCATAATTTTTGATTCGTTACCGGCAAGGAGCCACGTGTATAAAACGGTCGAAGACCGCTTTCGCAAGGCGCTGCGGCAGCACATTCACGAACGCTACAAGACCGATGTTCCGATCGTCACGGAGCGACCGCCGAAGCTTTCGATGGGCGAAATCGCGTCGCCGTTGTGCTTCGAGCTGGCCAAGCGGCTGAGAAAGCCTCCGCGCGCGCTGGCGCAAGAAATCGCCAATTCGCTGAAACGGGTCCCGGGAGTGGCGCGCGTGGAAGTGGCAGGAGGCGGGTACCTGAACGCGTTTCTCGACCGCTCGATTTTCTTTCGCGGAACGTGCGAGGAAGCGGGCAGCCAAACGGCACTATCGCCACAGCCGGCGGCTAATGCGCCCAAAGTGCTGGTGGAGCACACCAGCATCAATCCCAACAAGGCAGCGCACATCGGGCATTTGCGGAATGCGGTGCTGGGCGATACGTTCTCGCGACTGCTGCGGTACACCGGGCATCGCGTGGAAGTGCAAAACTACATCGACAACACCGGCGTGCAGGTTGCCGACGTGGTGCTCGGGTTTCTGCACCTGGAGCCGAAGACGCTAGATGAAGTGCGCACGCTGGCGGCGGCACCAAAGTTCGATTACCTGTGCTGGGATTTGTACACGCGCGTGACGCTGTGGCTGGCGGAGGATAAAGCGCGGCTGCAAATTCGCGCGCAGACGTTGAAGGAGATCGAAGAGGGGCACGGCGCAGCGGCAGAGATGGCCGAGATTGTTTCGACCGCGATCGTGCGCTGCCACTTGCGCACGCTCGACCGGCTGGGAATCAGTTACGACCTGCTTTCGCGCGAGAGCGAAATTCTGCATTTGAAATTCTGGGACGCCGCATTTGAAATGCTGAAGAAGAGCGGCGCGATTCAGTACGCGACTTCCGGCAAAAATCAGGGCTGCTGGGTGATGCAGCTTCCGTCGGATGCGGAAAATGCCGCGGATGCAAATGGCGCGGAGGGCAACGCCCAAGCGGCGGAAGAAGAGCCGACGGAGCTAGCGGAGGCGAAAATTATTGTGCGGTCCAGCGGCACGGTGACGTACGTGGGCAAAGATATCGCCTACCATCTTTGGAAATTCGGTCTGCTGGGGCGTGATTTTTACTACTCTCCGTTCCACAAGCATCCGGACGGGCGCAAGGCTTGGACGACTGCGAGCGAACCGCCCAGCGCGCTGCCGGCTGGACTAAAGACGCCGGAATTCGGACATGCGCACGATGTCTACAACGTGATCGACGCGAGGCAAGCGTATCCGCAGCAAGTGGTGGCCGCGGGATTGCGCGCGCTTGGTTACGGAGAACAGGCTGACCACCTGAAACATTTTTCGTACAACGTGGTGGCGCTCACGCCGCGCTGCGCGCGCGAACTTGGCTACGAGATTCCCGACGAGGACGCGAAGAAGCCGTATATCGAAGTGAGCGGACGAAAGGGCCAGGGAGTGAAGGCGGATGATTTGATCGACCAGCTGGAGGCCAGCGCGCGCAAGGAAGTCGAGTCGCGCCACCCGGAGATCGCCGGCAGTCCCGAAGCCGAACAGATGGTCGGCGCGATCAGCAAGGGCGCGCTGCGATATTTTTTGTTGCGGTACACGCGTTCGACGGTGATCGCTTTTGACTTCGCGGATGCGCTGAGCTTCGAGGGCGAAACCGGGCCGTACGTGCAATACGCGGTCGTTCGAGTGCAAGGAATTTCGCGCAAAGGCGAGGAGCGGCTGAACGAAGTGGATGCGGCGAACGCGAAGCGGATTGAAAGCGGCGAGATCGACTCGGCACGATTTCTGGCTCCCGGCGCGGGCGATGACCTTTGGGATTTGGTGGTGCTCGCGGGATCGCTGGACGCGCGAGTGGATGCGGCTTTGTCCGCGCAAGAGCCTGCGTTTTTGACGCGCTACGCTTTTGAACTGGCGCAGGCGTTCAACGTTTTCTACCACAAGCATCACATCCTCTCGGAAGATGACGCCGAGAAACGGGCGTTTCTGCTGAAGCTTGTGTGGCTGGTTCGCGAACAATTGGTGGCCGCGCTGGCGCTGCTGGGCATTACTGCTCCCGAGAAAATGTGACGGAATGGCGCCGCAACCGTCGCCTGAGCGCGAACTTAGTGGGCTAGCAAGAATCGGCGGGAGCCTCGGCTCGCGGTCGGAGACTGAATCGCGCGCTGCGTCCGCGGGGACGCGGGAAATCTCCGACGCTGGAACTCGCTCGGCGCGCCGCAGCGCCATTCGCAATCACGCCATCGCGTTTCTTTTATTTCTGGCGCTCGGATTCGTTTTCACGCTGCCCGGGTCTTTGTCGCTCGGCTCTGGGCTGCTCGGGTTTCCCGGCGACAATTTTCAGCACGCCTGGTTTCTGTGGCATTTCGCGCGCTCCGTCGTTCACGCGCACAATCCTTTCTACACGCGGCTTCTTTACTATCCGAGCCGCGTCAATTTGGCGTGGAGCACTACCGACCCGCTGGCGGGACTTTTGGCGTTGCCGCTGAGCATCTTCGCTGGTCCGGTGGTGGCGTATAACTTGTCGCTGATTCTGCAACTCGCGCTGGCGGCATTCTGCGCGCGATTATTTTGCCTGAGAATTTCGCGAAACGAGACGGCTGCGTTCATCGGCGGGATGATATTCGGCTTCAGCCCGTTTCTGATGGCGGAGGCGCTGGCTCATCTGAGCCTGGTCACTGCGTTTCCAATTCCTCTGTTCGTGCTGGCGCTCGACCGGATTTTCAGCAGCGAGTCAGGATCGTGGCGGCTAGGCATTCCGCTGGGGCTGGCTTTACTGCTGGCGGCATTTGCCCATTACAACTACGCGGTGATTTGCTTGGTTTTCGCAGCGCTGCTGCTGGCGATTGAAATTGCGAGACACTTTGCGAGCGGGGCGCTTCGGTTCATCGGCGGCGTTTGGAAACCGATTTGCGCGGGCGCAGCCACTTTCCTCGTTGGATTCTCACCATTGCTTTGGATGATGCTGGGCATGCGCTCCGATGTTCCGGGACCGCGAAGGCCGGGGCACATCGAGGTGATGTCCGCTGACGCGATTGGATTCGCGATCCCCAGCTGGGACCACATATTTTTCGGCAAGTGGGCGCACGGGCTGAACCCGGATCTTTTCCTGGCGGGAGTGGAAGGAACGGTTTACATCGGCGCGATGGTACTCGCGCTTGCGGTGCTCGGTTTTTGCAAGGGACGCGACGCGAACCGGAGATGGGCGGCAAACGCGCTGATTTTGGGCATCGCGTTTTGGCTATTGTCACTGGGACCGCAAATTCACGTTTGGGGACACGCGTTGCGCGTTCCCGGACCTGCGGCGCTATTTTTTGATTTGCCGTTTGCCAAATTCATATCCGCGCCGGCGCGATTTGACGTGGTGGTCGCGCTATGCCTGGGGATTTTGTGCTCTCTCGGCGTCCGATATCTGATCGAATCGCCAAACGTAAGAAAACATCGTTACTGGCTGGTTCCAGTTGTGGCGATGTTTATCATGGCCGACTACCTGACAATTCCGTTTCCGAGGGCTTCGACGGTCGATCCGGGCATGGGCTACCATCCCGGCGGAACGAGAGCAAACGCGGGTAGTTGCGCTTTGCCTCCACAGATTCAGCGCGGGACGATTCTGACGTTTCCGATGATTCGGGCGCCGTTCTGCTTGAAAAGCATGTGGATGCAGGCCGCGAGCGGCGGGAAATTTGCACTGGTGGACGGCTATTTGTCGTACACGCCGCCGGAAATCTGGAAGCCATTTTGGAATATTCGGATATTGCGCTCACTGATGTCGATCGAGGGCTTGTACCCTGCGCCGATCGACACAGCGGCCGACAGAGCATCGGCGGCGGCGACAATTCGCGAACTGAACCTTGGCGCGATCGTAATTTACGATTCACCCGAAGCCGACCGCGGCGCGAGTTATATCGAGGAAGTCTTTGGCGTTAAACCGCAGCACGCTGGAAACTGCACCATCTTTCCTCTTCGAAAACCGGAAAGCCCGCACGCGGCGAGCGGGGGCGAGCCGCCAAAGTGAAAGTTTTTTCAGCCTGCGCAAAGCAGGGAAAGCTACATTTTCATCGCGAAGTCGATAATCGACCGAATCGCCACGCCGGTTGGCCCCTTGGCGAGCCAGGGACGGCCCTCATCGATCCAGCAGGTTGCAGCGATATCGAGATGGATCCACGGGGTATCTTCGGCGAATTCTTTTAAGAACCACGCCGCGGTGATCGCGCCACCTCCCTTGCCGCTGCCGGTGTTGCGAATGTCGGCGATGTTGCTCTTGATCATTTCTTCGTATTCGTCGTCGATGGGCATGGGCCACATTTTTTCGCCCACGGCTTTGGCGCTGGCGAGAAATTGGTCGAGATATTCTCGCGGCGTGCCAAAAGCGCCGACATTGACGTTGGCAAGAGCGACTTCGATTGCGCCGGTGAGCGTGGCTGCGTCGATCAAATGCGTGCAGCCGAGCTTGCGGGCGTAGAAAATTCCATCGGCAAGAATCAGCCGCCCTTCAGCATCTGTGTTAATTACTTCAATGGTTTTACCGGACATGGCCACCTGCACGTCGCCGGGCTTTTGCGCGCGGCCGCCGGGCATATTTTCGGTGGAAGGGATCACGGCAATCACCGAGATGGAAGGTTTCAGCGCGGCCAGCGCGCGCATGGCGGCAAGCATGGTGGCGCCACCCCCCATGTCGTCCTTCATCTTTTCCATGTTGTTGGCGGGCTTGAGGGAAATGCCGCCGGTATCGAAAGTAACGGCCTTGCCGACGAGCCCGAGCACCGGCCCACCGGGCCGCGCGTTTTTGGGAGTGTAGCGCAACACCATGACGCGCGGCGGCTCGACGCTGCCCTGCGCGACGCCAATCAGAGCGCCCATTTTCAGCTCAGCTATTTTGCGTTCGTCAAGAATTTCGACGGAAAGGCCCGCTTCCTTGGCCATAGCTTCGGCGCGCGCGGCGAGCATGCGCGGGGTGAGCCGGTTGGAAGGCTCGTTGATCAGATCGCGCGCGAAATTCTGCGATTCGGCGATGACGCGGCCTTGTTCCACGGCGGAAATCAGATCGCCGCCCACGCCGGTATGGAAACCCGCTAGCGAAACTGATTCGACCTCCTGCTTCTTTCTATCGCTGCGATATTTGTCGGATTCAAAGTCGGCGACGATCAAGCCCTCTACGACCGCTTGCGCAGCTTCGGGGCCGCCTTCGCGAGCGAGAAAAACAATTTTCTTTGCGCCGCGGGATTTCAAATAGCGCAAAGCCGTGCCGGCAATTTTGCGCAGATCGGACGCAGAGAATTTTCCGGGCTTGCCGATACCCACCAGCAGCAGGCGTTGCGCGGCGAGGCCTTGAGGGAAATGGACCAGCACGGTTTCCAGCGATTTGCCGGTAAGTTCGCCGCTGGCCGCCAGCGATTCGAGGCGACCGTTCATTTCGCGATTGATCTCGCCAAGAACGCCGTCGAATTTATTTTCCGCGTCAAAAACGTAGGTAATCAAAGCATCGGCGCGCAGTTGCGAGTAGGGTTCGGTGATCAATCCGATCTGCATGTGTTCCTTTCGAGTTCAGCTCGTTTTCAGCGCCGGCGCGAGCGGTACATGGCGTCGTCGGCTTCTTTCTTAGCTTCTTTTCGGCGTTCGGCTTCGCGGCGGTCGTGGAATTTCCGGCCGCGGGCGATGGCCAGTTCGCATTTCGCGATTCCGTCGCGAAAATAAATTTTCAGCGGGACGATGGTCATCCCCTTTTGCTGCGTCTGAACGATCAGGCGTTCGATTTCGCGCCGGTTCAGCAAGAGCTTTCGCTTGCGAAGGGGATCGTGGTTACGGAAACCGCCGGGCTGATACTCGGGAATGTGGCAATTTATGAGCCAAGGCTCTCCGGTGCGAAGATCGGCGTAGGCTTCGCGGAGCGAGCCCTTCCCTTCGCGGAGGCTTTTCACTTCGGTGCCTACCAGGACCAGACCGGCTTCGAGTTTGTCGAGGAGGTCGTAGTTGTACGAAGCGGCGCGATTCTGCGCGACGATCTTAACTCCTTCGCGCTCTTTCTTTTTGACTGCTGTTTTCACGGTGGACCTATGATAGCCGCCGGATGCAATGAGCCGCAAGCGACGTCAGTTGAATCTCCGGATTCGAAGTGGTTCACTACTGCGTTCACGAGGCTGTTACGCTGCGTTCATATAGCCCATGGTAACCAAAGATAATCGGCAACGAATGCGATTCCTTGCTGCATCCTATACCGGATGCTAGACTCCGGAAGATTCACTGCAAGCCTCGGAGGTCCTGTTTGCGCCGCATAGCGTATCTACCCATCCTTGCGATCACCGCGATGATTTTGGCCGGTTGTCCCAAGTCAAATAAGGACTTCGCCGCGGGGAAAAAGGCGCAAGAACTGCAGGACTACGACACAGCGCTGGCCGATTACCAGCGCGCGCTGCGCGCGAATCCGTCCAACACGGAATATAAGCTCAACGAGCTGCAAATGCGGTTCGAGGACGGCCAATATCACCTGGAACAGGGGCGCAAAGACGTAGCCGCGGGGCAGCTGCAGATGGCGCTGGCCGAGTTTCAGCGGGCCGCGACCGTCGATCCCTCGAACGCCGCAGCCGAGCAAGAGGCGAAGAAGACGCTGGAGCTGATGGCGGCGCGCACTGCCGAGGCGACTCCCAAGAACGCCGTGCCGAACACTCCATCGCTAGACTCCCAGTTGTTGGCTGCCCCCCCGGAGCTAAAGCCGCTATCGCGCGAGCCGATCAATTTCCGGGCTACGGAAGATGCGCGCACAGTTTTCGAAACAATCGGCAAGCTGGCGGGATTGAGCGTGCTATTCGATCCGGATTTTGTGTCGCGACGGATTTCGGTGGAACTGCCGGGAGTGACGCTGGAACAAGCTCTCGATGCGGTGTCGCTGGAGTCCAAAGCGTTCTGGAAGCCACTGACGAGCACGGTGATTTTCGTGGCTCCTGATAATCCGCAGAAGCGCCGCGACCTGGAGGACGAGGAAGTCCGCACGTTTTATCTATCGAATACTTTGACGCCGCAGGACCTGACGGAGGTGGTGACCGGTCTGAGGCAACTGCTCGATTTGCGGCGGGTGACGCAAGTGAATTCGGACAACGCCATCGTGGTACGCGACACGCCGGACAAGCTCATCTTGGCGGCGAAAATCATTCACGATATCGACCAGGCTCGGCCCGAAGTGCTGCTGCACTTCCAGGTGCTTTCGGCCAGCTTGGACCACTTGCGCGACTTGGGGGTGCTGCCCGGGCAGAGCGCCACCATCGCGTTCACACCGCTTACTACGAATCAGCCGAGCAGTAGCAGCAGCTCCAGCAGTTCGACGAGTGGCACAACGACTCCAGGGCAAATCACGCTAGGCAATCTGAAGAACATCTCACTGAACGATTACAGCGCCACTCTGCCGGGCGCAACGGCTACGGCGATCCTGACCGACAGCCAGACGCACATCATTCAGGATCCGCAAATACGCGTTACCGATGGTGAAAAGGCATCGCTCAAGATCGGGCAGCGCGTGCCGATTGCGACGGGCAGCTTTCAGGCCGGCGTGGGAGTCGGAGTAGGCGGTGGCGCCGGAGTGGTGAATCCGCTGGTGAACACGCAATTTCAATATATCGACGTCGGCGTCAATATCGACGTCACTCCACGCGTGCACCCAAACGGCGACGTCAGCTTGACGCTGTCTCTCGACGTATCGTCGGTCGTCAGTCAAGCGAGTATTGGCGGCATCGAACAGCCGGTGATCGGACAGAACAAAATTGGACCGGACCAAATCAGACTCAGGCCTGGAGAAGTGAGCATTCTGGGCGGCTTATTCCAAACCACAAACAGCAAGAACGTAAACGGGATTCCTGGGCTGGCGAAGCTGCCGTTCTTTAAGTATCTGTTTTCCGACAACCGGACGGAGACACAGACAAGCGATATTCTGATCGTGATCACGCCGCACGTGCTGCGCATGCCGGATATCACTTCGGCTGACCTGCGGCCTCTGGCGGCGGGCACCGATACAAACGTTCGCGTGTTTTACAAAGACGAGGAGCCGCAGGACGGGGGGACATCGGCTTTAGCTCCCTCCACTTCAGCGGCCCCGGCTCCAACGCAGACGCCCTCTCCTGCCGCAGCGCAGAATCCAGCCGCGCAATTGCAGTTCAACCCTTCGTCGGTGACGATTAAACCCGGTGCGCGAGTAAACTTGGCGCTAAATGTATCGAACGTGAAGGACCTTTACTCGATACCACTGCTGATTCACTACAATCCAGCGGTCATCCAGGTGGAGGACGTGACCAATGGAGGGTTCCTATCGGGCGGGACGCAGGAGATAGCTGTCGTACAACGGATTGACGCGCAGCATGGCGATGTGATCGTGTCCGCTACGCGCCAGCCGAATACCCCCGGAGTGAACGGTTCGGGTACGCTGCTGGGACTGGTGGTTCGCGGAGTGGCGCCGGGCACGTCTCCGATACAGATTCTGCAAGTCAATGGACGCAATGCTCAGCAGCAGCCGATTCCGATGGTATCCGGCGAAGCTACGATTCATGTGCAGTGAGGGTGAAGTGAAGATGCTCGACAGTGCAGATACGGCACTCAGGATGCAAAGAGCAGCCCTGCGCGAATCGAGGCCACGCCGGCGCCGATCTGGAGCGAGCCAGTCCGGCATGACGTTGCTGGAATTGATTGTGGCGTGCGGGATCCTGCTGGTTCTGTCAACGGTGGCGATACCGCTCACTCGCGTGGTGGTGATCAGCAGGAAGGAACACGCTCTGCGAGCAGATCTCCACGAAATGCGCGATGCGATCGACAGGTATAAGGACGACGCGGACAAAAATCTGATCCAAGTGCAAGCTGGGACGGAAGGTTACCCGCCAGATTTGCAGACTTTGGTGGATGGAGTTCAACTGGCGGGCGCAAAGGATGAAAAAGTCCGATACCTGCGGCAAATCCCCACCGATCCTTTCACCGGGAACACGGATTGGGGTCTGCGTTCGACGCAGGATGACGCGGACTCGACGCAATGGGGCGGCCAGGACGTTTTTGACGTGTACAGCCGCGCGCAGGGCACGGCTCTGGATGGAACGAAATATTCGGATTGGTAGTGGAATCTCGATGGCGGGGCGATAATTAGAATTATGACTCTGGCTGGACAACAAGCTGCGAATCGGGGCACGCATCGCAAGGGTGGGTGCGGCGGGTTCACACTGCTCGAATTGATGATCGTGATCACGATCATCGTGATTCTGGCGACCGTCGGTGCGATGCGCTACGAGCAATCCTTGAAGACCGCGAGAGTAGCGGCCCAGCAGCAGGATCTTTTTGTTCTGCGCAAAGCGATCCAGCAATATACCGAAGATAAGAACCAGCCTCCGAGTTCGCTCGATGACCTGCAATCAGCGGGGTATATCGGCTCGGTCCCCACAGATCCTGTGACTCACCAGCGAGACTGGACGACCGAGCCTTGCGACGAGCTTTTTAGCGCCGATCAAACGTCCAGCGAAGGCATCTGCGATGTGCAGGTCGGGACCGACCAAAACTCGTCTTCGGGTGACCAGTCGTCGGATAGCTCGGATTAATTTTCCGGCGATGGTCGCGCCGCATTACGACCGGAATGGTTTGACGCGCCCGAAGGCTTCCGCTATTATCTGCTAGCGGGGTGGAGCAGCCTGGTAGCTCGTCGGGCTCATAACCCGGAGGTCGTTGGTTCAAATCCAACCCCCGCAACCAGCTATCTTAAATACTTACAAGGGCTTGCTGATTTTGGTCAGCAGGCCCTTTTTGCTGAATTGCAGTTAAGCTGACAGAATTCGCAGCTTTTTCGATCTGTTCCCCTGCGAGTTGTGCTGCTTCGACGTTCTCTTTCCACTCTGAATGCGTGTATACGTCAAGCGTCAATGAACCGGCTGAGGCGTGGCCTAGCCGTTCCTGAATCACTTTCAGCGGCACGCGAAGCGAAGATAGAAGAGAGGCGTTGAAGTGTCGGAAAGCGTGAAGCCCGGCTTCTCTGATTTCG
>DATLSB010000140.1:0-52176 GCA_035534415.1 Candidatus Dormiibacterota bacterium | reverse complement strand
AAATCGGCGTCGTAAATCACGATATCGGCCGATTGCAGCAGCGGATAGCCCAAGAAGCCGTAGGTACCCAGGTCGCGGTCCTTCAAATTTTCAATCTGTTCTTTGTACGTCGGCACGCGCTCCAGCCACGAAAGCGGCGTGATCATCGACAGCAGCACGTGCAGCTCAGCATGTTCGAGCACGCTCGATTGCACAAAGAGAGTCGATTTCGCGGGATCGAGGCCCACCGAAAGCCAGTCGGTGGCCACTTGGAGAGTGTTTTCGGCGATCGACGAGGTGTCTTCGTAATGCGTGGTCAGCGCGTGCCAGTCGGCGACGAAGAAGAAGCAGTCGTACTGCTCCTGCAGCTTCAGCCAATTCGAGAGTGCTCCGAAATAATGCCCTAAATGAAGACGGCCCGTGGGCCGCATGCCGCTGAGAACTCGCTTCTTGGTCTCTTTGCGCTTCGCCACTCTCGAAAAATTCTCCTCGCTGCGAATTTAGGAAGGAATCCTGGCGATGATACCAGCAACCGGCCGGTCTATAGCCCGAAAAGCTCGCGCAATCGTTTCGTTTGCGCGCGCGAAACGGGAATTTCGCTCGCGCGCTTATCGTCCATTTTCAGCATGTAGCTGGATTTGAACCACGGCACCACTTCCTTGATGTGATTGATGTTCACCAGATACGAGCGGTGCGGCCGCCAAAAAACGCCCGGATCGAGCGCCTCCATGAACTCCTCGACGGTGCGGTAATTGGACACTCCTTCGGCCGTGCGCGCGAATACGCTGATCGACCCGTCCTGAATCGACGCATAAATCATGTCATCGGCATCGATCAGCAGCATGCGCGATTGCGATTTCACCAGCAGTTTGGCCGGCTGATTCGATTGCGGCTTCTGAGCGGTGGCGCCCAGCTTGTCCACCAGCGTCTCCAGGCGCTCCACCTGCGAGGCGCGCTCTTCCACGGTGCGCTTCACGCGCTGCACTGCTTTGGCGAGGCGGTTCTTGTCAAACGGCTTCAGAATGTAATCGACGGCGTTAACCTCGAACGCCTTCACCGCGTAGTGGTCGTAGGCCGTGACGAAAACAATCTGCGGCATCTCCACGCCGCGATCCATCAGCCGCTTCACCACTCCCAGCCCATCCAGCCCCGGCATCTCCACGTCGAGAAACACTAGGTCCGGCTCGTGTTCTTTGATTAGCGTCAGCGCCTCGAGCCCATTCTTTCCCTGCGCCACGATGCTGACTTCC
This sequence comes from Candidatus Dormiibacterota bacterium, assembly GCA_035534415.1. Classification (GTDB taxonomy): domain Bacteria; phylum Acidobacteriota; class Terriglobia; order Acidiferrales; family UBA7541; genus Palsa-295. The sequence continues at coordinate 50,947 of DATLSB010000140.1, read as the reverse complement.
GGAAAAGACTTCAGCAGAAATGCCAGCTCGTCGCGCGCCGGGCGCTCGTCGTCGACGATGACGGTATTGATGGGCATGGCGTTTTTCTGGCGACCCTCGCTCCGGCGACCCTATTCTCGTTCTGGCGAAAAGTATAGCAAAACCGCATGTCTGCAGTCGGATGGTTCGAATTCGTACGGGGCTTAGGCTGCGGTACACTCGGATGCTCGCCGATGTTCAAGGAGCCCAGGTGAAGAAAACGACGAAACCCGCCAAGAAGAAAGCCGCCGGTCGTGTGAAAGTGCTCAGCAGCACCGAGCTGTGCCAAGGCCGCGTGTTTACCGTTCGCCACGACGAGATAGTTGAACCGGGTGGACTGAAGGCTACGCGGGACATCGTCGTTCACCCCGGCTCGGTAGTAATTATTCCCGTGCTGGACGATGGGCGCATCGTGCTGATCCGCCAATTTCGCTACGCCGCAGGGCAATATCTTTGGGAACTCGTCGCCGGCCACAAAGAACCCGGCGAAGATCCGGCCAAAGGCGCGCGCCGCGAATTGATGGAAGAAACCGGCTACACCGCCAAGCGCATTCGCAAACTTTTTGAGATTTTCCCTTCGCCCGGACTGCTAGGCGAGCGCATGGACATTTACCTCGCCAAAGGTCTTACCAAAGGCATCGCCCAGCCAGAGGAAGATGAAAGAATCTCGCAGAAAATCGTCACGCTGGCGGAAGCCGAACGCTGGATTCGTGAAGCGAAAATCCGCGACGCGAAAACCATTGCGGGGCTGCTGTACTACTCACATTTTGTGCGCCGCGACGCCGACTCATAACCCTCAATACGCCACCGTATGGAGCCCGCTCGGTATAACCGTATGTAAGGGTCCCACTTGCTTGCCTGCGACATGACGCTGTGTTAGTGTCGCTATCGTGAGGTGTTCAATGAGCGATAACGTCGGTTCAAGAATCAGTTTGTTCCTTGTCGGATTGGGTATCGGCGCAGTGGTGGGCCTGCTGTACGCACCGAAGTCCGGCGATGAGACACGGGATTACCTCTCAAAGAAGGCGGACGAGGGCCGCGACTACGCGCAAAAGAAAGCTCGTGAATTGCGCGAGCGAGCGGAAGACCTGGTAGAACGCAGTAAGGAGATCATGGCCCGCCAGAAAGATGCGGTCTCCTCCGCGGTGGATGCCGGCAAGGAAACCTACAAACGAGAATCAAAGATATCGTAGATTTTTGGAGGACACTCCATGTCCGGCTGGCTCGACGCATTCATCGTAATTGCCGCGCTCGCGATCTTCATCCAAATGTGCATTCTGGTGGCGATGTTCGCGCAAGTGCGCCTCGCCGTCACCACCTTCATGCGTATCGGAAAAGAGATGCAGGATAAGATCAATCCCATCCTGCTGCGCACCAACCGGATTCTGGAAAATTCAGAAGACCGCATCGCCAGCATCATGAGCGATGCCGCGGAAGTGACCAGACTGGCCCGGGGCCAGGCCCAGAAGGCGGACCGCGTGGTCACCGACGCTACCGAGCGGCTGCGGACCCAGATCATCCGCGCCGACCAGATCCTAACCGGCATGCTCGAAGTGATCGAGGAAGCCGGCAGCACTTTCCGGCGAAAGCTTTGGGAACCGGTAAATCAGGCTTCAGCGGTCATCAAGGGTATAAAGGCGGGTCTCGAGTTCTTGCGCCGTCCAGGCGGCGACAAAAGCGGCGAAGCCGCCACTCAAGACGAAGAACTCTTCATCTGAAGCGCCCGTTCCCGCTTGCAGCGCGCTGGCTAATTCTCGAAATCTAAAACCGATGGCGACCCGTTACTGCTGGGATGATTCTGATTGTGAAATCCAGCTGCCGCCGAGGACTTTCTCTCCCGAATAGAATACAGCAGCTTGCCCGGGTGTGATGGCGCGCTGCGGCTCGCGGAACTTTACGCGCGCCGTGGTTGTTGAGAGCGGCGTGATTTCCGCCTCGGCGGGTTGATGCCGATTGCGGATTCGCACCGCCGCTTGTATCGGCCCATCGGGCTGCTGGAAGGCAATCCAATTCACGTCGCGCACTTCGCAAGTGTCGCTGCGCAACTCGGCATCCTCGCCGACGACCAGGCGATTTCGCTCGCGGTCTAGCGCCACCACGAAAACCGGCCGCCCGATCGCCACGCCGAGTCCGCGGCGCTGCCCAACCGTGTAGTGATGCAATCCTTCGTGGCGTCCGACGATTTCGCCGGAAGTGAGCACGATCTCTCCGGCCTCGCTCGATAGCGCGCTCCCCTGCTCCTGCAAATAGTTTTCAATGAACCGCACGTAGCTGCCCGAAGGCACGAAACAAATTTCCTGGCTTTCCGGCTTATCCGCCACCGGCACGGCCAGCCGCCGCGCGATGGCGCGAACTTCCTGCTTAGTCAGCTCGCCCAGCGGAAATTCGGCGCGCGCAAGCTGCGCCTGCGTCAAGCCGAAAAGAAAGTATGTTTGGTCTTTCGATTGATCCACGGCGCGCAGCAATTCGTAGCGGCCCGTTTCCGCGTTGTGGCGAACGCGCGCGTAATGGCCGGTGGCGATGCGCTCGGCGCCGATCTGCCGCGCGGTGGTAAGCAATTGGGCGAACTTCACGTCGTTGTTGCAGCGCGTGCACGGAATGGGCGTGCGTCCCGCCAGATAATCCTCCACAAACGGACGCACCACCGTCTCTTCGAAAGCGCGCTCGAAATTGATCACGTAAAACGGAATGCCAAGATGCTCGGCCACGCGCCGCGCGTCGTATACGTCATCGATCGAGCAGCAGCGGTGCGGCGCGGGACCATCACCCTGCAGTTGTGGCAAGCGGCGCTGATTCCAAAGTTGCATCGTCAGCCCAACGATCGTGCGTCCCCGCTCGCGCAGCATCGCCGCCACCGTGGAGCTATCCACACCTCCGGACATGGCGACAGCGACCGCGCCGTCCGTTGGAGCCATTGCGCTCAAGTCCGATGCGGCTGCCGTGAACTCTCCGCATGCTGTATCGAGCGCAGCGCCGCGCGCGTTTTCGATTTGAGTATCAGTTGGCATGGTAATTTTTCAGGAGATCACCGGGCGGGCACGGCCGCTGCTGTTGAACGCGGCGAAATGGCGCGCAAGCGCTCCACCACGCTCGGCACCGTCGCGATGGCGTAGTCGATCTCCTCGGCGGTCGATGGACGGCCGAGGCTGAAGCGCAGGCTCGACCGCGCGTCGTCGTGCGACAGCCCCGCCGCCAGCAGCACGTGCGATGGTTCGGTCGATCCCGAGGAACATGCGGCGCCCGTGGAGCAAGCGATGCCCTGCAGGTCGAGCGCGATCAGTAACGCTTCGCCGCCCGCGCCGCGAAAAGTAATGTTCGAGGTGTTCGGCACGCGGTGGACGCGGTCGCCGTTGACGATCGCGTTTGGAACACGCGCGAGAAGCTCCGATTCTAGGCGGTCGCGCAGCGCTGCAATACGCGCGGAATCTTCCGACAATTTCAGACGGGCGAGTTCCGCGGCCTTGCCAAGCCCAACTATTCCCGGAACATTCTCCGTGCCGGGACGGCGGTCGCGCTCGGCGTGCCCACCGCGAAATCGCGGCACGATCGAAGTGCCGGTGCGAACGTACAGCGCGCCCACGCCCTTGGGACCGCAGAACTTGTGCGCCGAAATGGACAGCAGATCAACGCCTAGGCTGCCAACGTCCACTGGAATTTTCCCCGCCGATTGCACCGCATCGCAATGGAAGCAGACGCCAGCCTCGCGCGCGATGCGAGAAATTTCCTCGATCGGCTGAATGGTGCCAAGCTCGTTGTTCGCGTGCATCACGGTGATGAGCACTGTCTCAGGCCGCAACGCGCGGCGAATATTTTCGGGATCGATGATGCCCTGATTCTTGGGGCCGTGTTCGGCGGGAACGAATGTAACGTCGATTCCCTGCCGCTGGAGATCTTCGCAGGTGTGCAGCACGGCGTGATGATCGATCGAACTGGCGATCACATGCTTGCGCGGCTTTGTTGAAGCGGCGACTGCTCCATAGATAGCCAGGTTATCCGCTTCCGTGCCGCCGCTGGTGAACACGACTTCGCTCGGTTTCGCGCCGATCAAGGCCGCGACCGAATCGCGGGCCGCATCCACTGCCGCGCGGGCGCGCTGCCCAGGAGTATGCACCGAGCCAGCGTTGGCGAAGCTGTCGCGCAGGAACGGCAACATGGCGTCGAGCACCGCCGGATCGACGGGCGTGGTGGCATTGTAATCAAGATAGACGCGCATGTGTTGACCTCGAATCGCTGAGAAGCTCCAGAATATCGGCTCGTAACGAGGTGGTCAAGGATGAGGAACGAGAATCAACGGGCGCAAAATGACGAAACGAAGGCGAGCCGAATGTGTATCGATCTGGCTGGCACCCCGCTCTTTGTTTGCAATGACTTAGAGGCGCATTTACCCGAACATGTATCGATCTGCCACCCCAACGCGGAAGACCGTGTCGGGGACCCCGGCATCTCGCACCCCAATTCGCACGAGCGCATTGGGGGCCCCGCGATCTGAGAAGACCCAAGTGACTAATGATTAGGGACGAGTGGCTGGCAGGCAAAACCCAGTATTTCGTGCAATCGGTACCTGGCGCGAATAGTCGCGAACGCGCGCAGTTCTCCTTGCTGCTGGGGTCAGCCCATTCGGCGATGATGTTTTCGTACGCGCGCATAGCCACAGATCGACGGTAGCAAGACTGGGAGATATATTTCTACTGGTCAGAAGTACAGGAGCGGGCACCTGTACCGGACCGTCCGCTCTCGCGCCGCGGCCTGTTCACGAAACATTTTTGCGGCAAAAAGCGTATCTTTTAGCGAAGGGTAGGTGCAAGTCGCTCAAAGGGGTGTACGATGACAGATGGCGGCGTTCCGCGGCATCGGCGTTCGATTGGCGGTCCAGTAGTTCTAATCGCGCTGGGACTGATTTTTCTGGCGTGGAATTTCAGGCCCGGCGCCGATCCCTGGTGGATCATCTGGCACTATTGGCCCCTGATACTGATCTTTCTGGGCGTGGGAATGATATGGGACAGCTTCTGGGCCCGGAGCCATCCTGGGGGCGACACGCCGATCTCCGGAGTGTCCGTCGCATGGATCGTGCTGCTGGTGCTTTTCGTGATCGCACTGTGGCATGGAGGCGCCTACGCCGGCGGACGCGGCGGCAGCGGCTGGAACCGCTTCTGGAATTCGAATTCAGGTGACTGGGGAGACTGGGGCGATCGGAACGGTAGGGGCGACCATGGCAACTCGCAACACACGTCCAAAGCCGTAGAGTTGCAGGGTGCGAAAGAAGTTAACGTTCACGTGCAGATGCCGGCGGGCCAGCTGCGGCTCGATGGCGGCGCGGGCAAGCTGCTGGACGCTGATTTTCGTTACGAAGGATGGCAGGGGACTCCGCAGGTCAACTACACCGTCACGGACGGCCAGGGAGATTTGCAAATTACGCAGAACGGGAATTCGTCGCATTTCGGCAACAACTACAACGACTGGCGGCTGAATCTTGGCGGCGCGGCTCCAATGGATTTAAAACTCGAAATGGGCGCGGGGCAGGCGTGGGTGCGTCCGAATGGGCTCGATCTAAGCGAGCTAGACATCCATATGGGCGCGGGGCAGCTCGATCTCGACTTGACCAAGCTCGCGCCGAGCAACTTGCAGGCGGATATCGAAGGCGGCGCGGGACAGGCCCGCATCCATTTGCCGAAGGACGAGGGCGTGCGCGTTTTCGCCTCGGGCGGCATAGGCGCGGTGAATGCGGACGGATTTGGCCGCCAGGGCGATGCATACGTGAATGCGGCGTACGGCAAGTCAGCGAACAATATTGAGATGACGGTACATGGCGGAGTAGGCGAGATTGATTTGATCGAGGGAGACTGAGTTCGGCGCTATATGGTTAGGGCAACGAGCAAGGAACGCTGACGACTGGCTGCGACCGATGGATGCAGATCAACGGGGAGGCATTGTTCTTGGGATCGGCAGCGGGGCGATGGTCACCACCGTCTTCGGCGCAGTGTGGCTGGGATTGGGACTCGCAGCTATTAACGCGTTTTCTTGGTGGCTTGCAGTGGTGTTCGCGGTTTGCTGCCTTGGATTGTACGTCGCTTCACTGCGCGTACTTCGGCGCGGACGGAAGCTCCGCTCGAAAGGAGCCGCGCCACGGTGGAGCGCAAAGATGCGCAACGGATTCATCTGGGCGGTGGTTGCCGAGATCGTGGGATGTCTGGCCGTTATTTTGATCTGCAATCTGCTGCGCCGCGCGGATCTGATACCCGCGGGGATCGCGCTGGTGGTTGGCCTGCACTTTCTCCCGCTCGCGAAAATATTTCGAGCGCCAATTTACTACGCGACAGGAATGTTGATTCCGCTTTGGTGCGTTGCTTCCTTCCTTTTGTTTCGCGGGCCGGCGATCGACGTGGCGGCCGCCATTGGAACCGGCATCGTTCTTTGGCTCACGTCGGCGTACGGCCTGATTCGTGCGCGCACGTTGCTTGCATTATCACCAGGCGAAAGTGCGCTAGGCACTGCGCAGCCCTGAGCGGGCGCCCGTCAGGCGCCCGCTCAGGCGCCCGCTGAGGCTAAGGTATTATGCGCTAGTGATTATCGTCGCGGTCGTGGTGGCTGTTGTCGTCGTGGTGGCCGTTGTCGTTGTCGTCCCAATCCTGCTGGTTGTGCCAACGATTGTTGTCCGAGTCCCACCAGCGGTGATCGTGGCTCCAGCAATATGCACGTGCGTCGTGAAGTTCGTGGCGAGCGTGATCGGCTTGCGAGCTGTCGGCACCGTGATGGTCGATCGCTTTACGCAAATGATGGGCAGCCCTTTCGGTGCGTTTCTGGCAGTTATCGGCACGGAGCTGGGGAGCGCCGAGCAGCATGACGAATCCGGTAAATGCCGCAGCCGCCAGCGTGAACCTGGAATACCAAGAGCGTGGTCGTTTTCGCATCGTCGAAAGCCTCCATGTGATCCTTGGCAATCGCAGTGCCTTGCCGCTGCGCCCCGGAAGTCATTCTGCTGGCGTACCATGCGGCCGACCAGCCCGGGGGCTTCGTCGGCCGCCCGAGGTAGATTTTTCAGAACAAAAGTAAAAACGGGCTGGGGGCAACAATGGCAGGCGCATACCTGACGGCACCCGGCGCAACGGAGCGCGTTACTTAAAGGCGGCAACGTCGGCGGATGGCTTTGACCGATTAGTGGGTCTCCGATAGAGTCGGAGATGCGGCACGACAGTCGCGCAAGGGGACGGCACGGTTGAAATCGTGCCCTGACGAGCCGGTGCAGAAAGCCGGCGCGAACGCGGGATTGCCACATGCGAGCGCGATTACATAGGAGCCGAACTTGGCGCGACCGATCATCACACTGACCACGGATTTTGGCACGGGCGATTATTTCGTCGGGGCGATGAAGGGCGTGATTTTGAGCATCAATCCCGACGTGACTATCGTGGACATCACCCATAATGTGCTGCCCCACGATGTGCTGGACGGCGCGCTCACGATCGGGAACGCATACAAATATTTTCCGCCGAAGACGATTCATGTGGTGGTGGTCGATCCGGGAGTGGGAACCACGCGGCGTCCGCTGCTGGTGGCCGGCGACCAGCACTATTTTATTGGCCCTGATAATGGCGTGTTTTCGTCGGTGTACGATCAGACGGAAGCGCTGCACGTCTGGAACGTGATTTCCGAGCACTATTTCCGCCAGCCGGTGAGCAACACCTTTCACGGCCGCGACATTTTCGCGCCAGTCGCGGCATGGCTGACCAAATCTTGGCAGACGTCGGCGTTTGGCGAGGTGATTACCGATTTCGTCCGCTTCGGATTGCCCAAACCGAAAGTAAACGGCAACATCGTGAAGGGCGTGGTGCTGCGCGTCGACCACTTTGGGAATTTGATTACGAATTTAACCCCCGCGGATGTGCCGGCGCTGGCGGAAGCGGAGGGGAAATTCACCATCAAGGCCGGCAATGGCCAAATCACGAAAATGGTGCCGACGTTTTCGCAGGCAGCTCCCGGCGAAGCCGTGGGAGTGATTGGCTCGACCGGGCACATCGAGATCGCGGTGAATAAGGGCAGCGCCTCCAAGGCGCTGGGAGCGGCGCGCGGCGCCGAAGTTACCGTCGAGTTGGGGTAGCGAGCTGTTCCCTCCTGTAGGCAAATTAAGCCAGAGTTCAAAGCAGATCCCTGTCGACCGGCAGCGTAATCTCAGACGGCGACGCCGGGGTTGCCAGCTTCCTCGCGGGCCAGCGCTTCCGCGCCGTGGGGCCCGATTGGGATTGGGCGCTTCAGCAACGACGTGACGATGAGGAAGGAGCGCATGCGCGGGTCGAGCCAGTCGCGCAGCGCGTCTCCGAGCAGGTTGAACGCGAGCACGGCGGCCATAATGGCCAGCGCGGGAAAAATGACCATGTGCGGCGCGTCGAAAAGATGGTTGCGCGCGTCGTTGAGCATGGAGCCCCAGCTCGCCGCAGGGTAGCTGACGCCCACGCCGAGGAAGCTAAGCGTCGATTCGGCGAGGATTGCTCCGGCGATGCCGATGGTGGCCTGCACCAGTACCGGTTGCAGGATGTTGGGTACCAGGTGGCGAACAATCACGCGCGCAGGAGACGCTCCCAGCGAACGCGCCGCGAGCACGTATTCCATTTCCTTCGCTTGCAGCACCTGCGCGCGAGCAAGACGCGCGTAGCCAGCCCATCCAGTGATGATCAGGGCGAAGATCACGTTTTCGAGGCTGGGGCCGAGAAACGCCGCGAACGCGATGGCCAGCAGGATACCGGGAAACGAAAGAAACGCGTTGATGAGGATGATGTTGGTGGAGCGGTCGAACCAGCCGCCGAAATAGCCGGAGACCGCGCCGATAGCGAGGCCGATCAATCCTCCGCCGAGCACTACTGAGACGCTGACGAACATCGACACGCGCGCGCCGTATAGGATGCGCGAGAGAATGTCGCGGCCCAGATCGTCGGTGCCCATCCAGTGCGCCATGCTGGGACCGGCGAGGCGCACGGCCAGATGCTGCGCGGCCGGATTGTAAGGCGCGAGCAATGGCGCGGCGATCGCCAGAAGCACAAGCAGAAGCGAAAGCGCGAAGCCCCAGCGTCCCGGGCCGCTATGGCGGAGAAAATCGCGCAGCGCTTTCATTGCATTTTCACCCGCGGATCGACAAAGACGTAGACCACGTCGGTAAGAAAATTCACCGCGACGTAGGAAAAGGCGATCAGCAGAATGCAGCCTTGCAGCAGCGGATAGTCGCGCGCTTCGATGGCTTGCACGGTGAGGCGGCCGATTCCCGGCCAGGAGAAAATCGTCTCGGTGACGATGGTGCCGGCCAGCAGCGTGCCGAATTGCAGGCCGACGACGGTGAGAATGGGAATGAGCGCGTTGCGAAAGGCGTGGCGGAAAAGCACCGCCGCCTCGGACAAGCCTTTGGCGCGCGCGGTACGCACATAGTCACTCGAAAGCTCCTCAATTACGGAAGTGCGCACCATGCGCGTGAGGATGGCCGCGAGCGCCGCGCCGAGCGTAATGGCGGGAAGGACCAGGTGCCCGATCCCGCCGCGTCCTGACACCGGCAGCCAGCCGAGGAGTACCGAGAAAAACAAAATAAGCACCGGGCCAAGCGCGAAATTGGGCACCGAAAGTCCGAGCAGCGTGAACACACCGACGGCGTGGTCGGCAGCCGTGCCGCGGCGATGCGCAGCCAAAATTCCGGCGGGAATGCTGATCGCCAGGCAGACCAGCAGCGCCACGAACGCAAGTTCCAGGGTGGCGGGAAAATGGTCCAGCACCACGCGGGCGACCGGCTGCTGAAAGCGGAACGATTCGCCAAAGTTGCCGTGCAGCACGCCAACCACGTAATGCTCGTACTGCACTAGAATGGGCAGATCGAGGCCCAGTGAATGGCGGAGCTGCTGTAAATCCTGCGCGCGAGCGCCTTCGCCGAGCATCTGCTGCACGGGATCACCCGGGACGATGTGGACGAGCATAAAGACCATCGTGACGATCAGCCAAAGAGCGGGAATCGCCAGCAGGACGCGCAGCGAAAGATAGCGAATCATCGCGCGCGGCGCTCCCGCAGCGCGGCGGCGTGGACTTTGGTGCGCTCCGCAACCTCGTTAGGTCCGGGCAGAGGCGCCGGCGCCGAAGAGGATTGGCCGGCAGGCGGCGCGCCGCCTGTGGAAATTTCCGACGTTGGCTGCAGCCGCTTGATCTTCACGCGCGAGACGCGCCGCCGGTCCATTTCCATTACCGTGAAGCGGTAGCCGCCTTCTTCAAAGCTTTCGCCGCCGCGGGGAATGAATCCCAGCCGCGCCAGGACGAATCCCGCGACCGTCGAATAGGAGGCATCTTCGGGAATGGCGATGTTGTATTGCGTTTCAAGATCGCGCACGTTGACGGCGGCGTCGAAAATCATCGAGCCGTCGGCCATCGTGAGCGGGCGCTCCACGACGTCAAACTCGTCGTGAATCTCGCCGATCATTTGTTCGAGAATGTCTTCCAGCGTGGCCAGTCCAAGAATGCTGCCAAATTCGTCCACCACCATGGCCAGGCCCACGCGGCGCGCCAGCAATTCGCGAAGCAGTTCGCTGGCCTTCTTCGTTTCCGGGACGATCACCACTTCACGCAAAAAATTGCTGAGATGAAAATCCGCGGCAGGCTCGTTTTCCTGAGCGCGCGAACGGTCGAGCAAAGTCCACATCACGTCCTTGAGATGCACGAATCCGAGAATGTGATCGAGCGAGCCTTCATAAACCGGAATGCGCGAGCGTTGCGTGGTGGCGAACATCTGCATGGTCTCGTCCATCGAAGCGTCCACTGGAAGCGCGTGAATGTCCGGGCGCGGCACCATGATTTCCCGCACCTGCACCTGGCTCAACTCCATGGCGTTCTGAATGAACTTCGCTTCGGAGGCCGGCAGCAATCCGAAATCGCGCACTTGCTGGATCATCACCTGCAACTCTTCGATGGAGCGAACCAGCGTGTGGCTCTGCGGCGATAGGATTCCCAGCGCGCCGACTACTTTTTCGGAGAATCCATCCAGAAAATCGATGGCCCAGCGAAAGGTGTGCACAAACCAGTAGAAAGGGCGCGCAATCAGCAGCGCCACGCGTTCGGCGCGCGCCAAGCTGAGAGCCTTGGGCACCAGTTCGCCGAACACCACCTGCAATACAGTGAGCAGTCCAAATACGATGATAATTGCGGCGCTGTGTTCGGCAATCGTCGCCCACGGAGGGGTCACGTCCTTCACGAATGGCTGAAGGATAGAGACAAGGGTGACCTCGCCGAGGTAACCGAGCGAAAGGCTGGCGATCGTTAAACCGACCTGCACGCCAGAGACAACGCGCCCCAAATCTCCCAGCAGATTTTCGACGATTTTCGCGCGTGGATCGCCCTCCTGAACCAACTGCCGGATGCGCGAGATGCGCACAGCCACCAGGGCGAACTCGGAAGCGGAAAAGAACGCGTTTGCCGCTATCAGCAGAACGATTCCGAAGATTTGTACGACGATCATGGCTAGAGCCCGGCCCCGGTGTCTCTGGGGCGCAAATGGACTATCCGGCAGACCTCGCCGCGCTGCGGCAGAGCCGGGTAGGTCCGAAAACCAGGCAGAACTCCATCAATCGCGATTTTATCAGGATGGCCGCCGAGGAGTGCAGCCGAATGGGCGAAGATAAACCGACAGTACAACAGCCCTGAGACCTAGGCCCCAAAGGAAAAGGCTCCCAAACGATCCGCGGCGCGAAACACGCGGCGAGCTTGGAAGCCTTTGAATATTAGACAGTGAAAGAGCTGCCGCAGCCGCAGGTGCTCTTGACGTTGGGATTATTGAATTTGAAGCCTGCGCCTTCGAGCGTCTCGATGTAGTCGATGGAAATGCCGTCGAGGTACATCTCGCTCATCTGATCGATCAGGACCTTCAAACCATCGAATTCGTAAACGTTATCAGCGTTCTCGTTGACCTGATTTTCGAACGCCATACGATAGCTGAAACCGGAGCAGCCGCCGCCGACCACTGCCACGCGCAGGGCGGTGGGCTCAGGAGTCTGCTGCGAAAGAATCTCTTTTACTTTGCTTACGGCCACGGGTGTTAATTGAACCATTCTGGGTTCCTCCCAAATCGGGCACGGGATCAGCGCAATGCGCCTTAACTTCACAGCCATTATATCAGATGTGCGGCAAGCGCTGGATGGCAATTTCCGGATCGCCAATGGTCCACAAAAAGGCAATTTTCCGCCAAAAAAGCGAGCAAAGCGCCATCTAGCAGCGGCATTAAGCCCCGCATCCTGATAAGATTATATGCTTACATGACACACATCATCACGCTGATTCCCGGCGACGGGATCGGAATCGAAGTATCCAGAGCCGTCCAGAAAATCATTGAAGCAGCGGGGGTCGCCATCCAGTGGGACGAGACCAGCGCGCGCGGCGATGTGGAGCAATTGACGCCCGACATCACAGAATCAGCCGCGTTCAAATCAATTTTGAAGACTCGCGTGGCGTTGAAGGGCCCGCTGGCCACCGCGGTAGCCATCGGCCCGCCGAGCTTAAACGTCCAACTGCGCAAGGCGCTCGATTTATACGCCAACGTCCGGCCAGTGAAGAACCTGGCAGGGGTGGTCACACCCTATAAGAACGTCGACATGGTTCTGATCCGCGAGAACACCGAGGATCTTTACGCCGGCCTGGAACACGAGGTGGTTCCGGGCGTGGTGGAGAGCCTGAAGATCATCACGGAGAGAGCTTCGACACGCATCGCCAAGTTTGCGTTTGAATACGCGCGCAAGTGGGGACGCAAGAAGATTCACTCGATCCACAAAGCGAACATCATGAAGATGTCCGACGGGCTATTTTTGAGGTCGATTCGCAAAGTGGCCGAGCAGTACCCGGAAATCGAGTACAAGGAAATGATTATCGACAATGCCTGCATGCAGATGGTGCTGAATCCATGCCAGTTCGACATGCTGCTGCTCACCAATCTGTACGGCGACATCATGAGCGATTTGGCTGCGGGGCTTGTCGGTGGACTTGGCGTGGTGCCCAGCGGCAACATCGGCGAGAAGGAAGCGATCTTTGAAGCCGTGCATGGCACGGCGCCGGATATCGCTGGTAAAGGCATCGCCAATCCTACCGCCTTGCTGATGAGCTCCATCATGATGCTGCGGCATATCGACGAGGCCAAGGCGGCGCTGAACATCGAACAGGCGCTCGAGAAAGTTTACAGAGACGGAAAGCATCTGACGCGGGACGTGGGCGGCAAGGCCACCACGGCGGAATTTACGGATGCGGTGATCGAGCAGCTGAAGAGCTAGCAGCGGTCGATCCCGCTCGCGGCATTGACGTAAACCGGTGGTGCGCTAGAATGCATCTCCGAGAGCGCGGGCAAGTGGAATCGTTGGCAAACGCACACCCGTTTCTCCATGCAAGCGCAGGATCTTAAATTATGAACTCACCGGCAAATAAAGCGGCGGAAACTCCGAAGAAGGGCGACTTCGAAAAGTCGCTGGTGCGCCTCGAAGAAGTTGTGAAACGCCTGGAGAGCACGGAGCTTTCGCTCGACGAGGCGATGAAGCTTTTCGAAGAGGGCGTGAAGCTTTCGCGCGAGTGCCAGAAGCAACTTGAAGAAGCCGAAGGCCGCGTGGAAATTCTGCTAAGGAAAGCGGACGGAAAAATAGCCGCAGAACCGTTCGAGCCCGAAGATGAATCTTCCTAGGCGGCGCCAGCTTTTAAATCGCACGTGCCGCTGGTTATCGTTTTTCACACCGCTCGCATGACGCTTCCCGACTTTTTTCAAGCCGATCACGCGGCTGTAGAAACGGCTCTCGAACTCCTACTGCCGCCGGAAGCTACTCCGCCGCAAACAATTCACCGCGCCATGCGCTATAGCGTGTTCGCGGGAGGCAAGCGCATTCGGCCGATTTTGTGTCTGGAAGCGGCGCGGGTATTTAACGAGAATCTTGAGGGCGTTGTGGACATCGGGTGCGCGCTCGAATTCATCCACACCTATTCGCTGATTCACGATGACCTGCCGGCGCTTGATAATGATGATCTGCGCCGCGGCAAGCCCACCAATCACAAGGTGTTTGGCGAGGCCATGGCGATTCTGGCCGGCGACGGGCTGCTGACGCTGGCGTTTGAAACGCTCGCCAATGCGCCGATCGAGGCGCAGCGCCGCGTGCGCGTGATCGCCGAAATCGGCGCCGCCGCTGGCACTGTAAACGGAATGGTTGGCGGACAAGTGGCCGACTTGGAAGCTGGCGGCAAGCCCGTTGACGCTGCGATGCTCGAATACATTCACCGCTCGAAAACCGCCGCGTTGATTCGCGGCTCGATCGTGGCTGGGGCGATTGCCGGCGGCGCGCCAGGCGAGGACGTCGAGCGCCTGCGCCGATTCGGCGATCTGATCGGCTGGGCGTTTCAAGTGGTGGACGATATTCTGGACGTGGAGGAATCGTCCGCCGCGCTGGGGAAAACAGCCGGAAAAGACCAGGAACAACAGAAGGCCACGTATCCTGCGCTACACGGCCTGGAAAAATCGCGAGCAGTCGCCGCCGATTTGGAAGCGCGAGCACTGAAAGAGATCGAGCCATATGGAACGCGCGGGGAGCGATTGCGGCAACTGGCCCAGTTTCTGGTGGCGCGGCGCTTCTAACTCAACTTTCGACTCTTCCCTTCCGCACAAGTGGCGCGAATTCCTAACACGCTGTGAACGATGGGCAAGTTGTCAGAAAATAATCCCAAATGAAAAAGCTCGGCAAAGAGCGCATCGACGTGCTGTTGGCTGCCCGCGGACTAGCTCCCTCGCGCGAGCGCGCGCAGGCGATGCTGCTCGCCGGACGGGTGCGCGTGAATGGCGTGCCAGTGACCAAGGCCGGCACGCGGGTGGCAGACGACGCCGGCATCGAAATCGCCGGCGATTCCAATCCCTACGCCAGCCGCGGCGGATTGAAACTCGCCGGGGCGCTGGAGGATTTTGGCGTAAACCCGCAGGGGAAAATTTGCCTCGACGTGGGCAGCTCGACCGGCGGCTTCACCGATTGCCTGCTGCAGCACGGCGCGAGCAAAGTCTTCGCGGTCGACGTGACCATCGATCAGCTCGATTGGAAGCTGCGCCAAGATTCGCGCGTGGTGACCATCGAGCGCAACGCGCGTTATCTGAAGCCCGAGGAAGTTGGGGAAAAAGCGGCGCTGGTCGTTATGGACGTTTCGTTTATCTCCGTCGCGAAGATATTGCCGGCAATTGTTCCGGTCGCGGCCGCAGGCGCGGAGTTTCTGGTGCTGATCAAGCCGCAGTTCGAGTTGGAAAAGAGTGATGTGGGCAAGGGCGGAATCGTGCGCGAAGCGGCGCTGCATCAAAAAGCCATCGAGCGGGTAACGTCCGCGGCGGAAGCTGCCGGGCTGGAGATACTCGGCGTAAAGCCCAGCCACCTGGCCGGCGCCGAAGGCAATCAGGAATTTTTTCTTCACGCCCGGCCGCGCACGGCCTCTGCTTGAATCCCACAAGGAATCGGCGCACAAACAGCTACTGGCAGCCTATGATTGTAGAGTAGAATTTCTCGACTCGAATGATTTGCACCGCAGGAATTATCTCCAAACCCATCCGGCAAAGGATCTGCGAGGTCGTTCCCCCGCTGACGGAATGGCTGCGCGCCCGCAAAATTGACGTTCTCTTCGACGAAGAAACGCAAAGCTGCATCAATTCCGCGCAGCAGGCGTTTTCGCGCGAAGACCTCGGCGCAAAAATCGATCTGGCGATCGTGCTGGGCGGTGACGGCACGCTGCTTTCGGCAGCACGCTCGCTGGCGAAGCACAACGTGCCGATTCTGCCGGTGAATCTGGGCGCGCTGGGATTCCTCACCAGCGTCACGCTGGACGAGCTCTATCCTCTGCTTGAAAAAATGGTGGACGGCGGATGCCGCATCAGCGCGCGCATGATGCTGGACGCTGAGGTTTTCAGCAGCGGGCGCTCCACCGAGCGAAAGTGCGCTCTGAACGACGCGGTGGCCAATAAAGGCGCGCTGGCGCGCATGCTCGATTTCGATGTGTTCGTAAACCAAAACCACGTGGGGCGCTATCGCGCGGACGGAATCATCGTGGCCACGCCCACCGGCTCAACGGCGTATTCGCTGGCCGCTGGCGGCCCCATCGTCGACCCGGAACTGGACGCGTTCGTGATCACGCCGATCTGCCCGCATATGCTGACAAATCGTCCGATCGTGATTCCCAGCGACGCGCGCATCGATCTGGATTTCGCGGCGGCCGAGGAGCCGGTGTACGTGACTCTGGACGGGCAAACGGGATTCCAGCTGAAGCCGAAAGACCGCGTCACCATCACGAAATCCGAGCATCGCGTGACGCTGGTGCGTCCGCCGAATAAAACCTATTTCGAAATTTTGCGAAGCAAATTACGTTGGGGAGAACGCTAAACTGGATCACTCACACTTCAGGACAACCAGCGTGCGGTCATCCACTGGATGTTTCCCGCCCGAGAAAGCATCCGCAGCTTCCAGAATTTTGTCGGCAATACCGTCAGCGGTTGATTGAAAATTCGCGGAGATGATTTCGCCGACGCGGCTGGAGCCAAAAAATTCGCCGCCGGCCGCTTGCGCGTCGCCGATGCCATCCGAATAAAGCACCACGATATCGCCTGTTTTCAAGATGTAACTGCGCTCGTCGTAAGTGACCTCGTCGAAAATTCCCAGAGGAAATCCGGAAAGGGGCAGCTTCTCGCAACGGCCGGCGTGATAGAGCAGCGGCTGCTCTTGCCCAGCATTGGCGATGCGCAGCCGTCCCGCGCGGCGATTCCAGGTGGCGAAGCACAGCGTCATGAAGCGCCCTTCGATCAGCCGCTCAGCCAGAAATCCGTTCAACGCGCGCAGCATGTTGGCGGGCCGGGGCTTTGACGTTCCCAGGCTGCGCAGGGTGCCGACGGCGACCGCTCCGTAAAGCGCCGCGGCGCTTCCCTTCCCGCTCACGTCTCCCAACGCGATTCCTAAATCCTGCGGACCGTAACGCAGAAAGTCATACAAATCGCCGCTCAATTCGCGAGATGAAACGACGCGCGCGGCAATGTCGAGCCCAAATTCGCGTCCCGGCAAACGCGGAAGCAGGGCGCCTTGGATTCGCCGCGCGGCGTTCAGGTCGCGCTCCATGCGCTGCTCGTCGCGCGCCAACTGTTCGTAGAGATTGGCGTTCTCGATGGACACCGCCAGATGCGCCGCCAAAATCGTGAGCACCTGGACGTGCTCCGGCGTGAAATAGTTCAGCTGCGGGCTCTCCAGGTCCATCACGCCAACGACGCGGCCCTTGTAAATCATCGGCACGGCAAGTTCCGAGCGCGTTTCGGGATTGGACATGCGATAGCGCGGATCGAGCGAAACGTCCGGAACGGCGATGGCGCGGCGTAATTTTCCGGCGGCGCCGACGATGCCTTCATGCTCCGGGACCACCGCTTTTTCTTGCACGCGCTGGCCGAATTTCACCGACACGCTGCGGCGAAACACGCCCGCGGCGGCGTCATGCAGGAAAATACTAAAAATCTGATAGTCGATCAGGCGCTTGGCCAGCTCAGCGGCGCGGCGCAGCACTTCTTCCACGCGCAGAGTGGCGCTGGCCTCGCGGCCAATTTCATTCAGCAGCAGCAGCGTTTCGGCCTGTTTGCGGGCGTTTTCGAAAAGGCGCGCATTTTCGACCGCCGTGCCGATGCGCCCGGCAACCAGATTCAAAATCGTCTGCTGCGCGGGCGTAAAGTAATCGAGCTGGCGGCTCTCGATATCCATCACACCGATCACGCGCCCGCGCACGATCAATGGCACAGCCAGTTCAGAACGCACTTCGTCGACGGCAGCCAGATAGCGGGAATCTTTCGAAACATCGCCCACGTGGATCGCCTGGCCGGTGGCTGCAGCCGCGCCGATGATGCCGTCACCAATGGGAATGCGCCAATTCTCCACCACTTCCACGCGGTGCCCGATAGCGAAACGAATGTAGAGTTCGTTGGTGTTCTCGGTGGGCAGCAACACGGCGAAAATTTCGAAGTCGATCAGCCGCTTCACCTGCGCCGCGGCGCGCGCAAGCACCTCGTCGAGATTCAGCGACGAGTTGATCTCGTGGCTGATATCCGAGAGAACCGCCAGCGTCTCCGCAGGCATCTCCAGCACCGGATTGAGTTCAGTCGAGTCCATTTTTGCGCGCGAAGAACATCCGCTTGCAGCACGCCCCTACTCACAATCGGCATGCGAGCGGTATTCGAACTCTGAGTCTGCGAACGCGAGACGCCCCATTATATCAGGCGGTCGCTCAGGCTTTCGGAAGCAGATTGCAAAGAGATCGGAAATGAAAGCACGCAAGCTGACGCGGCCCGGCGTCCGGTAAAGCGGTGTGTAGCTACAGCTTGGCAGTTGCAGCGGCGCGGGCCTGCTCCAAAATCTTCACGCCGGAACTGCTGCCAATTCGCGTAGCGCCAGCGCCGATCATCTGCTGCAAATCCTGCCACGTCCGGATGCCGCCGGCCGCTTTGATGCCCATGCCCGCACCGACGACGCTGCGGATTAGGCGGACCTCTTCCACCGTAGCGCCGCCGGGGCCGAAGCCGGTGGACGTTTTCACGAAGTCGGCGCCCGCATTCATCGCCGCGCGCGCGGCGCGGATTTTGTCGTCATCGCTGAGCAGCGCGGCTTCGATGATCACCTTGCAGATCGCGCCGCCTCGATGGCTTGCATCCGTGACAGCGCGGATATCAGCTTCCACGCTCGCGCCATAGCCCGACTTCAGCGCGCCGATGTTGATCACCATATCGATTTCGCGCGCGCCAAGCTTCATTGTTTCCTCAGTCTCGACAATTTTCACCGAAGTGAGTGTCGTCCCCAGCGGAAATCCCACAACGGTGCACACACGCACGCGGCTGCCGCGCAGCGTTTCGGCCGCTTGCACCACGTAGCACGGATTCACGCATACCGACGCAAATTCGAATTGCAGGGCTTCTTCGCAGAGCTTTGCGATCTCGCGGCGCGTAGCTTCTGGTTTCAGAAGCGTGTGGTCGATCAGGCGCGCTATTTCTTCGGTGGTCATCGCAGAAACTTTCTCGGTCGCAGCCTCATGCAGTCTCTGGCGGAAGCTGCAATATGCAAACGTCCTTCAGATTGCGATAGCGCTCCGCGTAATCGAGCCCGTATCCAACCACGAATTCGTTGGGGATTTTGAATCCCACGTAGTCGGCCTGAACCTGCTTGATCCGGCGTGACGGTTTGTCCAACAGCGCGGCTACTCGTAGTGTTTTTGGCTTTCTCTGCGTAAGCACGCGCAGCAAGTAATTCAACGTCAGGCCGGTGTCGAGAATGTCTTCGACCACGATCACGTTGAGGCCCGCGACGTTGCTGTCGAGGTCCTTGAGCAGCCGCACTTGTCCCGATGATTCTTTGCCGCGCCCGTAACTCGACACGGCGATGAAATCGATCGACGTCTCCAAGTCGATTTCGCGCACCAAGTCCGCCAGGAAAATGTACGAACCTTTCAGCACTCCGATCAAATGAACGCGCTCGCCCTTGAAGTCACGTGTGATCTGCCGCGCCACGTCGCGCACGCGCTTGTCGATGGCCGCGCGACGAATCAGCGGCTTGAGCCGCTCCTTTTCACGGGTGTTCGCCAAGTAAAGTTCTCCTGAGAGGCAGATACTCTAACGCATCCACAGTTGACGAACAATCGATGTACCCACACAGCTGCATCGGCGAAAATGATAATCTCTTGTGTCGCCGGCGCCAGCGAAATCCGGCAGGAGTGATTCGCATGGCTGCACCTATATGGGAATCGTCCCTCGAACAATTTCGGGCCGCCGCGGCTAGCGGCGATCCTACGCCGGCCGGCGTTGCGGTTTCCGCGGTGTCAGCCAGCTTCGCGCTTGGTTTGCTCGCGAAAGTATTGAAGGTGAGCGCGCGGCACAAGAAATTCGCCGGCAGCGCTCCGAAAATCGATTCGCTCTCCGATGCCGCGCGCACCGAAGCCAAGCGCATGCTGCAATTCGCGGAGGAGGATGTTTCGGCGTTCAACGCGTACGTGGCCAGCGGCCGATTGCCGCAAGCCAGCGATCGCGAACGCGAAGAGCGCCAGCGGGCCCTCAACGCCGCCGTGCGGAAGGCCATCGAGATTCCACTGGCCGCCGCGCGTTCGGCGGCCACCGCGCTGGAGCTATGCTCGGAGGCGTCCGGGCTCACGCACGCCGCCGTGATCGCCGATCTGGGCGCGGCCACTTCGCTGCTGTCGAGCGCGATGCGGATTTTTCTGTTGTGCGCAGACTCGAATCTTCGGCAACTGGCGCTCGATCCGCAGCCCTTTCGCGAGATGTTCGCGGCGCGCGCCGACTGGGAACTCCGCGCCAACCGCTACGCCGAATCCGCACTCAAACACGTCTCTTCGGTAATCAATTCTCTGCCGGGCAAATTCGGGAGAGAATAGCAGGGCAGCCAAATAAATACTGACTGAGGCCCCGGGATGAGCGCGCTCTCGCTTTTCGGTCTTATTGCCGTGACGTTAATGCTGGTCTTCTACACCCTGGAGAAACGCAGCCCGTGGTTCATTCTCGGCTTCGCGTTTTCCTGCATGCTCGGCTCGACGTATGGATTCTTGCAGGGCGCGTGGCCGTTCGGTCTGGTCGAGGGAGTCTGGTCCGTGGTTGCTCTGCGCCGCTGGTGGCTCGCCCGCGCCCCCGTATTCAGTCCGTCCACCAGCGAAAACACTCCCGCACAGTAGCGCGCAAGTTTGATCTAAACTCTGCGCCACGCGAGGCGAAAGCGCGAGCGACGGTTCGCTGGCGGCTCAAACGCCGCGCAAAAATTCTTACGACAGTCCGACGATCTTGCCGGTGGCCACATCGATGTCGATGTCGTAGTAACCGGGGCGCGTGGAAAGGCCCGGCATGGTGGGAATCGTGCCGAGCAACGGATAAACGAAGCCCGCGCCGACGCTGGCGCGCACGTCCTTCACCGGCACCGTGAACCCGGTCGGCGCGCCCTTCAGATTGGCATCATGGCTCAAGCTGTACTGCGTCTTGGCCATGCAGATGGGCAGCTTGTCGAAGCCGAGCCTGGTGTAGAGCTCGATCTTCTTTTCGGCTTCGGGGCTGTATTCCACGCCGGCGCCGCCGTAAATTTCCTTCACAATCGTTTCGATCTTCTGCTTGATGGTGGTGGTCTCGAGAGGGTAGAGGAACTTGAAATTGCTGGGCTGCTCGCACGCTGAGATGACCGCCTTACCCAGCTCCACGGCGCCAGCGCCGCCTTCGGCCCAGTGATTGGACATCACCGCGTCGATTGCGCCGGCCTTTTTCGCGATTTTGCGCACCAGATCGATTTCCGCCGAAGTGTCGTACTGGAAGCGATTCACGCCGACGACCACCGGAATGCCGAATTTGCGGGCGTTTTCGATCATCTTGATCAAGTTCGAGCAGCCCTTCTCCAGCAGCTGAAGATTTTCTTCCGTGTACGCCGCGTCGAGCGCCTTACCGGCCACGACCTTCGGCCCGCCGCCGTGCATTTTCAGCGCGCGAATAGTGGCGACCATGACTACGCAATCGGGTACCAACCCGCTGTAGCGGCACTTGATGTTGAAAAACTTTTCCATGCCCATATCCGCGCCGAATCCAGACTCGGTAAG
Organism: Candidatus Dormiibacterota bacterium; assembly: GCA_035534415.1. Taxonomy (GTDB): domain Bacteria; phylum Acidobacteriota; class Terriglobia; order Acidiferrales; family UBA7541; genus Palsa-295. The sequence continues at coordinate 29,323 of DATLSB010000140.1, read as the reverse complement.
CACGTAACCGTCCTTGCCGACCAGTTTCAACGCAACCTGATCGGCTACAATCGACGAGTTGCCGTGGGCGATATTGGCGAACGGACCGGCGTGAACGAACGCCGGCGTGCCTTCGATCGTCTGCATCAGGTTGGGCATGATCGTGTCTTTCATCAACACCGTCAGCGCGCCGCCCACGCCGATATCGTCCGCGGTGATCGCCTCACCGGCTTTGTTGGTGCCGATCACCATGCGTCCCAGGCGCTCGCGCATATCCGCCAGGCTGGTGGTTAGCGCCAGCACCGCCATGATTTCGCTGGCAACGGTGATGTCAAATCCCGTAACGCGCGTGAAGCCTTTTTCCTCCGGACCCTGTCCAATGGTGATCTGGCGCAACATGCGGTCGTTGGTATCCAGGACGCGGCGCCACGTGATCGAAGCCGGGTCGATATCCAAACGCGCGAAGCGGCTGCGCTCTTCGGGCGTGAGGTCATCGGGATTCGTTTTGTTGATGCCGAGCTTGCGCAACCGCCGCAGCATGACGGGAGAAAACTTCCGGCTGCCGTCTTTCGCGCGTGGGGTCAGGCGGTCGAACAATTGCTCGTCGGTCGCGCTGGCTTCGTGGAACATGCGCGTATCGATGGCTGCCGCCATTAAGTTGTTTGCCGCCGTGATGGCGTGAATGTCGCCGGTTAGATGGAGATTGAACTCCTCCATGGGGATAATTTGGCTGTATCCGCCGCCCGCCGCGCCGCCCTTGATGCCGAACGTCGGGCCTTGACTAGGCTGACGAATGCAGGTGAACACTTTCTTACCGAGATGCGCGCCGAGCGCTTGGCTGAGTCCGACCGTAGTGGTCGTTTTGCCTTCCCCTAGAGGAGTCGGCGTGATCGCCGTCACTACCACGTATTTGCCGTTGGGTGCGTTCTTCAGCCGATCGCGAGCCGACAGATGCACTTTCGCTTTGGTCTTGCCGTAAAGATCGAGTTCGTCGGGAAGGATGCCTGCCTCTGCTGCGATTTTATCGATAGGAATCGGCGTGGCCGCCTGCGCAATCTCGATGTCGCTGGGCACGCGCGCAAGTATGTTCTTCAGCTTATGAGGCATCCTGTTCTCCTTGATGGATACGATATGTGCGACTGCGATGTATGCAACCACCGGGAAGTGTCGCGAAGAATTCGCTCGGGGGCACGGCTTAACGGCGCGCTCCGACGGCCTTCCTCAGGCTCGGCATGCAATCGAATACCGTATTGGAGGCTCGCGCCATTGTCAAGCAGCTATGTGGAGTTGCGCGAGAGGAACCTGGCGAATCTGCGGCAGATTCATGCGCGCGACAAACAGAAAAGGGATGGCGACGCGCTCGCCATCCCTCGCGATTTTCGTTCGTCAGCTCAGGCATGCGCTATTTGCTGCACTCGCAATGCACGTTATCCTCTGTCTTCCCCTGATGGGTCGGATGATGATTTCCAGTCCATTCCTTCCATCCCACATTCATTTCCTTGGCCAGAAAACCAAGCTCCGCCAACTGCAGAGCCGCTTTCGCGGAGAGCTGTCAATCATGACCCCAACAGTAGGTGACCATCTCTTTGTCCTTCGGCAGCTTGGTGGCCGACTGGGCGATGTCGTCAAGAGTGAAACACCACGCGCCCGGAATATGGCCATTGGCGAACGCTTCTTTCCCGCGTGTGTCGAGCAGTACGAAATTGAACGGCCCTTCGCCTTTTACGGCGCGCACCACATCCTCGCGTTGTTTTTCCGCTTTCAACTTGGCCGCGAAATAATCGCGGTTAGCCCGAATTTCATCCGGGCTATATGCAGCAGATGCCATGTGAGCCTCCTTAGATTTAGGGGCTGGATTCCCTACCGTCTATCGGATGCCCTCGATCGGAGGCGGATGCGCGTAGCATCGTGACGTGTCAGCTTTTCACACCGGGCCAGAAGACGCCGCAGTTGGCCTTTCGCATCCCGACTGCGGTAGATAAGCTGAAGCTAAGCTGAAGATGAGTTAGCGATAGTTGCAAAGGAGATCAAGATGACGCACAGCGAATCGCCGGAGCGCGAATCCACCGGACACAGCGAGCCTAAGTTGAACGCGCCGGACTCTAGGATGCCTGAACCATGGCTGCGCGGCACACTCTCGGACGTTCCCGTGCTCACGCGCGCGGTGCTGCACGCCCTGGAGCTTGCGCGCGAAGATGTTGAACGATGGTGCGGCGGCCTGAGCGATGAAGAGCTGAACGCGCGTCCCGGAGGCGTTGCGCCGGTGGCATTTCATTTGCGGCACATCGTCCGCAGCGCCGACCGCTTGCTGACTTACGCAGAAGCCCGTCAGCTTTCGCCCGAGCAATTGGCGGCGCTGAAGTCAGAACTCGCTGCGCAAGCGGCCAAGGAAGAATTGTTTGCGGAGTTTCGCGCGGGAATCGAAAGCGCCGCGCGTCGCGTGCGCGCCTTTAATTCCGCACAGTTTGACGAGCCGCGCACAGTAGGCAAGCTGCAACTGCCGACCACCGTCGGCAGCCTGCTAATCCACGTGGCCGATCACACGCAACGCCACGTCGGCCAAGCAATCACCACAGCCAAAATCGCCACCGCCGCCCGCGTCTAACCGCGCCGAATCAGACTAGCCGCTCACGCCGCACTAGACCGGCGCCGTACCACCGACCGGCGCGTCCGCACAGCGTTGCCGTTTAGGGGGTCGGAGCTTCAACTCCGACATTCCCTCGGCTCAACAATTGGGGCTTCAGCCCCTGAGGTCTCCGTCAGCCATTCGCTCAGCAGTGCTCTCGTACGGTGGGCAACGGCTGCACGACCCGGGGCCGCGGCTTGTGTCCATGAAACTGCGCTGCTTCCGTCGATCCTTTCAGAGCCACGGTGGAGGCAGCCCCGTCGGTAATCACATGCTGCACGGTATCGAAATAGCCGGTGCCGACGAACTGCTGGTGCTTCACCGCGGCATAGCCGAATTCGTGCTCGCTTTCGAACTCGCGATCCTGCAGCTGGCAATACGCCGCCATGCCGCGCTCTTTGTATCCGCGGGCCAGCTCGAACATCGAGTGATTGAGCGCGTGGAACCCGGCCAGCGTGATGAACTGGAACTTGTAGCCCATGGCCGCGAGTTCGCGTTGGAAATTCGCGATGGTCTCGTTGTCCAGATTCTTCCGCCAGTTGAACGACGGCGAGCAGTTGTACGCCAGCAGCTTGCCTGGAAACTTGGCGTGAATGCGTTCGGCAAAAATGCGCGCCTCGCGCAGATCGGGCGTGGAAGTCTCGCACCAGAGCATCTCGGCGTAAGGCGCGTAGCTCAAGCCGCGCGCGATGGCCGCTTCCAGCCCATGCCGGACGTAGAAGAATCCTTCCGAGCTGCGCTCGCCGGTGATGAACTCGCGGTCGCGCTCGTCCACGTCGCTGGTCAGCAGCGTGGCGCTATCCGCATCCGTGCGCGCGATCACCAGTGTCGGCACGCCCATCACATCAGCCGCCAGCCGCGCCGCAACTAATTTGTGGATCGCCTCCGACGTCGGCACCAGCACCTTGCCGCCCAGATGCCCGCACTTCTTCGCGGACGACAGCTGATCCTCGAAATGCACTCCGGCCGCTCCGGCCTCGATCATGCTTTTCATTAGCTCAAACGCGTTCAGGTTGCCGCCGAATCCAGCTTCGGCATCGGCCACCATGGGCGCGAGCCAATAGTTCGAATGATCGCCTTCGGCGTGATGAATCTGGTCCGCGCGCACCAGCGCCCGGTTGATCCGCCGCACCAGGCTCGGAACGCTATTGGCGGGATACAAGCTTTGGTCGGGATAGGTTTCTTCCGCGTCATTCGCGTCCGCCGCAACTTGCCAGCCGCTCACGTAGATGGCTTTCAGACCGGCGGCCACCTGTTGCGCGGCCTGGTTGCCGGTCATAGCCCCCAGAGCTCCCACGTACGATTCCGAATGCAGCAAGTTCCACAAGCGCTCCGCGCCCAGGCGTGCCAGCGTGTGGTCGATATGAATCGAACCCCGCAGCCGCTCCACGTCTTCGGGCTTGTACGTACGCGTAATCTCAGCCCATCGTGGATTTGTCTTCCAATCCGTTCCTAAATCCGCGGGTTTCCCATTGCCGCTATTCGACATCTACCTGGTCCTCCTGTGAGCTTCTTCGGTACGAGCGGGTACACCAAGATTCGCGCTTCGCCGGCGCGAGCCCAAGAGCATCGCGATATTTTAACCTGAACCGCGCCTGCGCGAAAGACCGATCCGCCGTGTTTCGCTGGCTCGCGTTGCCCGCAGTTTCCGCCGCTTCTTCGTCGCGCGATCCGGCCCTGGCGCGGATTCGAGCTATGTCGCGCCGCGCTCAAGACGATGTTTACCGTATTCTTCGGCGCATCGATTGTCACAGAAAATTAACCTGAGCTGGCGCGCGAACGGGCGTATAAATTTCTAGATTCATAAAGTTTGCTGCAGCTGGCAATTAGCGATTCTTCGCTCCGGAAGGCTCAGAGGTGCCGATTCCTAAGTCCCGAAACATTCTTGCGCTACGCCGTTCCCTCTTAACCGTCGCGATCCTGTTTCTATGTTCCAATATTTTCCCAGCACGCGCGGCCGCTCAGTCCAGCACGAAAGCGCCTTCCGCCGCACGCCAGCAATTGATCGCCAACCTTCGCGCGCACATTCATCACGTTTTCGTCGTGTACCAGGAAAATCGCTCGTTCGATTCCTACTTCGGCTCGTTTCCCGGCGCGGACAATCTCGCCACCGCCGAAGCTCGCGCGCATGGTTTCCGCCAATGGGACGCCATTGGCAAAACCTGGGTCAAGCCGTTTCTGCTGAAAGCTTCCGATACCGCCGATGCCGACCACTCCCGCGAAGCGCTGTGGGACAAATCCGACCACGGCCGCATGGATCGCTTTGTCGCCTACGAAGAAAAGAATCCAGGCGCGACGCCGCAGCTCGCCCGCCAGCTTGGCCAGCTGACCATGGCGCATGAGGATTGCACCACCGTGCCGTTTCTGTGGATGTACGCCCACCACTTCGCTCTCTACGACCATATCTTTCAAGCGATGTATGGTCCTTCCACTCCGGGAAACATCGACCTGATCGCTGGGCAGACCGGCCAGACCCAGGCGGCGCGCCATCCAGACGAAGCTTTTCGCTCCATCTTTACCCCGGGCGAGCCGGTGATCAATGACGAAAATCCGGCCTTCGGCCCCTACGCCTTCCGCCATCAGGCAAACGCCCCTCATCAATTGGATCAAACCTACGCCACGCTGATGCTTTCTCTCAGCGGCCGCAACGCGCCCAAGGCGAAAATCGACGCTGACGATATCAAAGACGACATCGGCGAACTCGCCCGACTGAATCACAAGGCGGTGCCGTGGGCCTGGTATCAAGAAGGCTTCGGCAATGGCGATGGCGACGACCATCCCGCCTACATTCCGCACCACAACGCGCCGCAATATTTCGGCTACATCCGCAAAAACCCGGCGTTCTGGAGTGGCGAGCACGACTTGCTCGCGTTTTTCGAGACGATGCAGAAGAGCGAATTGCCGCCGCAAAGCGTGGTCTTCGTGAAGGGCGGGAGCGAAAATCCCTTCGGCTGGAAGCCCGCCGATCCCCGGGCATTGGCGATTATTGGCGACGACGATCACCCCGGCTATTCCGATTCGCAGCTTTCCGAATCGCTGGTCGCAAAAGTGGTGAATTCCGTGGCGCGCAGCCAATACTGGAATGATTCCGTCATCATCGTCATCTGGGACGATTCCGAGGGTTTCTACGACCACGTCCCGCCGCCGCAATTCGAGCGTTGCCCGGATAAACACCCTTGCGGCGATGGGCCGCGCGTGCCGCTGATTCTGATTTCACCGTACGCGAAATCGGCCGGCATTATTTCCGATCCTGGCGACCACGCCTCGTTCGCGAAATTTCTCGACGTGCTGTTCAATCTCCCGCCGCTCGCGTCATTGCCCGACGAAAAGCCGTACCTGCCCGAAGGCCCGCGCGACACCAATCCCCGCCTCACCGATCTGCTCGGCGGCTTCGATCCTGCGCGGCTCGCGGGCAAGCGGCCGCCCATCGCGGCTTCGCAGGCGGAAATCCCAGACGCGGTCGTGAATCATTTTCCACCAGCCATGACCTGCAAGCAGACCGGCGTCACGCCGGTTATCATCCCCGGCGCCTCGCTAACTCCGCCGAAAGGTTTCACCAACCCTCTGCCCTGAGGTTCGCGTGAGCGGCGCCGACAGCTGCTCGTAGCACCGGCGGCTCGCCGGCGGTTGTTCCGTTCGCCGTGAAAAATCGCACCGCTGCGGCAAACGTCCGTCCACGATTCCAGGGCTCATGCTTATGTGGAGTGCGGCGGCTTGCCGCCGTCTCGCGCGAATCTACCCACAGCCGCTCAAGCGTTAATAAAGCCACATGGGCTTTCTTCCGTTTATAATCCTCCGTTTGATTCTTTGATCCGGATCGCACCATCGCGATTCCACTGCATCGGAGGCACCATCCATGTTCTACGAGCCCGGCAAGACGCAGCACGGCCTGCCGCACGACCCGTTCAAATCCTGCGTAGTGCCGCGCCCGATCGGATGGATCTCCACGGTGAGCCACGAAGGCGTCCACAACCTCGCGCCCTTCAGCCAGTTTCAGAATCTCACTTTCGATCCGCCGTACGTGATGTTCGCCTCCAACCAAAACACGCGCGGCCACCGCAAGGACACCGTCGTCAACACCGAGCAGACCGGCCAGTTCGTCTGGAACATGGCCACCTACGCGCTCCGCGAAGCGGTGAACAAATCCGCCGAAGAAGTTCCGCCCGATGTGGACGAGTTCGATCTCGCGGGCGTCACCAAAGCGCCCTCGCGCATCGTCAAGCCCTGCCGCGTAGCCGAATCGCCCGTGCATTTTGAGTGCGCCTACCACCAAACCATTCGCCTGCCCGGCAACGGCACCATGGGCACTGTGGACATCGTCTTCGGCCGCGTCATCGCCATTCACATCGCCGACGACTACCTCACGCCCGACGGCCACATCGACATCCTCAAAGCGCGCCCCATTGCCCGCCTCGGCTACTACGACTACACCAGCGTCGAATCTATTTTCACGATGCAAATCCCCGGCAACGACCCGCGCCGCCTAGCCGGCATGGAAGGCTCCGCCCGCTTTTAAGCCTGAACTCTGCACCTGTTGCTCAATATCGGCGAGCGACCCGTGACCGGCGTCACAGTCGCCGCTCTGTTGTTCTGGTCCAATCGCCTTAGCGACTTTCGTTTGCGATTGAACGACGAGAAATTTGAGTCGCGATCTGACGATGAGGGAGCAGCCATGAGAAATACCACCGCTCGGCGGAGTTTCTGCCAATTTCTTACCATTGCGGTCGCGCTGAGTGCCGCAACGGCATATGCATGGAGCCAAGGGCGGGCGATGCGATCACCGCTCTACGATACGAAAACTGAAACCACGCTTACAGGCGTCGTTCAGGCAGTGAAGGAAGTGCCTGGACCGGGTCGCAGCACTGGAACGCACTTGATCGTAAAAGGAGATAGCGAAACGCTGACCGTTCATGTCGGCCCATCTTGGTACCTGAAGAAGAATTCCTATTCTTTTTCGAAGGGCGATCGCGTCGAGGTGACCGGTTCAAAAGTGAAGTACCAGGGCAAGGAAGTGGTGATCGCGAGACAGATCAAAAAAGACGGCCACACTTGGACGCTGCGAAATGAGCAGGGACTACCGCTATGGTCGCGACGGAGCCAATAGCACGAATCCCATTTATTTCAGCTCTCGCACGATCACTATCGAGCGTGACACCGCAACTTACTCCACCCGGCACAAACAATACATAAACTGCTGCACGCCTCCGCTCGGCGTGCGATGAATTTCCTCCCGGCTTTCGACGGCGCGAAACTGCGCGCCGAATTCGCCGTGCAGTTGCTGGGCGTCGTAACGCATCACGTCCAGCCCGCTGCACTTCGTCGGCCCCTGAGGACCAAATGTGCTCACCAGCACGTATCCACCCGGCTTTACGGCGCGCGCCACGTTTCGCACGTACGCAACTCGCTGTTCCGGCGTAGTGAGAAAATGAAAAACGGCGCGATCGTGCCACACGTCATAAGCGCCGCGCTCAAATGTCGCCGACGTCACATCCGACGCGACCCACCTCACGCGCGCAGCCGCCGCACCGAGCCTCTGCTTGCTCGTGTCGATGGCCGTTTCGGAAATATCGAGCACCGTAACGCGCTCGTATCCGCGCGCCAGCAAATCATCGACCAGCGTAGATTCCCCGCCGCCCACGTCAATAATCGAGGCGCCCAGCCCACAGGCGACCTTGTCGATCAGCTCAACCGAAGTCTCCAGATGCGGCTGGTACCAACTCACCGCTTCCGGCGGAAGGCGTCGGTACACCTTTTCCCAGTGCTCTTTTGTATCGGCTTCACTCACCGCTAAAACCCTCAATGGCGCGCACGCGAGGCTACTTCGCCGGTTTCACTGACGCGACCAGCAGATCTTTGCCGTGCATCGTCCCGCTGACGGTGACCTTCTGCGCCGCGTACTTGTTCAGCTCCGTCGAATGACCGCGCAGCTCAATCACCTTGTCGCCTACCACCAGTCCATACGCACTTCCGCCCTTCACGCACATGCGGACGCATTCCGCGTCGCTCCCGCTGCCCTTCATCATAGCGTGCGATCTGCCGCAATCCATGTCCGTCACCACTCCTGTCACTGTCTTCGCCGCCCCGTCACCGAACGCGCAAAGTGCCATTGCCGTTGCGATTGCCGACACCGCCATGGCCCGGGACGCCCGCTGCACGATTTTCTTCATGTGATCTCCTCGCGATCGACCTGCGTTCCCGCCCGTCTGCCGCGAACGCTCTTCGGCCGTTCTGGCAGGATTCTACCCCTCTATCGATGGAATGCTACTCCGAACCGCGCGCCGACGGACAAAACCGCACAGGTTACAGTACGGAAGTACAGGTTCTATAACCTGTACTTCTTAGTTCTTGTTTACGCAAAGCATTTTGTTACGCTACTTCTGCCATGAAGTTGTTGGACCCAAAACTCGGCGCAGAGTGGGCCACGAACGACTCGCCCGCGAAACCGGATCAGCTGTCGCTCGTCGCCAGCATTGAGCGGGCGAGTTCTGCCCAGCAAATACGAGTCAAAAACCGCCATTTGCGCCTTTTTAGGGGCGGAACGGTCAATCGACCTCACACACATGTAAGTTATAGAAAACACACGGTCGGGCATACCCAAGGGCGGAACTTCCCGGTGCATTTTCAATTCCCGTTATATTTTCGCCTCCCATTCTCCTCTGAGATCGCTTCTGGCTGTAGAATTCCCGCCTAGAACATGTCCTCCACAACTCTTCCTTCGTCCGGCGGCGTCGCTTCCGCTTCGCCTCCCTGGCCCGGCCTAAATTCGGAGCAGGCCGCCGAACGCCTCACGCAATTCGGGCCGAACGATCCCAATCCCGCTCGCCGCGGCGCGCTCGCCATCGAGATCCTGCTGCTGTTTCTAAATCCTCTTGTCGTCATTCTGCTAGTGGCCGCGCTGATTTCCGCCGTGCTCGGCCAGCGCATCGACGCTGCGATCATCACCCTCATCGTCGTGCTCAGCATCGCCATCAACTTCACGCAGACGTTTCGCTCTCGCCGCGCCATTGCCCGCTTACGCGAGCACGTTAGCCTGACCGCTACTGTGCTACGCGATGGCTCGTGGCAGGAAATTAAGCGTCACGAAGTTGTTCCTGACGATATCGTCCGCCTGTGCGCCGGAGATCTTGTCCCCGCCGATGCGCAACTGCTCGAAGCTCGCGACCTGTACGTGCAACAAGCCGCGCTGACCGGCGAGTCCATGCCCGCTGAAAAGAATGCCCGGCCGGAAGACAAATCCACCCAAGGCACTCCCGACGCGCCTGACCGCGTGTTCCTCGGCACATCGGTCGTCAGCGGCACCGCCGTTGCGAAAACCCTCGCCACCGGACCGCGAACGGCATTCGGGGCCATCGCAGAACGCCTGGCAGAACGGCCGCAGGAAACCGAATTCGAGCATGGCTTGCGCCGCTTCGGAATGCTGATCACGCGGACCGTATTTTTCCTGGTGCTGTTCATCCTGGTCGTGCGCGTGGCCATGCACAAGGACGCGTTCGAGTCCTTCGTCTTTGCCGTGGCGCTCGCCGTCGGCTTGACCCCCGAATTTCTGCCCATGATCACTTCCGTGACGCTGGCGCGCGGAGCGGTGCGCATGGCACGCGAACAAGTGATCGTCAAGCGCCTGCCTGCCATTCAGAATTTCGGCAGCATCGACGTTTTCTGTTCCGATAAAACCGGCACGCTCACCACCGGCGTGATGACCTTGTACAGCTCATGCGATCCATTCGGGCAGGCGTCCGATCGCGCGCTCGCGCTCGGCTACCTCAACAGCAAATTTGAATCAGGCATCCGCAGCCCACTTGACGAAGCTCTGCTGCGCGCTCCGCAGCCCGAGAGCGATTACTGCAAGTGCGACGAAATTCCCTTCGACTTCAATCGCCGCCGGGTTTCCATCGTCGTGGCGCACCAGGATCGCCCGGACGACGAACAACTGCTGATCGCTAAGGGAGCGCCGGAAGGCATTCTCTCGGTTTGCGAGTCCTACGAACTCGCTGGCGCTGTGGCGGCTCTCGCGCCCGAACAACTCCAGCGCATTCGAGCCGCGTACGAAGCTCTTTTTGCGCAAGGCTTCCGCGTGTTGGCGGTCGCCTATCGCATCCTGCGCGATCACCACGAACTTTCTTTGGCTGACGAATCCTCTCTCACCCTCGCGGGGTTTCTGGCGTTTTCCGATCCTCCCACTCCTGATGCTGCTGAATCGCTGGCCAACATGCGGCGCGACGGCGTGCAGGTGAAAATCATCACCGGAGATCACGAACTGGTTGCGCGGCACGTTTGCGAACAGGTTGGCCTGAACGATCCCGAAATCGTGCTGGGCGACGAGCTCGATCAGACGAGCGATCCGGCGCTGGGACACATGGCCGAGCGAGCCACCGTATTCGCGCGCGTGTCGCCGATGCAAAAGCTGCGCATCATTTCAGCCCTCCGGCGGCGCGGGCACGTAGTTGGCTACATGGGCGACGGCATCAACGACGCGCCCTCGCTGCACGCTGCCGACGTGGGCATTTCCGTATCCTCCGCTGCTGATGTGGCCCGCGACGCGGCCGATATTATCCTGCTGAAACCCGGGCTTGGCATCCTGCATGGCGGAATCATCGAAGGACGCAGAGCTTCGGGCAACGTGCTGAAATACCTGCTGATGGGAACCAGCTCAAACTTTGGAAACATGTTCAGCATGGCGGCGGCGTCGATTTTTCTGCCATTTCTGCCGATGCTTTCCACCCAAATCCTGCTCAACAATTTCATGTACGACGCGGCGCAGATCACCATTCCCACGGACAACGTGGACGACGCCTACCTGCGCGGACCGCAACGCTGGGACATGCGCCTGATCCGCAACTTCATGATCTTCATCGGGCCGATCAGCTCGATTTTCGATTTCCTGACGTTCTACCTCATGCTGCGCTATTTCCACGCCGGCGAAGCGCTGTTTCACACCGGCTGGTTCGTCGAATCGCTCGCCACGCAAACTCTGGTGCTGTTCGTCATCCGTACCATGGGCAATCCATTGCGAAGCCGGCCGAGCGGACCGCTGGCGTTCACCACCATCGCGATTGTAGTGATCGGCGTGTTCCTTCCCTTTTCGCCGCTGGCCGCTATCCTCGGGTTCGTGCCCCTGCCTGCGCCGTATTTCGTGTTTCTAGGCGTATCGGTGGTGACGTATTTGTTGCTTGTGGAAATCGCCAAGCGGAAGTTATTTCGCCAGGCTGCGGTGTGAGCCGCTCCGCGCCATGCTTTACAATTTGCGCCCGGAATGACAAGCTTGCGAGCAACTTCCATGGCCACGGAACATGAAATGAAGCTATTCACGCCGCGCGAAGCGGCGCAAGTGATGGGGATCAGCTACCCCACGCTGAAGCAATGGATCTACAAAGGCAAGATCCACACGGTGAAGACCGCCGGCGGCCATCACCGCGTCCCGGAAAAGGAAGTAGACCGCTTTCTCTATCGCGCCTCGGAGCAGGGCGAAGTAAGCGACCGGCGCCAGAACTTTAGGCGCATCAGCGGGCGCAACCAGCTCGTGGGCCGCGTGACGGATATTCAGACGAGCGGCTTGATGGCGCAAGTGACGCTTTCAATTGGCGGCCAGCGGATCACATCCATCATCACCGCGGATGCCGTGCGCGAAATGCGGCTGAAAGTGGGCGAGACGGCCGCGGCACTGGTTAAGTCGACCGAAGTGATGATCGTCAGGCCGTGATACGCAACTGGCGAACGAGCGCATCCTAACCATTTACGCCAATCGCAATCTGCTCGAATCGCGAGTTTTCTTTCAGGATGGCGGGCGCGCGGGAGTGCTCTGCGACGTTCCGTACTTGCGCAGCAAGCGAAACGGACGCAGCGCTGCGTAGAGGGGCGCAAGCCAGCGCGGCAGACGAATCGTGTGCCAGTCTTCCGCGGCAGGTACGGTAGCGAGGCGCAGCGCGTAGCGCCATCCTGCGAGGGTGCCGGGCACCATCGAGCGGCGATAACGGAAAGTGGCGCGCGAACGAAGCGGCGGTACCGACCGGCCAAGCAGGCGGCGCTCGATTTGCGAGGCCACCGAATCCACCACGTGGTCGGAAGCGACGCGCGCGCGAACTTGATCCGGTAAAGAAACACCGAACACTCGGCTCGCGAGCGCCAGCCCCAGATGCAACATGCGCCGCGCACGAACTGAATCGGTGAAACGGTAAACACTATCCCAATCCAGCTGCGGATTCACTGCGATCAATTGGGCGGTGTCCGCGACCCACAGCAAACGCTCCCAAAAATCTTTAGAGCCATGAACGCACAGAAAGACGAGCGTATCCTCCACGCTGAACGTACGAATCTGGTGGCCGCTGATCGAGATTCGCGCAAGACGCCCCGCGATATCGTCAAGATTGGGCGGTACGGGAAAATGCCGCAGCGTATGTTCCGTGTGAAGCTCGACAGTCAGATGGCGCTCGGCGTCGCGATAATCATATTCGCCGGGGATCAGCGGCGAGGGCGCCTCCGGCGCGAAAATCGGCGGAAATTGCGGCGCGAACCCAAGAGCGACGAGCGCCCGATTCGCGGCAGCCATATCGCTCTGGCGAAGAACCAGGTCAATGTCGGCGAACTCGCGCAGAGCGACATCTCCATAAGCCTGCACCGCCAGCACCGGCCCCTTATACGGAAACGCTTCGATTCCAGCAGTCGCCAATGCTTCCACAATGCGGATCAACTCGGCCGATAGCACCAGACTGCGTACCGAGCCGGCGCGAACCATGCTCTTCAGGCGCGCGAACTGTGCGGGCGGCACTGCATCCGGCGCGATCGTGGATAGCTGACAGCTCAGAAGCGGCGCGACCGAATTTTCAGCGGCCTGCGCGAGGAGAAAATCCCAGTCGAGAGGAAGCGCCAGCAGGCGGCACATTTCGTCCGCTACAGGCGTGTCGATGCGCGTGCGTGCGCAGTAAACCAGAAGCTGCTTTTCGGGGCACGCGGCATCGTTCGAGGAAGTCATGAAATACCGGAGCCACCGGCGGAGAGAATCTTACGCTATTTAGGCCGACTTAAGATGGCGCTAGCGGCGCAAGTTAGCAATCACGGCATGCCTGTCGAACGGAACGGGCGCGCGGCGACGTTGAGAGGCGACGCAGTCGCAACCTAGGCGGCCATGTGGTGGTTCCACGTCCCCTGCATATCGATTTTCTTTCCGATGCGCAGAAGATTGGAGCGAAAACCGCCAGGATCCACTCCCGCAGAGGCGCAGACGCGGTCGAAATCGTTATCATTCTCAAATAAAAATTTCTGAGCTTCGCGACGCTCGCGCAAATTTCCGCTGCGCCATTCTTCCACGGCCGTAACCAGCACGGCGATCCAAAGACGACGCTCGCCGATGCAGTCCTCTGTCGGGCTTCCTTCAGTTCTCGTGGCTCTGTTCTCTAACATTTCTTTTCCCCCTTGCTGCGGCGCAACTCGTTGCGCCTTGTTCTTACCGCCTACGCAGATGGAGATTGCACGCGGAACGCCAAGACGGCGCGATCCATTCTTCTGGGGAATTAACCGGAAAACGTTGAGTAGCAAAGAACTTACGCGGCGAACAAGGCCCGAAATCCATCGCCAGTAGTGGCACACAAAAGCGTTGCGATGGTCCTAACAGGCGCAGGTGTTTCAGTTGGAACCACCCACGTTAGAGCGGCGTCGGAGGACTCGGCCCTGCAATCTGAGCCTTACTGAACAGTTTCGGCGGTGAGAATTTCGCGGAGCTTCGTGGCGAGCGAGGCCATGTTGAACGGCTTTTGCAGCAGAACAGCGTCGCTTTCCAAGATGCCGTGGTGCACCACGGCCTGGTCGGTGTAACCGGACATGTAAAGAATTTTGATTCCGGGCCGCGAGCGGGAAATCCGGTCCGCGAGCTCACGCCCGCTAATGCCGGGCATCACCACATCAGTGAGAAGCAGGTCAATTGGACCGATGTGCATGGCGGAGAGTTCGAGGGCGGTGTGGCCGTCTTCCGCCTCAATAACGGTGTAGCCGTTCATTTCCAAATACTGCCGCGCCAGCTCGCGCACGCCCTTCTCGTCTTCAACGAGGAGCACAACCTCGGACCCGCGCGGCAGATCCGCAGAACCAGGTCGGCGGTCAAACAGGTCGCCCGCAACTTCCTCTTCGATTTTAGGCAGATAAATCTTGAAAGTCGTGCCGCGGCCCGGCTCGCTGTAGACCCAAATGTAGCCGCCACTCTGCTTGACGATTCCGTAGACAGTGGCGAGTCCCAGGCCCGTTCCCTTCCCTTTTTCCTTGGTGGTGAAGAAAGGCTCGAAGATATGCGCCTGCGTGGCGGTATCCATGCCAGAGCCGTTGTCGGTGACAGCGAGCATCACGTATTTGCCCGCAGTTAAAACCGTCGGCGGCTGAGCGGAAGTCTCGCCGAGCTCCACGTTGGCCGTCTCGATCATTAGTCTGCCGCCGCGGGGCATCGCATCGCGCGCGTTGACCGCCAGATTCATGATGACCTGTTCGATCTGGCTGCGGTCGGCTTTCACGAGCCAGAGGTCGGGAACTGTGGAGGTGCGCAGCTCGATGTCTTCACCGATCAAGCGCCGCAGAATCTTCTCCATGTCGCCGGCTACGCTGTGAATATTCAGGACTTTTGGCGCCAGCATCTGCTTGCGGCTGAAAGCCAGCAACTGCTGGGTAAGGGAGGTGGCGCGGCGCGCGGCGGTCTGGATTTGCTCGGCGCTGCGCCGCAGCGAATCTCCCGCCGGAAGGCGGTCAGCCATCAGGTCGGCGTAGCCCTGGATCACCATCAGAAGGTTGTTGAAATCGTGGGCGATGCCGCCGGCCAGGCGGCCCACCGCTTCCATTTTTTGCGATTGCCGGAATTGCTCCTCGAGGCGCTTGCGATCGGTAACATCGAGCGCCATGCAGATCGCTCCATGAATATCGCCCATAGAGTCGCGAAGCGGCTCCACGTGGCAGGCATACGAGCCGTCTTTCCAATCGAGCTGGAAAGTGACCGGCTCCCCGGCCACCGCGCGGCGATGAGTGGAGATCGGCAAAAACATTTGATCGGTGGTTTCAAAATAATCCGAGAGCAGCTTGCCGACAACTTCATCGGGTTTCAGGCCCAGCCGGACCAGACCCGCGCCCAGCGCCGACGTGAATCGAAGGTCGGTATCAACAGTCCAAACGACGGCGGGCAGCTGCTCGATCAGCACGCGTAAACGAGCTTCGCTTTCGCGGACGCGTGCTTCAGCGCGTTTGCGGTCGATGGCGAACGCGATCTGGCCCCCTACCGAAGAAAGAAATTCGAGATCGTGCTCGGTATACGCGTTATCGCGCTCATAGCTTTGCACCACGAGAACGCCAATCGTTTCCGATGGTGTGCGCAGCGGCACTCCAAGCCAAGAACGCGAAGGCGTGCCTTCCAGTTCGACTTCGCCAATCGCCTGAAGTTCCTTGAGCCTGGCAGGTGGAATCAATTGGGGCTCGCCGGTGCGAAAAACGTACGCAGCGCAACCGCGGCCCAGTTGCTGCGGAGCCGGCGGTGGATCGAATTTATCTTGGAAGAACGCAAAATTGAACGTGCCGGCCGCCGGATCGTGCAGCGCGACGAAACAATTCTCCGCATCAAGCGCTTTGCTGATCGCGCTATGAATCTCCGCCAGCAAGTCGTCCAGATTTTCCGTGGCGCCCACCGCATGAATAATTTCGGTGCTGACCTGCCGGCGGAGCTCTGCGACCTTACGGTGGGTAATGTCCTCAGCGGTGCCGTCATGGCTGGTAATGTTGCCGCGTGCGTCGCGCAGAGCGCGGACGTTCATAGAGATCCAGATGATGCTGCCGTTTTTCCTCGGCATCTGGCACTCGAAGCCGTTGAGCTCTCCCTGTTCTTCCAGGCGCCGCTTGACCTCGTCGCGGATGGACGGATCGACGTAGAGCTGCTGGCCGATATCGTGGATTTCCGCGATCATCTCCGCGGGAGAAGAATATCCGGCGATGCGCGCCATGGCGGGATTAACGGTTAAAAATTTACCAGCCGGCGTCGACTCGAAAAACCCTTCGATGGCGTTTTCGAAGATGCGCTGGTAGCGCTCTTCTGCGCGATGTTGCGCCGATTCGGCGCGGCTTCGTTCGGTAATGTCCTCGTAAATTCCGAAGCAGCCCTGCTGCTGGCCGTTGACGACCAGAGGAACACCGGTGATCCGGACATCTATCAGAGAGCCATCGCTACGGCGTCTTCGCGCTGCCGCATGGACGCTCCCGTCGCGGGCTATTTCTTCGATGAGACCGATACTTTCGCTTTCGCGGCCGGGGATGGAAACCAGAGATTCGAGCTCGCGTCCTCGAATATCGGAGAGGCGGTAACCGAAAAGGCGCTCGAAAGCCGGATTGCACATTTGCACCCGCCGCTCCATGTCGATGGCGACGAGCGCCGAAGGATTATTGTCCGTCAACGCGTGGAGATAGGCGGTGTGTTCGGCGACCATGCCTTCAGCAGAGAGCCTGACGGTAACATCCTGCACCACAACCAAAGCTGCGTCTTTCCCGGAAAAAGATATTCCCTGGGTGGTGATTTCCGCGTCGAAAACCTGGCCATTTTTCCGAAGATGCCGCCAATGGCCCTGGCATTCCACTGGTTTATCGTGCGTCGGCGTGCGGCTTAAGAGGCGAGGAACTTCCTGGGCGGGGCGGATGTCCGTGATACACATCCTGAGAAACTCTTCGCGCGAATAGCCGTAGGCAGCGACGGCCGCCGCGTTCACTTCCAGAAACGCGAGAGTCTTTTTGTCAAAAACATACATCGGGTAGGGATTGCTGAAAAAAAGCAGCTCGAAGCTAGAGCTGCTAACCAGCGGATTCTTGAACCGCGGCGCAGCTTTGCTGTTTCGATGGGGCTCGGGCGCGGCTCGTTGGGCGCGTTTCGGGACACGCGCGGCAAGCTTCCCCTTCCGGTTGCCCGGAGCTTTTCGACGTGGCATTAGTCCAAACTTATCTGGGATAAGAGCTTAGGCCCCATGCGCATCAACCGGCCCGCGCGCAATATCTTCCGCGACTCGTGTGCTGCCGCACAATGGTACGTCCGTACCAAGAATTCCAACGAGTGACCATTCGCGAAAGGCTTGCACCAGCGGGTTCCTCCGGTAATATAGGAATGGAGAGCGCGGGCTTTCCCAGAAATATGTCCAAGGTCGACCGAGCACCGGGCGATGTTCCCAACGTTCAGGATACCTTTGCTATCCAGATCGAGGCCGTGGCACGCACGCAATCCGCCGATCCTTTCCGCGTAATGGGCCCGCACTGGGTGGAGCGCGACGGCAAGGCAGCCGCGCTTGCGATCCGCGCATTTTGCCGCGGGGCCATCGACGCGAAGATTATCTGGAAAGCGGATGGCGCAGAGCACCCAGCCGATCAAATACATCCGGACGGTGCTTTTGAAGCGAGCTTGGCGGCGGATGCCGTCGGCCTGAAGCATGGCGATCCAATTCCTCCCGATTCCTACCGCTGGCGTTTCCAATTCGCGGATGGCCGGCAAGTCGAGGGCTACGACCCGTACGCGTTCCCCCCGGTTCTGACCGATTACGACCTGCATCTTTCCGGCGAAGGCACCGACCTGCTGAAATACGAAAAGCTTGGTGCGCATCTGCGCGAAGTCGAGGGCGTGCAAGGAGTGCACTTTGGCGTGTGGGCGCCGAATGCGTCGAGCGCCAGCGTAATCGGCGATTTCAATGCGTGGGACGGCACCGCGCACCAAATGCGCAGCCGTGGCGACAGCGGCATTTGGGAAATTTTCGTCCCCGAACTAAAGGAAGGCACGCTTTACAAGTTCCAGATTCACTCGCGCTTCGGCCACCATGTGGCGGAGAAGGCCGATCCGTACGGTTTTGCCGCGGAGATGCGGCCGAAGAGCGCGTCGATGGTCTGGAATATTCACCGCTACGAATGGAACGATTCCGCATGGCTCGCCGCCCGCGCTTTGCGTGACTGGCTGCATTCGCCGTTCACCATCTATGAAGTGCATGCGGGTTCCTGGAAGCGCAAGGAAGACGACGGCTATCGCTGGCTGACGTATCGCGAACTGGCCGACGAGCTGATCCCCTACGCGAAAAAAATGGCGTTCACGCATATCGAGTTCATGCCCATCATGGAGCATCCGCTGGATGCTTCGTGGGGCTACCAAACGCTCGGCTATTTCGCGGTGACCAGACGCTTTGGCACGCCGGACGATTTCAAATATTTTGTCGACCGCGCGCACCAGGAAGGCCTGGGCGTTCTGCTTGATTGGACTCCCGCGCATTTCCCGCGCGATGGGCACGGATTGGCGTTCTTCGACGGCACGCATCTCTACGAACATGAGGATCCGCGGCTGGGCGAGCATCCCGACTGGGGCACGCTGGTCTTCAACTATGGCCGCAACGAAGTACGCAATTTCCTGATGGCCAACGCGCTTTTCTGGATCGAGCAGTATCACATCGACGGGCTGCGCGTGGATGCCGTCGCGTCGATGCTCTATCTTGATTATTCCCGGCGCCCCGGCGAGTGGATTCCAAACGTACACGGTGGGCGCGAAAATCTGGAAGCGATCGCATTCCTGAAGGGGCTCAACGAAGTGCTGCACGAGCGAAATCCAGGCGCGCTGATGATCGCCGAGGAATCGACTTCATGGCCGGCGGTGTCGCGGCCCACGTACGTGGGTGGGCTGGGTTTCGATCTGAAGTGGAACATGGGCTGGATGAACGACACGCTGCGCTACTTTGCGCTTGATCCCATTCACCGGCAGTTTCATCACAGCGATTTGACCTTTTCGATGCTCTACGCCTTCCACGAAAATTTCGTGCTGCCCTTCTCGCACGACGAAGTGGTGCACGGCAAGCGCGCGCTGCTCGAAAAGATGCCTGGCGACGATTGGCAGAAGTTCGCGAACTTGCGATTGCTTTTAGCCTACATGTACGGGCATCCCGGCAAGAAGCTGCTGTTCATGGGCAGCGAACTGGCGCAGAGAGGCGAGTTCTGGCACGAAGCTCAGGTGGAATGGTCGCTGGAGAATTCGCCGCCGCATCATGGAATCCAGCGGCTGGTCGCGTACTTGAATCAGCTGCACGCGCAGGAACCGGCGCTGCACGAAATTGATTTCGAGTGGTCGGGATTCGAGTGGGTCGAAGTGAATGATTCGGCGGCCAGCGTGCTCTCGTTGCTGCGCCGAGCCAAGGACCGCGACGATTTCATTCTTGCCATCGCCAACTTCACGCCCGTGGTGCGCGAGTATCGCGTTGGCGTGCCGCGCGCCGGATACTATCGCGAGATTCTGAACACCGATTCGAATTTCTACGGCGGAACGGACATCGGCAACGGAGGCGGCGTGATGGCCGAGCCGATACCGTGGAACGACCGGCCCTACTCGATCAAGCTCAAGCTGCCGCCGCTGGCGGTGTTGTACTTCAAACCGCAGCGCTGATCGATCACCTTCAACAAACCGCGCGAAAAAAAAGAGGGACGACCTTTCGATCCTCCCTCGCGCAATCTCCGCGATGTTTCGCTACGCTACGGTGAGCTCCAGTTCCTTTGGCTCTTCCAGCGACGCTGCCGGCCAGCTCTTCATTTCCGCCATGCAGTGCTTCACGAAGCATTTCACGTTGCGCTCCGCCTCTTCGTACGGCATGCCGCCGAAATGGAAATTCGGCATCACGCCTTGCATATCGGTCAGATCCTTCATGGCGGAGAATTTTTCGAGCACCTGCTGGGGCGTGCCCCAGGGCATGAGCTGGATGTAATCTTCGACGGCTTTGTCCGCGCCGATTGAGTTCATATATTTGCTTAAGTCGGCGTAACGCTCGTAGCCCTTGGTGGTGTCGAAATGCTTACCCATGATTTCATAGTGATCGAGCGCCGCGCGGTAATTCGCCGAAAGATATTTGCGGGCGAGTTCTTCGGCGCGGTCGGCGCTTTCATCCACGAAACAGAAGCCGGAGCAGAATGGTTTCGGCGGCTCAGCGCCGGGATGATGTTCTTGCCAGCACTTGTGGTACAGCTCGAAGTCCGCGGTCACCTGTTTCCACGCCTTTTGCAAGATCACCAGCATGCCGAGCCCCAGTCGCGCAACCACGGGGACGGAATCGGTGGAAGCCGCAGCGGCAAACGAACGGCCCTTGAACGACTTGAACGGGCGCGGACGAATTTCGCGGCGCGGCTGTTTCACGGTAGCGCCGCCTTCCATGAACCCCGTTTCGAGCGCGTTCAGCACCAGTTCGGTGA
Source organism: Candidatus Dormiibacterota bacterium (assembly GCA_035534415.1). Lineage (GTDB taxonomy): Bacteria > Acidobacteriota > Terriglobia > Acidiferrales > UBA7541 > Palsa-295. The sequence continues at coordinate 8,517 of DATLSB010000140.1, read as the reverse complement.
ATTCGTCGAAGCGCCGCCTGCCCTCATTCTGGTCGATGCGCAGGCCCTCGAATTCGCGGCGCGCCAAGCCGCGACCCACGCCGAGGATGAATCGCCCTCCGGAAAGGTGATCGAGCAAAACGATCTGCTCGGCCAGGCGCATCGGATCGTGCCACGGCACCACGATCACCATCGAGCCAAGCTTCACGCGCTTGGTGCGGCCTGCGATGTAAGACATCAACTGCAGCACGTCCGGGCTGATCGAATAATTGTCAAAGTGATGCTCGGTGGCCCAGACCGAATCCATGCCCAATTCTTCGGCCATCACGCAGAGGCCCACTTCGCGCTTCATAAAAAGCGCATCGGGATAATCGCCTAAGTGCTGAAAACCGGTTCCGTATCCAACGTGCATAGAGCCCACCTCCCATGTCAGCCCGTTTAGATCATCTGTGCCGGTCTGCCCATCCACCCTAGGCCGGCATCAGCTTCGCCATAAAAGCGCCGTCTATCGGCGCACTATATCAAAATTGAACTCCTGCGAGCGAGTTTCGTCAATGGGCAGCATAGCGCACCCGGGCGTTCCGCCACCCGCTTCGGCGATTTGGTTTGCGACGCGAGCCGCCGGCCACGAAGGCAGCTATGCCTTGGCTACCACGGTAGGGATCGCCCAAAGCGGCGAACTGCCTGGGAAAACAACTGGGGCTGGTCGATGTTGACGATGTGGAAGGCCCGGGGGATCACTGCCAACTGGCCTTGCTGCGTAAGAGCCAGAAATCGTTTTTCATGGATGCGAAATCCAAGATCCATCTCGCCGTTCAACAGCAGCACCGGCCCCGGATATGCCGCCAGCTTTGGCCCAAATTCGCGGCCCATAATTTCGCGGATGCTGGCTGCACCGCCCCGCATGTAAAAACCGGGTGCGACCAGCGGTTGTGCGCGCTCCTCGCCATAAGCAGCCAGGAAGAGCGCGCGATTTAACCGGCTCAACCAGCTCTCTGGAACGTTGGACATGACCGCAGACAGGAGCTTGTAAGGTACGTTGTACCATCCGCGAGGTTCCACGCAGGCGCTGGCTATCACCAATCCTGCGGCTTTTTGCGGATAGCGCGCTCCGAATTCGACGACCACGTAACCACCGAGCGAGATTCCTACAATTAAGGCGCGCCCATTCGCCGCTTGGTCCACCACCTGCGCGATTTGCTCTACGGCTTGTTCCACATGAAAAGGCTCGCTCCGCAAAGCGCCGTGCCCCGGCAGGTCCATGGCGATCAGCCGAAATTCCGAGGCGAGCGCTTCCATTTGCGGCTGCCACATTCGGCGGGTAACGCGCATCCCGTGCAGAAACACGATTGCGTCACCGTTGTCGCCCCCGGCGAGATCGTAGCTCTGAGCAGTGGCCATGGGAAATTCTAGCGCGATGCCCTGGAAAGGTGCGTTACCGCGTACTATCTCGCTCCGGGCATTCTCGTTGAGGGCGTGCGTAGCGCGGCACAGCGAATTTGCGACCGGGCAAAAGCGGGCGACCGGTGTACAATCCCGGTGCTTGGCCGCTAAAATTGGATAGACCTAACCAACATTGTCGCCCATAGTGTCGAATCCCCGCGCACATTTCGTCGCAGTCATCGGCGGCGCGATTTCCGGCTCTGTAGCCGCGGAAATTTTAGCTGACCACGGCATTCGCGTTGCCGTGGTCGAGCAGAACGCACGGCCCTACGGAAAAATCGAGGACGGCCTGCCCCGCTGGCACGTGGAGCAGCGCAAGCAGGAATACGCGCGCATCGACGCGCGCCTGCGCAAGCCCGGCGTCTATTTCATTCCCTGCACCAAGCTTGGCCGCGACGTCGATTTTGACGACCTGAGCAAGAATTGGGGCTTCTCTGCCGTGATTCTGGCGAACGGCGCGTGGCGCGACCGCGACCTGGGCGTGCCCGGCGCGAATCAGTACATCGGCAAAGGGCTTCTGTATCAGAATCCTTTCATCTACTGGTACAACCACAAGAACGAATGCAGTTACGCGGGGCCGCGTTACCAAACCCCTGATGGCGCGATCGTTGTGGGCGGCGGCTTGGCGTCGCTCGACGTGGTGAAAGTTTTGCAGCTCGAAAATTACGAGCGCGCACTGAAAGCCTGCGGCATCGATGCCAGCGTTCTGGAGCTGGAAAAAGGGATTCCCGCATTCTGCAAAGCGCACGGTGTGCGTCCCGAACATCTAGGGGTAAAGGGCTGCCTGCTGATTTACCGCCGGCGCGAGCAGGATATGCCGTTGGCGCAGGCTCCCGAAAACGCCACACCGGAGCAAATCGCCAAGACGGAAGAGGTGCGCCGCAAGATGATGCGGCTGGCGCGAGACAAATACCTGTTTCGCTTTCAGGACCGGCGATTGACTACCGGCCTAATTGTTGAGGACGGACGACTGGTGGGTTTGAAAGTGGCGGAAACGAAAATCGATGGGCGCCGCGCCGAGCCGGTGCCGGACACCGAGCAGGAGATTCGGGCGCCTCTGGTGATTTCGTCGATTGGCTCCGTGCCGGACATTTTGCCGGGAATTTCGATGAAGGGCGAATACTACGCGTTTGCCGACGAGCCGACGCCGCGCCACACCGAACATCGCCACGTGTTCGGAGTCGGCAATGTTGTCACTGGCCAGGGGAACATTCGCGTGTCGCTGGTGCACAGCCAGGGCGTCACGAAGCGGATAGTTGACGAGTATGCGCGGGTCGGCACCGACACGGAAAATCTCGGCTCGATCAGCGACGCGGCCGAGGAGCGCGCCGTCGAGAGAGCCGAAGCGATGGTCGAACGCGTTAAGGTGTGGCCTCCGTTGTCATCCGAGCAAGTAGCCAAACTCGAAGAACGGATTCGCGCGCTTCAGCAGCGCACCGGCTACACCGGCGACTACGACGCGTGGATCAAAAAGGTCACGCCGCCCGATCTCGAATAGCACGTGCGCCGCGCGGCCCGCTTCTGGGTACGAACCGCGCGCGTGTTACGCAGCTATTGCTTGGATTGCGGCATCATCATCATCGGATTGAACGGCACGGGCGTCCCGGTGATCTTGTCCTTCACTCCCGTGAGCGTCTTCACCAGCACAGTCGTGGTGGAGTCTTTGTCTACGCTTTTCACCAGCCCGATGGGATGTACCGATTCGGAGACCCACGAGTCGCCCGAACCGTCCTTGGCGCGATAATGGTGGCAGCTAAACGTTCCCGCGGGCGTCGTCACGGACTCCATGCCTAAATCGTCCGCTTTGTTGCGGATGTCGGCGAAGTTAACCCCGTTCGATGACTGCATTTGTGATGGCATCTCCATCGGCGGCCGGCTACCCATTTGCATGATCATCTTCGAGGTTGTCGCTCGGCCCTCTGCGATCACATACAGTACCTTAGCGATCATCTGGCCCATGGGCGTGTCGGAAACGGTCATCTCGATCCAATAGCCATCCTTGCCATCTACAGATTCCTTGCCGATCATCGCGATTTCCACGGTGCTCTTCCGGCCGTTGCCTTGGTCGAATTCATAGACGGCCCCGCCGCCTACTAGCGGATTGACAATTCCGCTGGGAATTTGGGGCCGTCCGAACATTTGCGCGCTGGCGGGCAAAGCTGCCAGCAAAAATAGGGCGACGATCGCGGTGGGCTTGAATGTTTTCATGGTGCTCTCTCCTCAGACGAACGATTCCTCCGGCGTTGGGCGCCGGAATTTGCGGCCATTGTATCCCAAATTCAGCGAGAGGGAGACGAGCAGCGGTGCGAGCAGCCGGTGGCAGGCTTCGCGCTACAGCCAAGTTGCTTAGTTCAGTTCGCGGTAGGTGATCAGGCGGACGGCATTGCGTTCGACGGCGCGACGAACTTCCGGCGCGAGCAGCGCTTCGAGTTCCAGCTGGCGCTGCTGTTGCAGGCGTGAGCCGGTGCTCGCAAGATCCGCGTCGCACATGCCGGGATGCAGCATGATTTCCGTGCGGCCCTCGGGAAGGTTGTCGATGAGTTGGCATAAGGCCGCCGCGCCGAGCCGGCCCGTCATTGCGAGTCCGAGGAAGTGATCGGGTGAGCGCAGGCCGTATTTTCTCGCCAGCGATTCGAACCACAGCGCCGCTGCGCGAACTGCCGCAGCCGACGCGAGGCTGCTCCAGGACCGTTCGCCGGCCGCTTGCGTTTCCCACGAATCTGCCAGGTCCTCAGCCGGCTTGCGGACGCGGGTAATCCCCAGTTCGTTCGCCACTTTGCCGAGCGCGTTCATCACCAAGGGATGAACGTGTGTGTGCTTGTGTGTGTCCACGTGCGTTGGCTCGATTCCCGCGTGGCGGATTTTCTCGATTTGGGCGCGCAGTTCCGTTTCGATGTCGCGCGAGCGTACCGAGCCGGAACTTAATCTCGCAACCAGTTGAGGCAGCGTGCGCGGGAATTTGCCGTCCGCATCGACGAGCGAAGGAATCGCCGGTGGCGGCGAAACCGCCGTGCCGCCAACAATCACTAGGTGGCAACCGACGCCCAGCGTCGGCGTGGCCTTTGCGCGGGCGACAGCGTCGTCAAAGGCGCGGCTGCTGGCCATCAGAGTCGCGTTGGTCAGAATTCCGTCGCGATGAGCGCGGATGATCCCTTCGTTTACGCCACGAGTGAGGCCGAAGTCATCGGCGTTGAGGATCAGCTCTTTCATTCGGTTGTACGCGGTGCGCTCCTGCCGTATGTCAGTTAATCACCGTGTTTTCTTGCGCCCGCTGCGGGCTGCTGCATTTGCATCATGCGACGGATCGCCTCGCCAGAACCTGGCGCGCGCTCTTCCCGCCATGTTTCAAAGCGGTTCACATGCTTTTCCAGGTGTTCGTATTGATGAGGATTCATGCTCCGCTCGCGCATCGCCGGGGCCAGCGCTCGGATGCGTCCCCACACTGCCCATTGCTCGCCGGTATTCTCGAAAAAGAATTCCTCGTCGATCAGCCCCCGATTCACGATGCTCGCCGCCATGTTCCAATAGCTGGTTACCATACGCATCGACGCGTTTTCTTCGCTTCCCGGCGGGGCCAACTGCATCACCATCCAACGAGGTGGGATGAAATCTCGCGACGTACCACTCGCGCGCCTCGCGCATGCGAGGCTCGCGGCGCAATTCGTAAAGATGAAGCAAAAGATTGGCTTGCTCGTGCGTGACTTCGCCCATGAATTCCTCCGTCGGAATGTCGGATAGAAGGAGCTGCGGGGCGCTGAGTTTAGCATAAATTGGTCGGGACGGCCGGGCCGACGAACGATAGAAAAGTGACGGACCTCGCGCGCCGACGATCGCGAAAAGCGGCCCGCAGAGCAATTCACGAACCACATTTCTTTCTCCGCGCATCCCGTCGATGAATTTTCAGTAAAAGTTTTCAACAGTTCTGTTGAAAACCGTGTGGAAAAGGCTTCCGCGCAATTCGAAATCGCTGGCCAATTCTAGGGTTACTCCTGTTTGCACCAATTCCGTGCAACGCGCCCGCGATGCAGAGAGTTTTCCACGCGTGAAGTACTACTCGACGAGGTTGGTTGAGATCGTCGAAATAGAATCTTCAATGGAACATTCCGTTGCGGTACAAAAATTTAGTACCAGTGGGGAGGAGCTTCGAGCTTTATCGTGATCGACTGCTGATTCTTCTCCACGTCGTACCACTTGCCGAACGTGTGCCAGCCTTTCGCGATCACCTGAATCAAAATTTTTCCTTGAGGAACCGGCGGCACTTTGACCGTGCCATCGTTGTTGGTTTTTAGATCGAGCTCAGCCAGCTTGTCGTGATGCAGGAGGCCGCCACTTTCCGCGTAAAAACGAACATACACGCTGGCGTTACCCACCGGCTTGCCGTCCGGATCCAAAACGAGAAGCTTGAGCTTGGTCGCGGGCCCCGTAGGAGGCCCCACGTCACCCGGTACTGCGACATTCGGTCGAGCAGCAGCCGGTCGAGCGGCAGAAGCGGCTGGAAACAACACGCCCGCGACACAGAACATTACGACTGTGGAGAAAGCCGCGAGTTCAATTGTCGATACGGATCGGCGCCAGAGGTTACTGCGACTCATACGCCTACCTTTTACTCCAAATCAGCTCGCTACTCAACACTGACCTTCGGCGTTGCACGGCGGCACCCGAACGTCGCGTTTTCTTTCCAGGGGCGGAGCGACGATGAATCTGCTCCGCATGCCCCTACACGCCGGATTCTTCGGGTATCATATCCGCTCCGAAATAAAGCTGACCGCGATGCGGCCCTTTGTGAAACGCGATCGCTTATTCAACGAGCGGCACGCCAAGACGACTCAGGAGGCAATGCATGGGATTTTCGACGGACGCGATTCACGTAGGGCAGGAGCCCGATCCTCTGACCGGAGCGGTAGTCGCGCCGATCTACCAGACGTCCACCTATGTGCTGGAAGAAGTGGGCAAGAGCAAGGGCTACGACTACGCGCGCACGAATCATCCCAACCGCAAAGCGCTGGAGCGCACGCTGGCCAAACTCGAAGGAGGCGTCGGCGCGTTTGTCTTCAGCTCGGGCATGGCCGCCATTGATGCCGTGCTGCGGCTGCTGCGTCCCGGCGACCACGCCATCGTCACCAAGGGAGTTTACGGCGGCGCGCACCGGCTTATGACCAAGTTTCTAACGGACTTCGGCCTAGAATTCACTTTCGTCGATACTACGCGCCTCGATCAAATCGAGCAGGCGATCAAGCCCAGCACGCGGATGATTTACGTCGATACGCCCACGAACCCAACGCTCGTCGTTACCGATATCGCCAAGGTCTCCGAACTAGCGCGCGCGAACAGTCTCACGTTCGTGGTCGATAACACGTTCATGAGCCCCTATTTTCAGAACCCACTGGCGCTCGGCGCCGACGTGGTCATCCATTCGGCCACAAAATACCTGAATGGCCACAGCGATTGCACCGCTGGCGCAGTAATTCTCTCCCGCCCGCAAGACGCCGCGAAGATTCAATTCGTTCAGCGCGCCGCGGGCGCGGGCCTGGCGCCCATGGATTGTTTCCTAGTTTCGCGCGGCGTGAAGACGCTCGCGGTGCGCATGGAACGCCACAACTCGAATGGCATCGCCATCGCCGAGCATCTGGAAAAACATTCCAAAGTGAAATACGTGAACTATCCCGGCCTGGCTTCGCACCCGCAGCACGGGCTCGCTAAGCGCCAACAACGGGGCTTCGGCGCGATGATGTCGTTCGACGTGGGATCAGCCGAGGCTGCGCGTAAGGTCCTCAATGCACAGCGCATCTGCTCACTGGGCGAAAGCCTCGGTGGCGTGGAGACGCTGATCTGCCACCCAGCGTCAATGACGCACGCGTCGATGGCACCCGATGTGCGGCGCGAATTTGGAATCACCGATGGGCTGATTCGGCTATCGGTGGGAATCGAAGACGTGGAAGACTTAATCGCCGATCTCGATCAGGGGCTTACACTGGCGTAACCACTCGCCTTCGAAAAAAGGCGAGCTGGATCGCGCAGCTACTGCCGCTTCCCGGGTTTCGTGGACTCGTCAATCCATGCCAGATAGGCTTTCGATCCCCGCTCGATCGGCAGCGCGATAATTTCGGGCACCTCGTAACTGTGCAGCCGGCACACTTCCGCTTCAAGCGCCGCGAACCGCTTGCGGGTGGTCTTGAAGATCAGCAGAAATTCCCGCGCGCCTTCAACTTTCCCCTTCCAGCGGTAAATCGACTCAACCGGCGCAGTCAGCAAATTGGCGCAGGCGGCCAGTTTCGCCTCAACTACGGCGCGGGCAATGCGCCGCGCCTCTTTCCGCGACCCGCATGTGACCAACACGATGATTTTGTCACTCATCTTTTTTATTTCTTCATGCGCGCGATCGTCCGCGCGTCGCGGCCCTCAAAATAATTCGCAAACATTTGTCCAGCGGGCGATTCTCTGATTCACGCCGCTTGCGCGACACGATACAATGGCTGCCCCTTATGAGCAACGCGATCCATTTCGGAACTTCTGGCTGGCGCGGCATCATTGCCGAAGACTTTACTTTCGCCAGCGTTCGGCGCGCCTCTGCGGCGATTGCCGGACACGTCTGCGCCGCAAAAAAATCGCCGGTAATCATCGTCGGCTACGATACGCGGTTCTTCTCCGAAGACTTTGCGCGCGCTTCCGCATCCGTGCTGCGAGCTCACGGCTGCCGCGTGCTGATGTGCCGCGAAGCCACGCCCACGCCGGTGATCTCGCACGCCGTCCTGCACGGCAAGCTCGACGGCGCCGTCAACATCACTGCCAGCCACAATCCCGCGGCTTACAACGGGCTGAAGTTTTCCGGGCCGGATGGCGGGCCCGCGCTGCCCGAGGTTACCAAAGACATCGAAAAACGCGCCGCTGCGTTGAAGGACGACTTCTCGTCGCGCGAGCATGACGAGCCTGCCAGCGATTTTGAGCCGATCGACCCGCGCGCGCCTTATTTCGAGCAGCTGCGCAAAATGATCCGCTTCGACGTGCTAAGCAAAGCGAAAGGCTCGTTCGTTTACGATGCACTCCATGGCGCGGGGGCAGGATGGCTCGATCGCATTCTCAGCGAGGCTGGAGTCA